>CAYQWR010000270.1:1024-3335 GCA_964421235.1 uncultured Thiohalomonas sp. | reverse complement strand
AACGGTATTACGGCGATCTGCAGGGCCTGAACAAGGAATGGGCCGGCCGGCACTTCGGCGCGGAACAGGTGCACCTGTGGCGCCGCAGTTACGATATCCCGCCGCCCAACGGCGAGAGTCTGAAAATGACCGCGGCAAGGACCATCCCGTATTACAGGGAACGCATTGTGCCGCATCTTCGGAATGGTGAGACCGTACTGATTTCCGCCCACGGAAATTCGCTGCGTTCCATCATAATGCACATAGAGCAAATGACGCCGCAGCAAATCATCGACTACGAATTGGCCACCGGCGCCTTTCATGTGTATAAATTCGACGATGCATTACATCTCCTGGACAAGCTAATATCTTCCAATCTCGGACAAGACAGGTAAGCATTACCGACCGCATTTTAGGAATCGCCATGATTTCCACCCAGGCTCCGGTCTTCGAAAGGGCACCCCAGGACAAGGTCAGCAGGATCTTGATCTGGATCCTGCTGGCGGTGACACTGAGTTGCTGGGGCGCCATGCTCTGGGCCACCCATCTCACCTATCGCGAAGCGCCGCCGTTGCCCGACCAGTTCGTCACGGTGTCCGGCCAGATCGTGATGACCGACGCCGATATTGTCGCCGGCAAATCCGCGTTCCAGCGGGCCGACCTGATGGACTACGGCAGTCTCTACGGCATGGGTTCGTATTTCGGCGAGGACTACACCGCCGAATATCTGGTGCAGCTTGCCAGGGAGGTGCAAAAAAATCTAGCGCAAGCTCGCCACGGCAAGCCCTTTGCGCAACTGACCTCCGACCAGCAGTCCGGCATCACGCGGGCGATGCAGGCCGCATTGCAGGGCATCGACTTGAGCCAGCCGACGGTTGTGTTGTCGGAGGCCGTGGCCGATGCCGTCATTACCCTGCGCGGGCGCATCGCGCCGTCGCTGCTGAACGATGCCGCCGTCAAGGGTTACACGCGCGCCCGTGGCCTGGATACGGCCAGCGCGGCGCAGACCGCCGACTTCCTGCTGTACTCGTCGCTGACCACCGTGGCGCGCCGTCCGGGCCAAGACGCTTCCTGGACCAGCAACTGGCCGGCCGAACCGCTGGTCGGTAACGCGCCCACCGCCGCTACCTTTCAGTGGACCTGGGCCTCGCTCACTCTGGTGTTCTTTGCCATCGGCGCGGTGCTGGTGATCTTTCGCCTCTATATCGAGCCGAAAGCCGCCGGCGAAACCTACGAGCCCACGCTGCAAGGTTTCGCCGCGCCGACGCCGAGCCAGCGGGCGTTAGGGAAATATTTTCTGTTGGTAGCGGCCCTGCTGCTGGTGCAGATCGGCGCCGGCAGTATCCTCGCGCACTATTACACCGAGCGCACTGGTTTCTACGGCATCGACATCGGCAGTTGGCTGCCGTTCGCCTTTCTGCGCGACGTGCACCTGCAGGCGCCCATTGCCTGGATCGGCGTGAGCTGGATCGGGGCCGGCCTGTTCCTCGCGCCGCTGATCGGCAAGCGCGAGCCGGTGGGGCAGCGCTTGCTGGTCAACCTGATCTTCTGGGTGTTGGTGGTGATCGTCGCCGGCGCGCTGATCGGTAACTACTTGGGTATCATGGGCGTGATCGACCAACACTGGTTTTGGTTCGGCAACCAGGGCTTATCCTATCTCGAGCTGGGACGCTTCTGGCAGATCCTGTTCTTCGCGGGCCTCTTGGTCTGGAGCCTGGTGCTGCTGCGCGCTTTCTGGCCGACGTTGAAAACGTTGTTTACGGCTGCCGGATCGCTCTACGGTCTGTTCCGCATCGAACACCTGCTCTGGTACAGCACCCTGGGCGTGGCGGTGATCTATGTGTTCGGCATGGTGCCGCTGGCGGAACCCAATCCGTCCTTCACCCTCACCGACTTCTGGCGCTGGTGGGTGGTGCACCTGTGGGTGGAGTGGGCCTTCGAACTCTTTACCGCCGCCATCACCGGTTACTTCCTGATGGCCCTGGGGCTGGTGTCGCGCCAGTTAGTCGAACGCGCGGTGTTGTTCGAGTGGATCTTAATCCTGGTGAGCGGCATCCTCGGCACCGGTCATCATCTGTACTGGGCGGGCGAACCGGGGCTGTGGCTCGGCGTCGGCAGCCTGTTCTCGTTTCTTGAAGTATTGCCGCTGTTCCTGCTGGTCATAGAGGCGATCAAGCAGCGCCAGCACATTGCCGAGCAAGGCGATTTTCCCTACCGGCTGGCCTATCTCTACATCCTGGGCTCGGCATTCTGGAACTTCGTCGGCGCCGGCGTGTTTGGCGGCGGCACACTCAACGCGCCGCTGGTCAACTATTACGAGCACGGCACCTTC
>CAYQWR010000270.1:0-1014 GCA_964421235.1 uncultured Thiohalomonas sp. | reverse complement strand
ATGTTCGGCGCCTTCGGCCTGCTCGCCATTGGACTCATCTACATGGTGTTGCGCTATCTCACCGCCGAGCGCCCCTGGAGCGATCGTCTTGGGGTATGGGCCTTCTGGCTCTATAACCTCGGCATGGTGATGTGGGTCGTGCTGAATTTCTACCCAATCGGCTGGCCGCAGTTGGAAGCGGTGTACAGCCACGGCTATGCCTACGCCCGCAGCCTGAGCTTCTACGACACCACGGTGCTCTGGCAGTGGCTGCGCATGCCGGGCGATGTGGTCTTCGCCGCGGGTGCGCTGCTCATGGCCTATGATTTTGCTCGGAAACTATGGTGGGGCCGCCGGCCGGCCTAGTGCTGCGCGGGCCCTTCGCGGCATTGCCGTGGCGCAGCGCCGGTGGCAGTGAACGAGCCGTATCGGCGGCGGTCTCAAGGGGGAAATAATGGAAAAAAAGGGAGCACAGGGATGGGCCAACACCACAGTCGCACGACAGCGGCGGACGCGCTGGTGATCTTCGGTGTCACCGGCGACCTCGCCCGCAAGATGATCTTTCCGGCGCTGTACGCCATGGCCAAGCGCGGCGTCCTTAAGGTGCCGGTGATCGGCGTCGCCGGCTCGAAACGGAGCCTGGCGCAACTGAGGAAGCACGCGACGGACAGCATCGCCCTGGCCGGCAAGATCGATGACCGCGGCGCCCTCGACCGCTTGCTTGCCCTGTTGCGGTATGTGAACGGCGATTACAACGACCCGGCCACGTTCCAGGCGCTCAAGCAGGCGCTGGGCAATGCCCGGCGCCCGGCGCACTACCTCGCCATCCCGCCCGCGCTGTTTGCCACGGTGATCAAAGGGCTCGGTGTGGTGGGCCTGGCCGATCAGGGCCGCGTCATCGTGGAAAAGCCGTTCGGACGCGACCTGGCCTCGGCGCGGGAACTCAACCGCGTCGCGCTGTCGGTGTTTCCGGAAGACTCGATCTTCCGCATCGACCATTATCTCGGGAAAGAGGCGATCATGAACATCCTCTAT
>CAYQWR010000269.1:0-3348 GCA_964421235.1 uncultured Thiohalomonas sp. | reverse complement strand
CTGGACGTGGTCGAGGGCATGCAGTTCGACCGCGGCTACCTCTCCCCCTATTTCGTCAACAACCAGCAGACCATGACGGCCGAGCTGGAAAATCCCTACATCCTGATCCACGACAAGAAGATCTCCAACATCCGCGAGCTGTTGCCGGTGCTGGAAGGCGTGGCCAAGGCCAGCAGACCGCTGCTGATCATCTCCGAGGACGTGGAAGGCGAGGCCCTGGCCACCCTGGTGGTCAACTCCATCCGCGGTATCGTCAAGGTTGCCGCCGTCAAGGCGCCGGGCTTCGGCGATCGCCGCAAGGCGATGCTGCAGGACATCGCCATCCTCACCGGCGGCCAGGTGATCTCCGAAGAGGTCGGCCTGTCGCTGGAGAAGGCGACCCTGAACGACCTGGGCACCGCCAAGAAGATCGTGGTGGCCAAGGAAAACACCACCATCATCGACGGTGCCGGCAAGGCCGAGGACATCAAGGCCCGTGTCGAGCAGATCCGTGCGCAGATGGAAGAGACCAGCTCGGACTACGATCGCGAGAAGCTGCAGGAGCGTATGGCCAAGCTGGCCGGTGGCGTCGCGGTGATCAAGGTCGGCGCCGCGACCGAGGTGGAGATGAAGGAGAAGAAGGCGCGCGTCGAAGACGCGCTGCACGCCACCCGTGCCGCGGTGGAAGAGGGCGTGGTCCCCGGCGGCGGCGTCGCTTTGATCCGTGCCCTGAACGCAGTCAAGTCGCTGAAAGGCGACAACCACGAGCAGGACGTGGGCATCAGCATCGCCCGTCGTGCCATGGAAGAGCCGCTGCGCCAGATCGTCTCCAATGCCGGCGACGAGCCCTCCGTCATCGTCAACAAGGTGAAGGAAGGCTAGGGCAACTTCGGTTAAATCGCCGCCAATGGTGACTTCGGCGACATGATCGATATGGGCATCCTCGACCCGACCAAGGTGACCCGTTCCGCACTGCAGAACGCCGCCTCCGTGGCGGGCTTGATGATCACCACCGAGGCGATGGTTGCCGAGCTGCCGAAGGACGAACAGGGCGCGTCGGATATGGGCGGTATGGGTGGTATGGGCGGCATGGGTGGTATGGGCGATATGGGCATGATGTAAGCCCTGCCGCACACCTGCTGCGCGAAAAAGCCCCGCTGGCGACAGCGGGGCTTTTTTATTTGGGTGCCGAGGTCGGCCTTGTTCAGGTGCGGCGGGACGCCCTCATGCCTATAGGCTCTGGCCGTCCCGATTCGCTAAACACGTACATAGACCCAGCCGCTCTCCATCCGCTGGACTATTTCATCCAGTGCCGATGGAACCACTTTGGCCTGGGGTAACAGCCGGTAGTGGACACCCCGTTCCCGCAAATGCTGCAGCGTCTTGCCACAGGCGAGAAAGGCGACGTTCGGATAGCGTCGGGCCAGCTGAGCGATCTCCTGTCGGTAGGGCGAGAGACTCGTGCGCAACAAATCCAGGCCGCTGTCGTTGGTCAGTATCTCCAGATGAAGCGCCACCCCTTGCGCGTGCGCACGTGCCAGCATCTGTTTCGCTTCAGCCATGGCTGTGCGGAAATGCTGCGGATCATCGTCGCTGATATGCAACAGCACGTTGTGGGCGCGAGCTACGGGGGTATTCCAACTTGCCGGCGTTGCGGTTGCCATGTGCTGTTCGGGCAGGCCGCCGCGCGAAAACCAGCCGACGCAGGCACCGACCACAAACATCAACAATGCCGCGGCAATACCGTAACAACTCAGTTTCTTGCGCTGCTGCCGCTGTGACGACGGTGGCGGCAATGTCGACGGGTTATACGCATCCTGCACCATTTCCCTGAGACTGCGCAGACGGCAGGCGTATTGTGCTACGGCGCTGTCCTGCTCCAGTTCCTGATAAAACCGAATCTTCTCTTCTGGCGTCAGTTGATTGTCGACATAGGAGTTGATCGCCTCTTCAGAAAATGCCTGATCTCGGTTCATTTCACTCTCCTGATCCGCCTTTTCTCACCACTGAGTTCCGCATCGTGCGGAGTCAGTAAATCGACCAGGGCGCGACGCGCCCGACACAAACGACTCATTACTGTGCCCACCGGGATCTCGAGGATCGTCGCGACTTCGGTATAGCTGAAGCCTTCGAGGTCGACCAGCGTGACTACCTGCCGTTGATTGACCGGCAGATTTGCGATCGCGTCGCGCACTTGGCGGACCTTTTGTTGCTGCGCCACCAGTGTTTCCGGCGTCGACGGATGGATGAATTCATTTTCATCGAATTCCACCATGTCGCGACGTTTGCGCAGATGATCGTGCCAGCAGTTGTTCAGGATACGGAACAGCCAGGCATACAATGCCTCCGGATCGCGCAACTGGTTGATCAGCCGCAATCCCTTCGACAAGGCCTCCTGCGCCAGGTCATCCGCTATCGACGAATCGTGACACCAGGCGTAGGCGACGCGATACAGATGCGGTCGACTCTCCTCCAACTTCTGCCGAAGTTCCCGGTTACGACACAGCCGTATGAATATAGCCATATTCACAACGCCCCCACTATTTATAGTTGTTTGAATCTCCTCCACACCTTGTTATTGACGCTTCTTCCTCGCGAAATATTCCCACCGGAATTTTACCGGCGGATAAGGAATAAAGCCGTTATAGGGGTCGTCTGCTACTCGTGGCCACAAGGCGTGTGTCCCCGGCAGGAGGCCGGGCGCGCGATATCGCTTGGGATTTCGGGAGGAATTTAACTATGTTCGCTTTAAAACTCGTGGCTAGGTCGCTGCTTTTGTGTTCCTTGATCTATGCAACGGCGTCCACTGCTTCTCCGGCAGTGGATAAACCCTTCGCTGACACCAAGGTTGTGTTGCAGATAAGCGACATGTCGCCAGCCAAGCAGAATCTGGTGCTCAACGTGGCGCAGAACCTGCTGAATCACTACGGTCCCGATCGAGTGGATGTCGAAGTGGTGGCATTTGGTCCCGGTTTGCGGTTGTTGTTTGCGAAAAATGCGAACAAAGACCGCGTCGATATGTTGGCGCAGAACGGTGTGCGTTTTTCCGCCTGCGACAACACGATTCACAGTTTCACCAAACAGCTAGGGCACGCACCGAAGATCAATCCGGTTGCGGTCGTCGTGCCCGGCGGGATCGTGCGCATCGTCGATCTGGTGCATCAAGGGTACGTGTTGGATAAGCCGTAAACACTATAACTAAAGCCTTTTTTGTGAAAAGGTGGGAGGAGCTATGTCGTATAAATTTTTGAAAAATGCCTGTGTCGCATCGTGCTGCATCGGCGGTCTGCTCGGCGCCGGCACAGCGTCGGCGACGGACTGGCTTATGTTGCAGGGAACAGAGCCCGCGGGTGCCGGTGCGCCGGTGCG
>CAYQWR010000268.1:0-3356 GCA_964421235.1 uncultured Thiohalomonas sp. | reverse complement strand
GCCGATCAGGCCGACAAACAAGGTTCCGACGCTTTCCGCGCCGATGGTCTTGGCGGTCATCTTCAGTTGCTTCATCGTGTTGAAAAGCAGCCGTCCCATGAGGCCGGGGGCGGCGCTGGAGGTGATGAGGACGGCCGGTTTCTTTTTGCTGTGCGCCTTGCGTAGTTGCGGCCCATTCATCTCCCACGGCCAATAGGCGTAGACGATCAGGCGTTCTTCGAAGCGCTTGAACAGGGCGGTGACGGTGAAGAAGTTGGTGGGGGAGGCGAGGATGTAGCCGTCGGCCGCCTCGATCTTCGCCACCAGTTCGGCCATGCCGTCGTGCTGCACGCAGTTGCCGGGCGTCTCGCCGGGTTGCTGGGTGCATTCGCGGCAGTTGAGGCAGAATTCGATGGGGTAATCGCGCAGTAATATGATCTCCACGTCGGCGCCGGCTGCGCGCGCGCCTTGCGCCGTTGCCTCCACGGCCTGATCGGTGATGCCGTCGTCGCGATAGGAACCGTTGATGGCGAGTATTCGTGTCATGGCGCGCTCTCCCTTGCGATCCTGTTCGTTGACAGTATGGCCGCGCCGGGACGGGTGCGCAAAGCAAGGCAACCGCGTTAGCGGTTTTCAGCGAAGTGAATCGGGCGTAGCTGATTACTGGCCTTGATAGCGTCCCTGTCGCCTGGCGAATTCCCGCCCCCGCTGCCGCTCAAGGAACTGCCTGATCTCCTGTTCCGAAAGCAGGCCGTCTCGATTCGCGTCGATGCGGTTAAAATAACGGGCCATGCGTGGAAAGGCGGCGGAGGCTTCATCGCGTGACAGGTAGCCGTCGCCGTTGGTGTCGGCCTGGGTGAAGCGTTGAACCTGCGAATCGCCGCGGCTGGGTTGTTGTGGCGGCGTCGATCGTGGTGTGTTGGCGGTGTTGGGTGCGATTTGATTGCCCTCGTTCGTATCCGGTAGGGGCAGGATCTGGTTGTCGGCTGGTGCCGCTGGTGGTGTCGGTATGTTCTTAACCGCTTCGGTAACCTGCGGCGTCGGGGGCGGGGTCGCAGGTGCCTCCGGCGCGGAAGGTTGTGCCGGTGCGGCGGCAACGGCAAGGGCATGGGCCTTGCGCTGTTTGATGTGTTTCAGAACACCGCCCGCGAGGACAACGGCGAGAATGACGAATAACAACGTCTTGACGGGGCTTCCCTTCTTCCGCGGCGTGGTGTGCGGACGCTGCGCCCTTGGTGTTGCAGCCGCGGCGGCGGCATGAACCGGCCTTGCCTGACCGGCGGCGATGGCGACAGTCGGTGCGTCGGCGTTGTGCGTTGCCGGAGCTGCGGGTTTCGGCGCGGGCACGCGTGTCGATACCAGCAGTGAGAGCCACTCATCGATGGTCTGCGGCCGTGCCTCCTCGTTCATCATCAACGCCTGATCGATGGCATGCAGGAAGCCGGCGCTGTAACGGCCTTTGCCGCGGATCGATGCGGGCGTCAGCGTGTCGTCTTTGATTCGCTTCGCCGCGTCGGGCGGCGATTCGCCGGCGGCGAGCCGGTAGAGCACGGCGCCCAGCGCATAGATGTCGGTCCACGGTCCTTGCCGGCCGTCGGCGAAATACTGTTCGAACGGCGCATAGCCGGGAGTGAACACCGAGGTGAGACTCTGGGTGTGCGAGCCCATTGCCTGGCGCGCGGAACCGAAGTCGATCAGGACCGGCGTGCCGTCGCTGCGCAGGTAGATGTTGGCGGGCTTGATGTCGCGATGCAGGAAACCGGCGGCATGCACCCGTTTCAAACCGTCCAGCAGCGGCAGCAGCAGCTTGAGGATCTCCGGCTCGCGCATCGCCAGCGGGTGGGCGCGCAGGTATTCGACCAGATTCTGGCCTTCCTCGTATTCCATCACCGTGTAGCCGGTGCCGTTGGCCTCGAAAAAGCGCAGCACGCGCACGATGTTGGGGTGACGGAAGCGCGCCAGGGTCTGCGCCTCCTTCATGAAGCGATCGAGGCCCCAGCGATAGCCTTCTTCGTCGGTCTTGGATTTGGGCAGCACCGTGCTGTTGTCGGCGCGCACGGCGAGGGTGTTGGGGAGATATTCCTTGATCGCCACCCGCATGCCGAGCTGCGTGTCGGTGGCGAGGTAGGTGATGCCGAAACCGCCCACGCCGAGTACCGAGGCGATCTCGTATTCGTGCAGCCGGTAACCGGTCGGCAGGGCGCTGAGGTGTTCCTGCGTCGTCATGGGGTAGCGGGTCCGTTGGTGGGGACCGGACCATTATAGCAATCGCGAATGGTTTGTCTCGCGGTCCTTGTGGATGATGGAGAGGCTACGCGTTGCATCAAGATTCACCAACGCAAGATATCAACCACGGGGAACATTTATGCCCTTTGGGTACGGGGAACACGGGGGACACAGGGAATTTAACGTGAAAATCCGTGGCCATGCAGATCCAATGCTCATTGGATTCCCCGTGCACCCCGTGTTCCCCGTGGTTAAGTCATTTGGTTTTGAATAGTGAGACGGGTTCTGACGGAAAGCCGCCAACTGGATATCAATTCGGAACGCTTATTCATGCGTCGGTCGCAATTCGAACAGGGTGATCTCCGGTGCCGCGCCCACCCGTAGCGGCGGGCCCCAGGTGCCGGTGCCGCGGCTCACGTAGATCCAGCCGTGCGCCAGTGCGGTGAGGCCGGTGGCGATGGGATAGCGCAGGCGCACCAGCAGGCCGAACGGAAATATCTGTCCTTTATGGACATGTCCCGATACCTGCACGTCGAATTTGCCGACGGCCCGGTTGTCGACCAGTGGTTGGTGCTTGAGCAGAAAGGTGAACCGTTCCGGTGCCGCTGCGGCGAGCGGTGTGAGTTCGTCGATATAGGTGGGTTTGTTCATGCGCCGGCCGGTGGGGTCGTCGACGCCGACCAGGTTGAGCATGTCGCCTACCTCCACGGCGGTGCCGCGCAGCAGGGTGAAGCCGGCGGCGTGATGGAAGGCCAGCGCCGGTTCGATGCCGACGAAGTATTCGTGATTGCCGGTCACCGCGAATTTTCCGTAGCGCGGTTCGAACGCGGCCAGTTTTTGCGCCAGGTGGTCGATGTGGCCGGGCTGGCCGTCGATCAAGTCGCCGGCGGAGATCAGCAGGTCCGGTTCGAGGGCGCGCAGCTTCGCCAGAATGATATCCAACCGGCGCGCGCCGACGATGGCGCCGACGTGCACGTCGGAGATCAGTGCGATGCGCAGGGGCGGGCTGCCGGCCGGCAGCTTCGCAGTGCGCAGGGTGACGCGTTCGATGCGCGGACGCCAGGCGTTGATGAAACCATAGAGGGCCACAACGACGGTCAGTCCGCCGGCGAGCATAAATCCGAATCGCGGCGAAATGGACGGCGGTGGGA
>CAYQWR010000267.1:601-3374 GCA_964421235.1 uncultured Thiohalomonas sp. | reverse complement strand
GGTCGATGGGGTCGAGCACGTTGCCCTTGGACTTGGACATCTTCTGGCCGTGGGCATCGCGCACCAGGCCGTGGATGTAGACCTCGCGGAACGGCACGTCGCCCATGAACTTCAGACCCATCATGATCATGCGGGCGACCCAGAAGAAGATGATGTCGAAGCCGGTCACCAGCACGCTGGTGGGGTAGAAGGTCTTGAGCGCGGCGCTCTGCTGCGGCCAGCCCAGGGTGGAGAAGGGCCACAGGGCGGAGGAGAACCAGGTGTCGAGCACGTCCTCGTCCTGGCGCAGCTTCACCTCGAAGCCGAGCTTGTGTCTGTCGCGCACCTCCACTTCGTCGCGGCCGACGTAGACGTTGCCCTCCTCGTCGTACCAGGCGGGGATGCGGTGGCCCCACCAGATCTGGCGGGAGATGCACCAGTCCTCGATCTTGTGCATCCAGTCGAAGTAGGTGTTCTTCCAGTTGTCGGGCACGAAGCGGATGCGGCCGTCCTCGACCACCTTGATCGCCTCCTCGGCCAGCGGGCCGACCTTGACGTACCACTGATCGGTGAGCAGCGGCTCGATGACCGAGTGCGAGCGGTCGCCGCGCGGCACCATCAGCTTGTGGTCGTCGATCTTCTCCAGCAGGTCCAGTTCCTTCAGGTTGCGCACGATCTGATCGCGCGCCTCGTAGCGGTCGAGGCCGCGGTACTGCTCGGGCGCGTCGTCGTTGATCTTGGCGTCGATGGTGAAGATGTTGAAGAGCGGCAGGTGGTGGCGCTGGCCGACGGCGTAGTCGTTGAAGTCGTGGGCCGGGGTGATCTTGACGCAGCCGGTGCCGAATTCGGCGTCCACGTAGTCGTCTGCGATGATGGGGATCTCGCGGCCCACCAGGGGCAGGGTGAGGGTCTTGACCACCAGGTGCTTATAACGCTCGTCCTCCGGATTCACCGCCACGGCGCTGTCGCCGAGCATGGTCTCGGGGCGGGTGGTGGCGACCACCAGATGGCCGCTGCCGTCGGAGAGCGGGTAGCGGAAGTGCCACATGTAGCCGTTCTCCTCCTCGGAGACGACCTCCAGGTCGGAGACGGCGGTGTGCAGCACCGGGTCCCAGTTGACCAGGCGCTTGCCGCGGTAGATCAGACCCTCTTCATAGAGGCGGACGAAGACCTCCTTGACCGCGTCGGTGAGCCCCTCGTCCATGGTGAAGCGCTCGCGCGCCCAGTCGGGGGAGGCGCCCATGCGGCGCAGCTGGCGGGTGATGGTGCCGCCGGACTCGCCCTTCCACTTCCACACCTCGTCGAGGAACTTCTCGCGCCCCAGCTCATGGCGGGTCTTGCCCTCGGCCAGCAGACGCCGCTCCACCACCATCTGGGTGGCGATGCCGGCGTGGTCGGTGCCCGGCTGCCACAGGGTGTTGTCGCCGCGCATGCGGTGGTAGCGGATCAGCGCGTCCATGATGGTGTCCTGGAACGCATGGCCCATGTGCAGGCTGCCGGTGACGTTGGGCGGCGGGATCATGATGCAGTAGGCGTCGGCATTGGCGCCGCTGTCGCTGGCGGGGGCGAACCAGCCGTTCTGCTCCCAGGTCTGGTACCAGCGCTGCTCGATGCTGTGGGGTTCGTAAGTCTTGTCCATGCTGTTCTTTTTGTGCCCGGTACAGAACCACGGAGGGTATTCACACCCCGCATGGGGTACGGAGGAGGCGGAGGACTCATCTGTCTGAGGCGGTGGGTACGAGCCTGGACAGGCAATGAATCGTCTTTCTCCGTGTGCTCCGTGTTCTCCGTGGTTGGTCTCTTTTAAGGATGGGGCGGGATTATACCCGATGGTGCCGGGGCTTTCGCCCCTTCGGGGAAGGCTATTTCAGCACGCCGCGCAGGCGCAGTTCGGCCAGCATTACGCGCTTGAGCTCGACCCGGATGCGCGGCATCTCCTTGTCGATGATACGGTCGACCATCGCCTCCATTTCCTGTTCCAGCGCGGGCGATGGGGGGGAGCGGCGGGCGGTCGCCTGCGGTGCAGCGGACGACGCCCGCGGCACGGCGGCAGGCGGCGACGGCACGACCACCTCGTCCAGCACCGGGATCGCATTGTTGTCGACGGCTGCCGCCGTGTGCAGTTCGTCGTCGAGCAGCCCCTTGATGGAGTGCAGCTCGCCGAGCAGGTCCGGCTTGCTGCCGGAGGCCTTGGCGCCCGGCGCGAAAAGGTCGTCCTGGTTGTCGGTCATGACGTCATCCCGGTGTAAGCGTGTGCATTTCCAGTTGATAGCCGCGGTCGCGGTAGAATTTGTACCGCGTGCGCCCCTGCTGCTTGGCTCCTTCGTCGGCCGGCACGATCTCCGCTACCCGTTGGAACCGGCTGAAGAACAGCGGCACCTCCGCCGTGAGGTTGATCAGAACGTCGTCGTGGGGCTCCGGCTCCCCGTCCCAGCCGATGTGTACCGGCGTCGCCGGGTCGGCGGCCTCGCCCGGCGCCAGCCGCTGGTGCGGCACGAAGCTGCCCTGACGGAAGGTCCACAGCAGCTGGTCGAGCCGCTCCGCCTGGGGGGCGTCGCCGGCATGGATATAGACCCTGTGGCCGGCCTGATAGGCCTTCTCCGCCACCCGGCAGGCGATCATGGTGCCGTCGGCGTTCCTGTCATCGGCACCTTCCAGGATGTAGAAATCTATGCGCGTCATGTTTTCACCAGTTTCAAGTTGCAAGTTTCAAGTTACAAGCGAAGCATTTTTTGCCACTTGCCACTTGCCACTTGCCACTTGCCACTTGCCACTTGCCACTTGCCACTTGCCA
>CAYQWR010000267.1:0-501 GCA_964421235.1 uncultured Thiohalomonas sp. | reverse complement strand
CTTGTCACTTGTCACTTGCCACTTTGTCGAGCAGATACTGCAACAACAGGGGAACGGGCCGTCCCGTCGCGCCCTTGCCGTTTCCGCTCTTCCAGGCGGTGCCGGCGATGTCCAGGTGGGCCCAGCGGTACTCCTTGGCGTAGCGGGAGAGGAAGCAGGCGGCGGTGATGGTGCCGGCCTCCTTGCCGCCGATGTTGGCCATGTCGGCGAACGGGCTCTTGAGCTGCTCGTCGTATTCCGGCCACAGCGGCAGTTGCCAGGCGCGGTCGCCACTCGTCCGGCCGGCGGCGAGCAGGTCGTCGACCAGGGCCTGATCGTTGCCCAGCAGGCCGGCGGCCTGGCTGCCCAGGGCGACGATGCAGGCACCGGTGAGGGTGGCCATGTCGATCACCACCTCGGGGTCGAATTTCTTGATGTAGGTGAGGGCGTCGCACAGGATCAGCCGCCCCTCGGCGTCGGTGTTGAGCACCTCGATGGTCTGGCCGGACATGGAGGTGACGA
>CAYQWR010000266.1:0-3440 GCA_964421235.1 uncultured Thiohalomonas sp. | reverse complement strand
GCGCACGGTGCGGCCGGTGTAGAGCACGTCGTCCACCAGAACGACAGCGCGCCCCTCGACGTCGAACGGCAGGTTGGACGGCTTGACCTGGGGGTGGACGCCGATGCGCGAGAAGTCGTCGCGATAGAAGCTGATGTCGAGCGTTCCCAGGGGCTCGGACAACTGCAGCAGCGCGTGCAGCCGCTGCGCCACCCAGGCGCCGCCGGTATGGATGCCGATCAGGCACGGTTCGGCGATGCCTCGCGCCTGCAATTGCCGCTGCAGCTCGGCGGCCATGGCCGTCAGCGTTTGCTCGATGTCGTAGTGGCTCGTCTTGGTCATCTCTTTGCCTCGGCAGCGCATTGGTCCAGCCAGGTTTGCAGTATGAGGCGCGCCGCGACGGCGTCCACCCCCTGTTTCCCGGCTCCGCCGCCCTCTCCCCGCAGCTCCAGCTCGGCTTCGAACGAGGTCAGTCGTTCGTCGACCGTGTGGACGGTGAGATTGTACCTGCCCGCCAGCTGATTACCAAAGCGCCGTGCGGCTTTGGTGAGTTCGTGTTCGCTTCCGTCCATGCTGCATGGGCGGCCGACCACCAGCGCTGCCGGTTGCCATTGGGCCAGCAGCCGGCCGATGGCGTCCCAGTCGGGCCGGCCGTTGTGCACGGCGATGGTGGCGAGGGCACTGGCGGTGCCGGTAAGGGTTTGACCGACGGCGATGCCGATGCGCTTGGTGCCGTAATCGAAGCCGAGCAGAACGGCGTCAGCCATGGAGATGAAGAAAGGATACGAGGGGCGCGATACCAGGGACGCGGGGATGGGTGCGCTTTGCGCGGGTTCCATTGGATACGGGCGGGCGCAGCGCGCCCCTGCTCCCGCACCTCGCACCTCGCATCTCGCCCCGGCGTTCTTCAAGCATGACCGGCCTCGCCGGTCAGCAGGTTGAGATCGACCCCCAGCAGGGCGGCGGCCGCCTCCCAGCGTTCGTCGGTCGCCATCTTGAACAGGATCTGCGTGTCGGCCGGACCGGACAGCCAGGCGTTTTGTGCGATCTCGTGCTCCAGCTGGCCGGCACCCCAACCGGCATAGCCCAGCGCCAGCAGGTAATCGCGGGGGCCCTCGCCGTGGGCGATGGAGGTGAGGATGTCGCGCGAGGTGGTCAGAGCGATATGGTCGGTTACGCACAGGCTCGATGACCAGGCCCCGACCGGGGTGTGCAGCAGGAAGCCTCGTTCCGACTGTACCGGTCCGCCCAGGTAGACCGGTACGCCGGGATCGACATGGTCGCTGTGCTGGATCTCCATGTGGTCGAGCACCTCGCCCAGGGTCAGATCCATCGGCCGGTTGATGATGATGCCGAGCGCACCCTCATCGTTGTGGTCGCAGATGTAGGTGACCGTGTGCGAAAAGTTGGGGTCCGCCAGGCCGGGCATGGCGATCAGGAAATGGTTGCGCAGGGAGGGGTTGTCGCTCATGGCGTTAGTATCGGTAACGGCGGCGGTGGTCGCAAGGCGCTTATCGCGTCGCCAGACTGTTGTCGCTCTGGAACTGCCAGGTGCGCAGAATGTGCAGGACGTCGGTCTCCTTGCGCAGGGCCGGTGACAGCGGCGCGAACGGGGCGGCCAGCTTGACGATGCGTACGGCGGCGTCGTCCAGGATGCGATAGCCGGAGGAGCGCATCACCGACACCTTGCGCAGCGAGCCGTCGGGGTTGATGGCGACATCGAGCAGCAGGTTGCCGGACAGGTTCTGGCGCTTGGCGGCGTCCGGGTAGTTGAGGTTGCCGATGCGCTCCACCTTCAGTCGCCACGCCTCTTCATAGCTGGCGGCGACGTACTCCTGGGTATTGGCGGTGATGTATTTCTGCCGCGGCATTTTGGCATAGGTTTCGACCCGCTGGCTGATCTCGGCGGAGAGCCGCGCGACCTCTTCGCTCGGCGGGATCAGATTGGGAGCGGTGGTGCTTTGCGGCGCTTCCGGGCGTTGTTGACCCGGTTTGACCCGTGCGTGCAGCGACGAACGCTGGTCGGTCGTGATCACCTGATGTGGATTTTGCGCCTGCTGCGGCGGCGGCGCCATCAGCGGCTGGGTCTGCATCGCATCCCCTTTTTCGCTCAACGAGGTGGTATTGGCGAAGGGGCTGGAGGGACGCCGCTTTTCCTTGACGTTGCCGCCGCCCCGTTGCGTCACCTGCGCCAGATAATCGGGTTTGTCCGGCTTTTGATCGCTCTTGCTGTGGACCAGGATCACCTCCATGGTCAGCGGCAGCGGCACATTCTTGTGTTTGCTCGGTATGAATGTGATGCCGAGGATGACGATGGCGTGGAGTGCGGCGGCGAAGAACAGCATCAGCCCCAGGCGGTCGCCCGGTCCGATGTGAGGGGTGGCAAGTGTGGCGGCGTCAGCAGGCATAATCGTCGGTTGCCTATTATAACCCATCCACCACCGGAGCCTCTCCTTCGTCGTCCATGGCAACGCGCCCTTGCAACGCAGGGGTGATGTGCACCGTGTCCTCGGCGTCTATCAGCAGGGCGCGGTCGACGCCGAGGTCGTGAGCCGCCGTTGCCCAGCCCTCGGGGCCGGCCACGAACAGCGCGGTGGCGCTGGCCGCCGCCCGGGCCAGGCTGTGGCCGAACGCCGTGACCGCGTACACCTCTTGTGCCGGTCGTCCGGTCGCCGGATTGAGTACCGCAGAGTAGCGCTTGCCGCGATAGACGTAGCTGCGGCGCGCCGCGCTGACGGTGTAGGCCACCTCGTCGGGCAGCAGGCTGATACGTGCCAGCGGGGTTTTGCCGTCGGCGCCGGTCACGTTGATGGTCACCGTGATGTCGCCCCCGATGCGGGCGGCGGCGCCGGCAGTGACCAGGCTGGCGGCCTGGATGCCGGCGCCACGCAGGCGCGCCAGGGCGGCGTCCAGGGCATAGCCGCGGCCATAGTCACCGAAATCGAGGCGTACCGCCGCATTGCGGCAATTCATGCGGATGCCGTCGATGGTGATGTCATCCGGCGACGGGTGGAGCGCCACCAGCGCGGCGACCTGAGCGGCAGCCGGCGGCGGCCCGTGCGGCGACTCCTGTTCAAAGCCCCATAACGCGAGCAGCCTGCCCAGCGCCGGGTTAAACAGGCCGTGGCTTTGCCGCGACAGCCGTTGCGCCTGCTCGATCAGCGGCAGCAGCGAGGGGTTGGCCGAGAACTCGCCGGTGGCCGCCAGCAACTGGTTGGTCCGTCCGAGCGGGCCCGGCCGCAGCGGATCGGTGGCCTCCTCGATGTACTTCAGGTCGCCGACGGCGGCCGCCACGGCGCTCCGCGCCCGGCTTGCCGCTACGCCATCGATGTCGAATATCACGGGGGCACCGAAGGCGGTGATGCTCTCCGTGTAGGGCGGCTGGTCGTCACTGCAGGCGACCAGCAGCAGTAGCGGCAGCAGCCACGGCAGGCGCGACAGAAGGCGTTTGCCGGCTGCCG
>CAYQWR010000265.1:0-3499 GCA_964421235.1 uncultured Thiohalomonas sp. | reverse complement strand
GCGTCGGCGAAGGCGCGATTGAAGGCCGGACGGTGACCGTCGCGCTCGGTGTCGGCCAGCGTGCCGTCCACGTCGAATAGCAATGCAGCAAGTTCGGTCATAGGGAATCCGTAGCGTTTCGCTCAAGGCGGCATAGTGTACCCGAGCCGGGAGCGAAGCCGCCATTGCAGGCGGTGCCCCGCCCCATTCGGGAGAATCGTGCGTACGAAGGAGCCCAGCGTGCAGGAATTTGTACAAGCGGCCACCGCCGCTCGGCAGGCAGGCTTTCCTGAAACGCCGCCCGTCGCAGCCTTCGGCCGCCGGCCTCGCACACTTTCGCAGTTGCAGCACCGGGGGCTTTCTGGTATTTATGCCCGCTTGTTTTTGCGCTCAGTCAGGAGACAGGCGTATGCCGACAAAGAAAGCGCCAGCCACAAAGGCTGCGGCGACAGCAAAGAAAGCCCCCGCTGCCGAGAAGGCGGCACCGACCAAGAAAACGCCTGCGGCGAAGAAACCCGCGCCCGCGAAGAAACCCGTTGTGGCAGCGAAGCCGGCACCGGCGAAGACCAAAACAGTGGCCGAAACCAAAACCATCAGCACGAAAAGCGCAACTTCCATGAAAAGCAGCACGGCAACCAAAAAGGCTTCGGCCAAACCGAAGACGACATCATCGGTCGAAGGCTTCGCCTCCTTCACTCCTTATCAGGAGAAGAAGGGCGAGGAGTATATGAGCGCGCCGATGAAGGACCATTTCCGCGAAATCCTGCGGGCGTGGAAGCGCGAGTTGATGGAAGAGGTGGATCGCACCGTCCACCACATGCAGGACGAGGCGGCCAATTTCCCCGACCCCAACGACCGCGCCACCCAGGAGTCGGAATTCACCATGGAATTGCGCACCCGCGACCGCGAGCGCAAGTTGATCAAAAAGATCGACGAGGCGGTGGACAAGATAGACAAGGACGAATACGGCTACTGCGAGTCCTGCGGAGTCGAGATTGGCATCCGCCGTCTGGAAGCCCGGCCAACCGCCGCGCTGTGCATCGACTGCAAAACGCTGGATGAAATCCGCGAAAAACAGATGGGATGACCCCTCGGGGACGACCGCTGCGAAGAAGGGGCCTGCGGCCCCTTCTTGGTTTTTCAGACCCGCTTCATTCAGGCCGCCGGTGCGGGCGACTTGCGCTGCTCCAATGCCACCTTCTCCTCGCACCCCTGGCGCTCCGATTGCACCCGCAAGTTGTTGTCTTCGGCAAATTTCAGGATAAAGCGGTAGGCGGCGGGGTTTTGCTGCTCCAGAAGGCGCGCCACCACCAGGCATTTTTCGCCGTTGAACATACACGGTTGGACGTCACGCGCGTAGCGCAAACGGCGATCGGCGCCAAAGGTCGCCAGCGTGGTCGCAATGCGTTCGATCCAGTCGCTCGGCCGGAATTTACGACCGTCCGCGCGCACGCTTTCGATGACAATGCGCTCCTCGTCATCCGACATATCCATGGCCATCTCTCACTCACAAGTGCTCAATATCAAAATCATAGGCAAACCCCTACGATTTCGCCGCCACCACCATAGCGCGAAACCCGTTAAAATCGCGTTTTCTTCGCTACATAATCAACGGAGCGGAACCATGGACGTATTGGATGCCATCACCGGGCGCTTTGCCACCCGGGCCTTTCTCGACCAACCGGTCAGCGACGCACAGGTCCGCGCCGTTCTCGACGCCGCGCGCTGGGCGCCGTCGGGGGTCAATATCCAGCCCTGGCAGGTGGCCGTGGTGCGCGGCGCCGCCAAGGAACAACTGGCCCAGGCCATGATCGCGGCCCGTGCCGCCGGCGCGGAGGCCGCCGACTACCGCTACTATCCTGAACAGTGGTTCGAACCCTATAAGGGGCGGCGCAAACAGTGCGGCCTGGCGCTCTACCAGGCGCTGGAGATCAAACGCGAGGACACGGACAAGCAACTGGCCGCCTGGAACAGCAACTACCACTTCTTCGGCGCCCCGGTGGGGCTGCTGCTGTTCCTCGACCGCCGCCTCGGCCAGGGGGCCTGGATCGACATGGGCATGTTCATGCAGAACCTCATGCTGGCCGCCCGCGGGCTGGGGCTGGCCACCTGCCCCCAGGCGTCGGTCGCCGACTATCCGCAGCTGGTGCGCGAACAACTGGGCATCGAACCGGAACTGGCCCTGCTCGGCGGCGTCGCCCTCGGCTACGCCGACCCGGAGGCGGCGGTGAACCGCTACCGCACCCAACGGGAGCCGGTGGATGCGTTTACCCGGTGGTTTGGATAAGCTCCGGGTCTCGCCGAGGTTAATCTTATGTCCGAGCTATTGCGGATGTCCCAAACACCGCAACCATAGTATTCGAGCACATGAACCAGAACGCCGCCCCCAACCCTTCGGAATCCGGAACTCCAAATCCGAAACCGCTTTATGTGGGTCGCTTCGCCCCCTCGCCCACCGGTCCGCTCCACTTCGGCTCGCTGGTGGCGGCGCTGGCCAGCTATCTGGAGGCGAGACACCACGCGGGCCGCTGGCTGCTGCGGATGGAGGACATCGACCCGCCGCGCGAGGTGGCCGGGGCCGCCGACCTGATCCTGCGCACCCTGGAGGCCTACGGCTTTCAGTGGGACGGCCCGGTGCTTTATCAAAGCCGGCGCGGCGACGCCTATCGCGCCGCGCTCGACACGCTGCTGCGCGACGGCCATGCCTACGCCTGCCGCTGTTCGCGCCGGGAGGCGATCGAGGCTGCGGCGCAGTTGAGACTGCCGCCGGGCGTCTATCCCGGCACCTGCCGCAGCGCCCGGCACGAGCCGCGCGCCGATCGGGCGATCCGCGTGATTGCCGAGGGCGAAGTGGCGTTCGATGATCGGCTGCAGGGCCGGCAACGCCAGGCGCTGGAGCGGGAGATCGGCGATTTCGTGGTGCGCCGCGCCGACGGGCAGTGGGCCTACCAAATGGCCGTGGTGATCGATGATGCAGCCCAGGGCGTCACCGATATCGTGCGCGGCAGCGACCTGCTGGATTCGACCCCGCGCCAGATCCACCTGCAACACCTGTTGCGGCTGCCGACACCGACCTACCTGCACCTGCCCATCGCCGTCAACGCCGCCGGCGAGAAACTCTCCAAGCAGACCTACGCCCCGCCCCTCGACCCGCACCGACCCATCCCCGCCCTGTGGCAGGCCCTCGCCTTCCTCGGCCAGCAGCCACCGCCGCAGTTGCAGCAGGCCGAACCGGCCGCGCTCTGGGCCTGGGCCTTAACCCACTGGCGGAGCGAACACATCCCGGCGCAACGCAGGATTGGCGTATAAGAGAAGCGGTTCACCGCAAAGGCGCAAAGAACGCTAAGCAAAAGAATATGTTCATTTTAGGTACTGGAAGTTGGGAGCATCCATTGCGGACCGTTACCATCCCACCTCTTATCTCGAATCGCCTTTGCGTGCTTTGCGCCTTTGCGGTGAAATCGTTATCTCGACAGGCATCAACGGATGCTGCGTCAAGTGTTACCTTTCGTAACAGATA
>CAYQWR010000264.1:0-3500 GCA_964421235.1 uncultured Thiohalomonas sp. | reverse complement strand
CGCGGCAGCTCGCCGCCGCCGCCGTAGCCGATGGAGGCGGAGCAGCAGTTCCAGTCCGGGATCTCGTTGAGCTTGATGTCCAGCTCTTCGCAGATGGTCTGGGTCGACTTCAGGTAGTTAATAGAGGATGCCTTCGACTGCGAAGAACAACCGGGGTAAAAGGAATATTCACGCTTCGCCATGGGAATCTCCTCAGCCTTTATACTCGGCGATCTTGGCTTCTTCGATTTCGAAGGCCTTCTTCAACATCTTCTGCAGCCCGCTCGTATCCTTGATGCTGTGGCCACCCAGGATTTCCAGCGGGTTGAGCCGGCCGGTCTTGTACATACCGAGGCCGACGTCCTGCATCTTCAGCGCAGTCTTGATGCCGTTGGCGAAACCGTTCATGAAGTAGAGCGAGAGGCCCAGCTTCAGTTCGTTGACGCGGCCGGTCTTGGTCAGGTTGTTCCAGAACAGCTGCGAGAACTTGGCGGTCGGCTGCGTCTTCGGCTGCAGGCCGAGACGCTTCGCGTAGGTGGCCAGGCCGTGCATGATGTGGGTGATCGGCAGACCGCGCGGGCAGCGCGCGATGCAGTTGTAGCAGGAGGTGCACATCCACATGGAGCTGGAAGTGAGCACGTCCTCGCGCTTGCCGGCACGGATCATCATGAAGATCTCCTGGGGCGGATGCTCCCAGTGCGGACCGAGCGGGCAGGAGCCCGAGCAGACGCCGCACTGCATGCACATCTTGACCCAGTGGCCTTCCTCGACGTTCGCTTCCACTTCCTGGAGGAAGTTGGAGCGGTACTTCTCGACCATCGCCTGATTCGGATTGCTCATCGTGGTCTCCTTAGAACTTGAAGGGGCTCATGCCGATCTCACCGATCAGCTTCTCCATATCGTTGATGATCTGCGGAATGCGCTGGATGTCGGTAATCGACACCTCGTACGTCTGCACCCGCTCCTTCTCCAGATTGAGCTGGGTCAACGTGTCGTCGATCTTGCTCATCCGGTAGTGGGCCATCTCCGAGCCCTTCACAAAGTGACACTGGTAGTTGTCGCCCTTCTGGCAGCCCATCAGCATGACGCCGTCGTAGCCGCTGTTCAGCGCGTCGGTGATCCAGATGGTGTTGACCGAGCCGAGGCAGCGCACCGGGATGATACGGGCGTAGGCGCTGTATTCCTGGTGGGTCATGCCGGCCATGTCGAGCGCCGGGTAGGCGTCGTTCTCGCAGGCCAGCACCAGCAGGCGCGGCTTCTCGGAGAATTCGTCCGGCATGTCCACGGCCTTGAGCTGCTGGCCGACGGTCTCGACGGAGTAGTTCTCGAAGGAGATGACGCGCACCGGGCAGGCGCCCATGCAGGTGCCGCAGCGGCGGCAGCGCGCTTCGTTGTACTGCGGGTAGCCCTTTTCGTCCTCGTTGATGGCGCCGAACGGGCACTCCACGGTGCAGCGTTTGCACTGGGTGCAGCCTTCCACGCGGAAGGTGGGGAACGACAGGTCGCCGGAGCGCGGATGCGCGGCGCGGCCCAGGGCGGCGTTTTCGCAGGCCTGGATCGCCTTCAGCGCGGCGCCGGTGGCATCTTCGATCGCCTGGTGGGCATCCATCGGGCGGCGTACCGGGCCGGCGGTATAGATGCCGGTGCGGCGCGTCTCGTACGGGAAGCAGATGAAGTGCGAATCGGTGAAGCCGTTCTTCAGGTGCGGTACGTCGGTGCCCTGGCGGTACTGCAGGTTGAGGATGGAGGCGACGGGCGCTTCCTGCTCGGCCTTCAGCTTGGCCATCAGATCGGTCTTGCCGTCTCTCTCGGCGGCCTCGATGTCCTGCGCGATGTAGGGATTGGGGCCGCTGGCCGGCACCATGCCGGTGGCCAGCACCACGATGTCCGCATCGATGGTGGTGTCGTCGGCCAGGATCTTGTCGGCGTAGTTGACCTTCAACCCGTTGCCGGCCGCCTCGACACCCTTCACCGTACCCTTGGAGAAGGTGACGCCCGCCTCCTGGCCGCCGCGGTAGACGTCTTCACCGTCGGCACCGGGGGTGCGCAGGTCGTCGAAGATCACCGTGGCGTCGCCGCCGGCGTCCTTCACGTAACGGGCCTGCTTGATGGAGGTCATGCAGCAGTGGCCGGAGCAGTAGGGCAGATGGCCCTCGGCGTCGGAACGCTGGCCGGCGCACTGCACGAACACCACGTTCTTGGCGTCGGAGCCGTCGGCCTTCTTGATGGCGCCGCCGTTGGCCTTGACCATCTTCTCGAAGGCCAGCTGGTCCATCACGTCCGGGCTCTTGCCGCCGCCCAGTTCCGGCAGCTTGGCGATGTCGTACTGGTAGAAACCGGTGGCCTGGATGATGGCGCCGACGGTGATGTCGCTGCTGGAACCGCTTTCGGTGGACAGGGTCACGGTGAAGCGGCCCGGCGCACCGTCGGTGCTGGTGACGCTGGTGTTGAGGTGAACGGTGATGGAACCGTTGCCCTCGACCGCGGCGATCATCGCGTCGGTGGTGTTGTCGGCCAGCACGTCGTACGGGGCCTTGGCGGGATACTTCTTGTACATCTCGCCGGCGACGCCGCCGAGCTTGCCGCTCTTCTCCACCAGCTCGACCTTGTAGCCGGTCTTGGCCGCTTCCAGCGCGGCGGTCATGCCGGCGATACCGCCGCCGACCACCAGGATGTCGCGTACCAGGCCCTGTTCGCCGGAGGCGGAGGGCATCTTCATATACTTGGATTCGGCACAGGCCATGCGCACGTAGTCGTCGCCCATCTCCTGGGTGGTCTCGCGCGCCTCGTCGGTGTCGGGACGGACCCAGATGACGCCTTCGCGCAGGTTGGCGCGCGACAGGGTGACGCCTTCGAAGCTGAACGCATCGGTCTTGGCACGGCGCGAACAGGCGGCGATCACCACATGGTTGACGCCGTCGTTGTCGATGTCGTCCTGAATCATCTTCACGCCTTCGGCGTTGCACAGGAACTCATGTTCCTTGGCCACGGCGGCCTTGCCTTCGCGCTTGGCGACGTTGGCCAGTTGCGCGGTATCGAGGCGATCGCCGATGCCGCAACCCTGGCAGATATAGGCTCCAATCTTCATGTCAGCCACTGTTTAACCCTCCTGACCTGCGGCTCGAGTGACCACCTGGATGGCGCGTAGCGCCGCCGCGGTGGCGTTCTGCGCGGCACGGTTGACGTCCAGCGCATCGGACGAGCAGCCTGCACCGTAGATGCCGCTGTCGCCGTCGAGTTCGATGAAGTTGTGTTCGTTGATCTCCACGCTGGCCGGGAAGACGCCGGCCGGAACCGTCGACTCCATGCCGGTGGCCAGAACCACCAGGTCATGCTCGTTGCGGTAGCGGTGGTAACCCTCGGTGTCCACGCCGTTGAGCAGTACGTTGCCGTCGGCGCCGCCGGTGATGTTGGCGACCTTGGACTTGACGAAGGTGACGTTGGGGTCGGCCTTCACCTTGCGGTGGAAGTCGTCGATGCGGTCGATGGCGCGGATGTCGATGTAGTAGACGGTCGACTTG
>CAYQWR010000263.1:0-3584 GCA_964421235.1 uncultured Thiohalomonas sp. | reverse complement strand
ATATCGGCCTGATGAAGGCGGTGGACAAATTCGAATACCGTCGCGGCTACAAGTTCTCAACCTATGCCACGTGGTGGATCCGTCAGGCCATCACGCGCTCGATTGCGGACCAAGCCCGTACCATCCGCATTCCGGTGCACATGATAGAGACCATCAACAAACTCAACCGCATTTCTCGTCAGATGCTTCAGGAGATGGGGCGTGAACCGACACCGGAAGAGCTGGCCAAGCGCATGGAGATGCCGGAAGACAAGGTGCGCAAGGTACTGAAAATCGCCAAGGAGCCGATATCCATGGAGACTCCCATCGGCGACGACGAAGATTCGCATCTTGGCGACTTCATCGAGGACGGCAACGTGATGTCGCCGGTGGAATACGCCACCTCCGAAGGCCTGCGGGAATCCACCCAGCGGGTGCTGGAAGGGCTGACCGCACGCGAATCCAAGGTACTTCGTATGCGCTTCGGCATCGACATGAATACCGACCATACGCTGGAGGAGGTCGGCAAGCAGTTCGACGTCACCCGCGAGCGTATTCGCCAAATCGAAGCCAAGGCGCTGCGCAAGCTGCGCCATCCGAGCCGTTCGGAGCAGTTGCGCAGTTTCCTCGATTCCGAGAGCTGATCAACCCGCCTCAGCCGGGTATACTTGGTGCGCCCGAAGGGAACCCTTCGGGCGCATTGCATTTCGGGGCCTATAGCTCAATTGGTTAGAGCAGCGGACTCATAATCCGTTGGTTCCAGGTTCAAGTCCTGGTGGGCCCACCACTTTCGCGGCGTTATCCCCCTCCAGCGGTCGTGCGGAGGCCGCGCCTGCTACTGGAATCCCCACACCGGCGCCAACAACCGCCCAAGACCGCTGTAATCCCTGGCGTTGACCGCCACGATCGCCTGCCGGTGGAACTGCTTCAATATTGGGGCTGCCGCTTTCAGTGCTTCCGGTGCCAGCAAAGCGGCCGTTATTTTTTGGCGTAATGCACCGTCAACACGCTTACCCAACGAAAACGTGCGCTCCGGATAGCCATGGAACGGCTGGTTGAGCAAGTGCAGGCCCGTATGATCCTGTTTTGCCCATACGGTATCGCGAAGCACGGCGGCCTCGCCTTTTCCGTCTTTCACGCAGGCGAGGATATCCTTGAAGCTCTGTTCGCGAATAAATATCGGTTGCCGTGCCGGGTTGGAAAAGTAACTCATGAAATCGAGCGTTAGCATATTAGGAGAAGCAAACGCACAAACCTTGTGTCCCACGAAATCCCCGATGGTACGGATTTTGGAATTATCGGCAACCGCCACCACCGCCTTGATATCGCCGTTCAGACGCGCAATGGGCACAAATCCCAAGTGGTCCATGCGCCAACCTGTAAACTGAGGACCGTCAAACAGCATATCGTAGTCACCGGCGCGCATGGCATTATCGTATTCAATAAACGTCGACGCCGGCTTGATAACGAACTTCTTGCCGGTCGCCTTGGCCAGATAATTCATCAATGGCGTATACAGTTTCACCGTCACCGCAGGTAATTGCGTCGGTGCCGACGAAAAAACGATTGTATCGTCCGCGGCAAACGCACTACCGGCGACCATCAATGCCATCGCGGCACAAATACCCACCCATGTCTTAGCAGCCATCATGCCTCCTTCCGTTTGTAGCGTATTCCTGTCTCTCCCAGGTCATGGTGCCCCGGCGCCCCGTCCGATGCAAGTCCATCGGGTTAAGCCTAGCCGTATCACCGATCTTACGCCCATCAGGCGTCGGCCCGGCAGTCCTCAAGCATTTCCCCTCTCAGCAAACCAGGGCAGGGCAATAAGAGACATTATGTGGGAATATTTCAGAGGCATATTGAATCAATAATCGCAACGACCTGACGCGCACAACCTGCTTCACCGGCAATCGCCTGCGCGCAACAGAATATCCGTTAACGGCAAAACTCGACGAAAAGGCCCGTGGCAGCTTGGCCGCGGTTTATCGCACCGCACGCAGATACGCCTGCCGGTCGTGGCAAAGGGATAACCCGCGTTGGGTCGGCCGCAGAACACTGAGCCGCGACCTGGGGAAGAATCTAGAAATGCTGGCGGAATACCCGCACCCCGACAATCATTCGGTCATCGCCGTCCACAACCACCAGCGCAACGTCCATAGCCGGGTGTTGGCCATCCGTTCCAGCTGCGACACGACGCAGTTGGATACGCAGGATTACTTCTCGCTATTGTCGTCATGCCCGTCGTGAGGCGTATTTAACGACTGTTCGTCCGCTATATATTCGTCGAGGACTTGGTCCATATTCTGGCCTTCTTCCGCTTCTTCGCTGCCCGCATCCGGCTCGGTTTGACGGACAAAATAACGTGAGAAGAACACGCCCAACTCAAATAATATCCACATCGGGATCGCAAGCATGGTTTGCGAGAATATATCGGGTGGCGTCAGTATTGCAGCGATGATAAATATGCCGACCACCATATACGGTCGTTTCGACGCGATCGCTTCGGGCGTCACCACGCCGATCCATACCAGCACTATCGTGACTATCGGCACTTCAAACGCCGCGCCGAATGCGAAGAACAGTGTCAGCACGAAATTCAGATAATGAGTGATGTCCGTCATTACCGTCACCCCCTGCGGGGCGACAGCGGTGAAGAATTTAAAGATGGCGGGCATCACTACGAAATAAGCAAACGCGACGCCTAAATAGAACAAGAAGGTGCTGGATACCAGCAGCGGCAATATCATCTTCTTTTCGTGCGCGTAGAGCCCCGGCGCGACGAACGCCCAAAGCTGATATAGCAGATAGGGTACCGCGATGAATATGGCGACGACCAAAGTGAGTTTTACCGGCACCAGAAAGGGGGACGCCACCTCGGTGGCAATCATGGTCGCACCGTGAGGAAGGTGAGCTAAGAGCGGCTTGGCAACGAGCGAATAGATACGATCGTCGAAATAGAACAGCCCGGCAAAGAGCACCAGAACGGCGACAACCGCATGCAATAGACGATTGCGCAGTTCGAGCAAGTGGGCGATGAAAGGCAGCTCGGCTTCAGCGCCGATGGAGTTATTGTCATCCGCCATGATTGCGATGAGATTCGTCGGCTAGTTCGTTTGTCGAATCGCCCGTTGCCGCTGGCTCCGCAGGAGGTACGACCGTCGTTCTATCGTCGGCCTGCAGTTCCTTTTTCACTTCCTGCAACGAGTCCTTGGTCTCTTCCACGATTTCGTAGATACCGCTACTCTTCGCTTGCTGCTCCAGCATCTGTTTGAGCTCCGCAGCTTTTATCTCACGATCGATATCCGCCTTCACCGTCGTCAACAGGTGACGCGCCTTGCCAATCCATAGTCCCGCTGTGCGCGCCACCGTCGGCAGGCGTTCAGGACCCACCACGATTAGTGCGACCAGGCCGATTATGACCAGTTCGCCGAAACCGACATCAAACATAGCCAGAACCCGTTGTCGCGAAACGCGTAATACGCGTTAGATGTGCCGATAACCCGCCGTTGGCCGATTAAACCTTGTCTTTCTCGTGAGTGGCCTCACCCTCGATCGTGGTTCCGGTCGTTTTGTCATCGAGTTTTTAGGCCTGCTGGGCAGCCTTT
>CAYQWR010000262.1:0-3587 GCA_964421235.1 uncultured Thiohalomonas sp. | reverse complement strand
AGGTCGCCCACCGGGATCGGAAGAGCCTGATCCTGGTGATCGCGGACATGGCCCGCTCCAATCCGCCCATGAGCACGCCGTTCGTATCGGAACTGGCGCGTCGCCTTCAGGGCCAGGGTCCGGCCCTGGCACTGCCGCTGACCTGGATCGAGCAGCAGCTGGCCGAGTCGGGTCTGAGCATCGAGCAGCTGGTGCATGCGGGCAATCAGCAGCAGGCCGCCGACCAGGTCTCCATCAGCAACAGCATCGGCAGTCTGCGCTTCCTCGCGACCATGGACTGGCGCGACTTCGTCGAGGCCATGAGCGTGGTCGAGCAGACCCTGCGCAGCGACCCGGCCGCGGCCTACGCGGCGATGGACTTTGCCAGCCGCGATCGCTACCGCCACGTCGTTGAAACGGTGGCGAAGGCGAGCGGACTGACCGAGGCGGCGGTGAGCGCTCATGCCGTCGAGTTGGCGCAGGCGGGGGCGGATCGCCACGGGGCCGACGACCGGACGGCGCACGTGGGCTATTACCTGATCGACCGGGGCCTGCCCGAGCTGGAGCGCGCCGCCGGAGCGCGCCGCTCGATGCCGGCGATGCTGCGGCGCGGCGCCGGCCGCGCGGCCCTGCCGCTCTATCTGGGCGCCATCGCGCTGTTCGCGGCAGCCTTGAGCGCGGGTCTGCTGGCGCAGGCCCGCAGCGACGGTGCTGCTGACTGGGCGCTGGCGCCGCTGGGCCTGATCGCGCTGCTGGCCGCCAGCCAGTTCGCGGTCGCCCTGGTGAACTGGCTGGCCACCCTGCTGGCCTCGCCTCACCCGCTGCCGCGGATGGATTTCTCCGCCGGCATCCCGCCCGAGGCGCGCACCCTGGTGGTGGTCCCCACCATGCTCACCAGCCCGCACAACGTCGACGACCTGGCAGAGGCGCTGGAGGTCCGGTTCCTGGCCAACCGCGACGCCCGCCTCCCCTTCGGCCTGTTGACCGATTTTCGCGACGCGGCCGGGGAGACGCTGGCCGCCGACGCGCCGCTGCTGCAACGGGCGCGGGAGCGCATCGACGCCCTGAACGCGCACTACGCGGACGGCGGCAACGACATCTTCTTCCTGTTTCACCGCCCGCGCCGCTGGAATGCCCACGACCGGATCTGGATGGGCTACGAGCGCAAGCGCGGCAAGCTGGCGGATCTGAACGCGCTGCTGCGCGAGGGCGACGGCAGCGGCTTTTGCGTCGTGGTCGGCGCGACCGCGATGCTGCGCGAGGTGAAATACGTCATCACCCTGGACACCGACACGCAACTGCCGCGTGACGCGGCGCGGCAGTTCGTCGCCACCATGGCACATCCGCTCAACCGCCCGCTCTACGACCCGGCACGGGGGCGGGTCGTCGCCGGTTACGGCATCCTCCAGCCGCGCGTGAGCGTGAGTCTGCACGGCGCCGAACAGTCGCGCTATGCGCGCCTGCACGGCGGCGAGCCGGGCATCGATCCCTACACCCGCGCCGTCTCCGACGTCTATCAGGACGCCTTCGGGGAGGGCTCGTTCATCGGCAAGGGGATCTACGAGGTCGAGGCGTTCGAGCGGTCGCTCAAGGGACGCTTCCCGGAAAACCGCATCCTCAGCCACGACCTGCTGGAGGGCTGCTATGCCCGCGCCGGGCTGATGAGCGACGTGCAGTTGTACGAGGAGTACCCGGCCCGCTACGGTGCCGACGTCAATCGCCGCTACCGCTGGATCCGCGGCGACTGGCAGCTCGCCGGCTGGCTGCTGCCGTGGGTGCCCGGCGCCGACGGCCATTACCGCAGGAACCCGCTATCGGCGCTGTCGCGCTGGAAGCTGTTCGACAACCTGCGCCGCAGCCTGGCGCCGGCGGCGCTGACGCTGCTGTTGCTGCTCGGCTGGACGCTGTTCTCGGCGGCCGCTTGGTGGACCCTGGCGGTGCTCGGCATCGTGCTGATCCCGCCGCTGCTGGCCACGCTGCTCGATATCGTGCGCAAGCCCGACGACATGCGGCCGGGCCAGCATCTCGCCGCCATCGCCCACGCCGCCGGCCAGCGTCTTATCCAGACCGCGTTCGCCTTGATGACGCTGCCCCATGAGGCGCTCTACAGCCTCGGTGCGATCCTGCGCACCCTGGGGCGTCTGCTGTTCAGCCATCGGCGGCTGCTGGAGTGGAATCCCTCGGGCGATCAGGAACGGCTGAGCCGCACCGACCTGGCCGCCGCGTTCCGCAGCATGGGCGTCGTCCCGCTGCTCGCCGCCGCCATCGCCGCCGCCGTGGCGGCGACCAATCCGCTCACGCTGGTGGTGGCAGGCCCAATCCTGCTGTTGTGGCTGATCTCCCCGCTCGTCGCCTGGTGGAGCGGCCTGCCCCTGGCGCGCGACGAGGCGCGGTTGAGCGCCGAACAGCGCCGTTATCTCGGTCGTATCGCGCGCAAGACCTGGGCCTTCTTCGAGACCTTCGTCGGCCCCGAAGACCATTGGCTGCCGCCGGACAACTACCAGGAGTACCGCGCCGCCACCGTGGCCCATCGCACCTCGCCCACCAACATGGGGCTGGCGCTGCTGGCCAATCTCTCCGCCGGCGACTTCGGCTACATCCCGGCCGGGGAACTGGTCGAGCGCACCGCCCACACGCTGGAGACCATGGCCGGCCTGGCGCGTCATCGCGGCCATTTCTTCAACTGGTACGACACCCAGTCGCTGCAACCGCTGCACCCCGCCTATGTCTCGACCGTGGACAGCGGCAACCTGGCGGGCCACCTGCTGACCCTGCGTCCGGGCCTGCTGGAACTGCTCGATCGCCCGATCCTGGCGCCGCGCTGGCTGGACGGTCTGGACGACACCCTCGGCATAGTGGAGGAGGCCGCGGGCGACCCCGCACCGGCGGCGCTGATTCAATTCCGCAAGGATCTCGACGCCGCGGCGGCCCGGCCCGCGACGCTCGCGGCGGTGCGGCAGATGCTCGATGGGCTGGTGTCGTCGGCGCAGGCGCTTGCCGCGGCGCTGGACCACGAACCCGGGACCCAGGCGGGTTGGTGGGCCGGGGCCCTGGCCCGGCAATGCCGGGCGGCGCGCGACGAGCTGGCGCTGCTGGCGCCGTGGAGCGGGCTGGCGCCGGCGCCCGACGGCGGCGCGTTTCCCGAACTGGACGCCGTGCCGACGCTGCGCGCCCTGGCGGGGCTCGACGTGGCGCTGTCGGCCCGCGTCAGCGACGCCGCTGCGCCCGCGCAGGCGGCATGGCTGGCCGAGGTGCGCCGCCTGGTCGGGGAGGGCAGCGAGCGCGCCCAGGCCCGCATCGACCTGATCCGGCAGCTGGCCCTGCAGAGCGGCGAACTGGCGGATATGGAGTACGGCTTCCTCTACGACAAGGCCTCGCGCCTGCTCAGTATCGGCTACAACGTCGACGAGCGGCGCCGCGACACCGGTTCTTACGACCTGCTGGCCTCGGAGGCGCGCCTGTGCGTGTTCGTCGCCATCGCCCAGGGGCAGTTGCCGCAGGAGAGCTGGTTCGCCCTGGGGCGGCTGCTGGTCAGCAGCGGCGGCGACCCGATCCTGCTGTCGTGGAGCGGCTCGATGTTCGAGTACCTGATGCCGCAGCTGGTGATG
>CAYQWR010000261.1:0-3602 GCA_964421235.1 uncultured Thiohalomonas sp. | reverse complement strand
AAGCGCGGCGCATATGCCGGTTCTTGCGGATGAAAGCAGGCAGCCTTCGAAGATATGGCTGATAAAGTTTTCGGTCGGATGTATGGCGAATGCCTTGCCGACGGTGATTTGACCCGGGATCAGTTTTTGCTCGATATTCGTCCCGATCAGTTTTACCGTTTTCCGTGATTCACCCTTGCCGTGGATCACGCAGGGCATGACCCTGAAATCGCCGTCGATATGTTTGTCATGAAATATTTGTTTGGCGGGCATTTCCATCTGGCTGATGCCGTTTGCGATGTTTGCCAATTCGTTGCGCACGTAATCCAAATATAGTTCAGGGTCGGCTGTCAGTAACTCATGTATTTGCCTGTCGTCGAAATAAACGAAAGGCTCGTCATTGAGTCTAAAAATGTCCCTGAGCAGAACGTCTTGGGGGTGGTGAGTCATGGCAGTCATTCAATATTGAATTCTAGGGTTTTATCGTCATTATATAGATTGGCTTTAAATTTGAGCGGGATTCCTGCGTGGCGCGCCTGATTCTTGGCGTGTTTTCCTGACGCTCGGTATGATGGAAGGTGGGTTGAGCGTATCCTGTGCAGCAATGGTGAAAGGAGTCAGGCCAATGAGCCGGTTGTTTACGTCTTTAAAAATAGGGGATGTCTCTTTCCGCAACCGCGTCTTCGTCTCTCCGATGTGCCAGTATTCCAGCCGCGACGGCATGCCCGGCGACTGGCATCTGGTTCATTTGGGCAGCCGCGCCGTGGGCGGCGCCGGGCTGGTGATGGTGGAGGCCACTGCGGTGACGGCGGAGGGCCGTATCTCGCCCGGCGACTCCGGCATCTGGTCCGACGCCCATGCCGAGGCCTTTCAACGCATCACCCGTTTCGTCAGTGAGCAGGGCGCGGTACCGGGCCTGCAGCTCGCCCACGCAGGGCGCAAGGCCGCCACGGATCTGCCGTGGCGTGGGGGAAAGCCGCTGGGGCTGGAGGCGGGGGGATGGACGCCGGTGGCGCCCAGCGCCGTGCCTTTCGCCGACGGTTACCCGCTGCCGCGCGAGTTGAGCATTGCGGAACTGGATGGGGTGGTGGAAGCCTTCGTCGCCGCGGCGCGCCGCGCCCGTGACGCCGGGTTTCAATGTGTCGAGGTGCATATGGCCCACGGTTATCTGCTCCATGAATTTCTGTCACCCCTGGCCAATCACCGCGGCGACGACTACGGCGGGTCCTTGGAGAATCGCATGCGCTTGCCGCTGCGGGTCGCCGCCGCGGTGCGCGAGGTGTGGCCGTCGACCATGCCGCTGCTGGTGCGTATCTCGGCCACGGATTGGGAGGAGGGGAGTTGGGATGTCGACCAGTCCGTGGAGCTGAGCCGGCGACTGAAAGAGATCGGGGTGGATATGATCGACTGTTCCAGCGGCGGGATGACCGCCACCGCGGCGATTCCGGCGGGTCCCGGTTTTCAGACGCCGTTCGCCGAGCGCATTCGCCGCGAGGCGGGCATCGCCACGGCGGCGGTGGGCCTGATCACCGAGGCGGCGCAGGCCGAGCATATCCTGCGCACCGGCCAGGCCGATGCGGTGTTTCTGGCCCGGGAGATGCTGCGCGATCCCTATTGGCCGCTGCACGCCGCCGCCAAGCTGCGGGCCGACGTCGAGTGGCCGAACCAGTATCTGCGCGCCAAACCTTGATATCTAATATATAGGGCGGAAACGCGCAGCGTGTTCCGCCGAATGCGGATTGTTGCGTCCATACGGCGGAACCCGCTGCGCGTTTCCGCCCTACATGGAGAAGGACGATTGCGGAGGATGGTATGAAAGCGACCGCTGAATTACAGGTAATACCCATCGGCAGCGGGGTCTCCGTGCGCCAGGAGATCCTGCGGGTGGTGGAGCTGCTCAAGGGCTATGACTTCATCGTCGAGACCCATGCCTCGGGAACCAATATCGAGGGGGAGTTGGCAGAGATCCTGGCGGTGGTCGGGCAGATACACGAGGTGCTGCACCGGGAAGGCTGTGTGCGCCTGCTGAGTTATCTGAAAGTGGAGACCCGCACCGATAAAACACCTACCCTTATGGGTAAGTCGATTACTTAATGTTGCTATTTTAGATGAGAGGTTCGCCGGCTGCACACAGAGCCCGTTTTGTTGGCGCAGGTCGGCGGCGTAACCATGGTAGCGACAGGAATAGTGAAAGCAGGATGATGCTGGTGGTGTCGAGACTGCCGCTGCCGCCGCCGCTGTCATTGGTGCCACCGGTAGTAGTGCCACCGCTGTTACCCCCGTCTCCACTCGTGGCGTCGGGGTTGCCGCCGCTAACCGGAACCACGGTCAAGAAATGGAAGGCACTCGGCAGCATCGTCAATTGATCGTCGGAGTTGACCACGACGACGTCGATCAGGCCTTCCTCGGTGTGTGCGGGGGTTGTGAGCGTAATAGTCGTCGCGTCCACGACTTCAACTTCGGTGGCCGGCACGCTGTCGAACAGCACATCGGCATCCGCATCAAAGTCCTGGCCGGTAATGGTCAGGGTTTGACCGCCCGAGGTCGAGCCGACGGAATCGCTGAGCGAGACGGCCAGTGGAGGCTTACCGGATGCATTGACCTTCACAGCGCCGATAGCTTCGTCTTCAAGCAGGGCCACTGAGTCGGCCTGGCGGTTGGCGGTCATGGTCAATATCGCGTTGCCCGGTGCAAGATCGCCAATATTGCCGTCGACTTCCATCGTCGCCGTCTCGCCGAAATTGATCAAACCGAGATTGCAACTGAAGGTGGCCTGATCGATCGTGCATGATCCCTGGTCGGAACTGATGCCGCCGATCGCTATGCCGGCGCCGCTTTCGCCGCTCACGACGACGTTAGCGGCATCGAGCCCTTTCGGGGTGCCCGGGACGTCGACATCGAACGGACGGTTGTCGACGGTGATCGTGAATTTCTGAGTCGTGCCGGGGTCAACCTCGCTTGATTCGGGCTCCACCAGCAGAATCAGGTCGTTAAGCAGGGATACGGAGAAGGTCGTTTGCGTGCAGCTCGTTTGCGAATCGGCCGTGGTCTGTTTGGTTCCGTCGGAGAGCGTCAGGACACGGTCGGATACGCAGATTTGCGCAACATGGTCACCGACTGCCGTATAGGCGTGTTCGAAGCCCACCGTGCCGTTGCCGTCTTCGTCCAGGTCCAATACCGGCCCGGTGCTTTCGAGATCATCGGTCGTCGCGCCATCGGGAGGCGTGTAGCTCTCGGTAACCACCGCGCCATTCTGCATAATGACCCCGTCGTGATCGATGGTGCCGTCGCCCCAGTCGACGGTGACTTTCAGGTTTTCATCCTTGTCCGGGTCGAAGACGTCCACCGGGAATTGAAATTTGAAGCCCAGGCCTTCGTTCGTACTGGCTTCGGTGGTGACCTGCGGCGCATCTTCGACGGAAGTGATCGTCAGAACGACGACGGCGGGCTTGGATTGATAAACACCGTCGCTGACCCGGTAGCTGAAGCTGTCGTCTCCGTTGTAATTGGCGTCGGGCGTATAGACGATGTTGGCGCCGGTGCCGCTCAGTGTGCCGTGCTGGGGTTGATCGACGATGGCGTAGCTCAGGGTGTCGAGGCTGCCGTCGGGATCGGAGCCGACG
>CAYQWR010000260.1:0-3605 GCA_964421235.1 uncultured Thiohalomonas sp. | reverse complement strand
CGCGCCAGGGCGAGGCGCTGCAGCTGTCCGCCGGAGAGGCCGTGGCCGGCCTCGCCCACCACCGTGTCGTAGCCCTGCGGCAGGGTGTCGATGAACTCCTCGGCCAGCGCCAGCTGTGCAGCGCGCCGTACCGCCGCATCGTCGATCGTCGCCTGGCCCAGGGCGATGTTCGCGCGCACCGTACCGTGGAACAGGCGCGGGCTCTGCGGCACCCACGCCACGTGGCGCAGCCAGTGGGCCGGGTCCAGGTCGGCCAGGGCGTGGCCGTTGATCAGGAGGGCACCGGCCGCGGGCTGTACGAAGCCGAGCAGCAGATTGACCACCGTGCTTTTGCCGGCCCCCGAGGGCCCCACCAGCGCGACCCGTTCCCCCGGCCGCAGTTCGAAGGAGACGCCGTCCAGGGCCGGGCGTCCGGCGTCGTAGGCGAAGCGCAGGTCCAGCGCCTGCAGGTGGATGCCGCCTTCCACCGACGGCGCGGCGAGCCCGGCGGGGCGGCGGGGCGGCGGCGTTTCCAGCAGCTCCACCATCCGCTCGGCGGCGCCGATGGCGTCCATCCGGGCGTGGTAGTGGGTGCCGAGGGTGCGCAGCGGCAGATAGAACTCCGGCGCCAGCAGCAGGATGAGAAAGCCCGACTGGAAACCGAGTTCGCCCCACAGCAGACGAAAGCCGATGAACACCGCCACCATGGCGATGCTCACCGTGGCCAGGAACTCCAGCGCCAGCGAGGAGAGGAAGGCGACGCGCAGCACCGCCATGGTGCTCGTGCGGTACTCCTCGGAGAGGCGCGCCACCACCTCGGCCTCGCGTCGGCTGGCATTGAACAGCTTCAGCACGGTGAGTCCCTGCACGGTATCGAGGAAGTGGGCGCTCAACCGTGTCAGCCGGCGCCACTGGCGCTGGTTCAGCGCTTCCGCACCCTTGCCGATGAGGACCATGAAAAACGGGATCAGCGGCCCGGTCACCAGCAGCACCGTACCGGAGACCCAATCCAGCGGATAGACCGTCACCAGAATGGCGAGGGGCACCAGGACCGCCAGCGACATCTGCGGCAGGTAACGCGCATAGTAGGCCTCCAGCGCCTCGACCCCGTCGGTGACGGTGGTGGCCAGCTCGCCGCTCTGTTCCCCGGCCAGCGGTACCGGTCCCAAACGATCGAGATGCTCCATCAGGCGTTCGCGCAGCGCCAGCTTGACCCCGGCCGCGGCACGGAATCCCGCCCACTCGGCCAGCCATGCCAGCGCCGCCCGAACCGCAAACACCGCCAGCAGTCCCCACAGCAGCGGCATCACCGCAGCAAGGGGCTGGTGGCCGAACACCACCGCGCTGACGATGCGTGCCAGCAGCCATGCCTGCACGATGAGCAGCACGCCGCCGCCGGTTCCGAGCGCCACCGCCGCGCGTAGCGCGCCGCTGCCGTGAATGCGGGCCGTCTTGAGCCACTCGACCGTATCGATAGTCATCTCTGAGTCGTTATTGTCAGTTAGCGAATAGACCGGCGCATCGGCCGCAACGCAATGGGTACCGCAATCGCAGTCCGTTTTCGAATCCGCCGGCAGGGCGAAAGAGGCGACGCAGAAGGGTATCGGTTCACTTGCCGGGGCGCGTACCACAGGCAGACGCCGCGATACCCGCGGATGGCGCGACCGAGGCGTTGGTGCGGCGTCCACACTATTCTAGTGCGTAACCAGCGGTGTCGAACACTATTTTCCGGGCGCCGACCGATCGGTCGCAGGATTAATGAAACCGGTCCCAGGAATGCAAGGGCAATGAATCCACCACCGGAAAATTCATGTCCTTCGGGTGTGGGATACACCGGGGATGATGCGGGCGCTGGGCCTTGTTTTTCCGCTGTGGATTCTAATTGCGTGTGACGGCATTTTGCAGAAATTCGGCGAAACGCGCGGCGGGCAGGGGGCGGCTGAAGTAGTAGCCCTGGTAGTGGGTGCAGCCGCGCTCAAACAGAAAGCGTCGTTCCTCTTCTGTTTCCACTCCCTCGGCGATGACGGCGAGGCTGAGGTGGCGCGCCATGGCGATGATGGTTTCGACGATGTTCGCATCGTTGGCGTCGGTGGTGATGTCGCGCACGAACGATTGATCGATCTTCAGTTTGTCCAATGGCAGACGCTTGAGATAGGCGAGCGACGAGTAGCCGGTGCCGAAGTCGTCGATGGAAAAGCGCACGCCGACTTCGCGCAGCGCCTGCATCTTGCCGATGGTGCCTTCCACGTCCTCCAGCAGCAGCCCTTCGGTGAGTTCCAGTTCCAGGCGTTGCGGCGCCACGCCCGCTTGGTTGAGCGTGTTGCGTATCTGGTTGACGAAGTTGGCCTGGCGGAACTGCTTGGCGCTGACGTTCACCGCGATATAGGGCAGGAGATCGGGCGGTGTCGCCTTCAATTGGCGGCATGCCTGGAACAGCACCCATTCGCCGATGGGCAGGATCAACCCGGACTCTTCGGCGATGGCGATGAATTCGATCGGCGGCACCATGCCGCGCTGGCTGTGCATCCAGCGCAGCAGCGCCTCGGCGCCGATCACCGTGCCGGCGGCATCCACCGGAGGTTGGTAGTAGAGCTCCAGTTCGTTGCCGACCAGGGCCCGGCGCAGGTCGTTTTCCAGCAGCAGCCGTTCATTGGCCGAGCGCTGCATGTCCGGCAGGTAGAACTGGACGGTGTTGCGGCCCGCCTCCTTGGCGCGGTGCATGGCGATGTCGCCCTGGCGCAGCAGGTCTTCGGCCGATTCCTCGCTCATCGGGTAGAGGGCGATGCCGATGCAGGAGGAGGAGTGCAGGGTGTGGCGTCCCAATTGGTACGGCTCGGACAGCGCCGCCTGAATGTCTTCTGCCATGATCTGGGCGCGGTTGGCCGCCTGTTCCGTCTCGTCGCTGAGTTCCGACAGCAGGATCCCGAACTCGTCTCCCCCCAGGTGGGCGGCGGTGTCCTCTTGGCGCAATCCCTTGCGCAGCCGCGTCGCCACCTCTTTCAGCAGGTTGTCGCCGACGTAGTGGCCGAGGGATTCGTTGATGTTCTTGAAGCGGTCCAGGTCGATAAACAACAGGGCTCCCAGGTGGTCGCGGCGCTTGGAACGGGTAACGTCCTGTTGCAGGCGGTCCATGAACAGGCGGCGGTTGGGCAGGCCGGTGAGGGTGTCGTAATAGGCCTGATACTCGATGCGCGCCTCCGCGCTCTTCTGTTCGCTGATGTCGCTGAAGGTGACCACGGCGCCTTGAATGGTGCCGTTCTTGATGATCGGAGTGCTGGCGTAGTCGACCGGCAGCGGGCTGCCGTCCTGGCGCCACAACACCTCGTCGACGATGCGCTGCGGTCGTCCGTCGCGGATCGTTTGCAACATCGGGCAGTTGTCCGCCGCATGGTGGTGGCCGTCGGCGCGGTGGTGATGGATGGTGTCGTGGATCGGTTTGCCGATCAGTGCCTCGACCTGATAGCCGAGCATCCGTGCCGCGGCGGGATTGACGAAGGTGACTGCGCCTCCGCTGTCGACGCCGAAGATGCCCTCGGCCGCCGATTCCAGGATCAGGCGGTTCTGTTCCGCCCCTTCTTTGATGATGTCCTCCGCCTGCAGTTGCGCCCGCCGCAGCCGCAGCAACT
>CAYQWR010000259.1:0-3610 GCA_964421235.1 uncultured Thiohalomonas sp. | reverse complement strand
CGGTGCGGTGAAACGCCGTATCAACAGCAGCATGAGGGCAATCAGGACAGTCGATACGATGGCGGCCAAGGCGAGGTTGCGCCACAACAGCAGCTGTTCGTCGCGTACCAGTGTCGATTCGTCACGCACCAGGACGACGGCGAGATAACGCGCGGGATTCAGCGGATCGATGGAGACCTTGCGCAGGTGAACCAGGGCGGGTTGTACCATTCCCCTATGGTCTTGATACAAGGCCCGATCCTCGAAGTCGGCACCCGGCGAAAAGAACTGACGCAGTATCGGATAGTCGTCCTGCACCAGATAGCGGGTTCCGAGATCGAAGCCGAAGGTGCGTTCGGGATCGGGGTGGTAGAGGTAATCGCCGTTCGCGTTGACGATATAGGTGCGGATCGGCGCCGGGATCCCCGCCGCCACACGGTCGAGGATCATGCCGATATCGACGTTGATGACGATCAGCCCGAAAGGTTCGCCGGCGGCGGTGAAGATCGGCATTGCGACACGCATGATGCGCACATGAGGCACCTTGACCTGGCCGTTCTCCTGTTCGAGATCGATAGGCGACAGGTAGACTTGGCCGGGCTGCAGACGCATGGTTTGGCCGATGGAGTCGGAAGTACTGTTTTCCTGCAGATCGCTGTCGGCGGCGACGGTCGCTTGACCGTTTTCGCGCAGCACGCGCACCAGCGTTTTGTCATTGCTTCCCAGGCCGATGAACCGGGCCTGGAGGTAATCGGACCGCTGTTGCAGCAGCGCCGCGAATATGGCGGCCAAGCGGGCGCGCCATTGTTTTCCGGTGGAGCCGGATTCGGGATCGATGCCGCCGGCGATGTGTGCGCGCACAATGCCCTGGACCGCGGGGACCGCGGTGAGAAAAGCCACATCCTGGCGCAGCGCATCGACATGGTCGCCAAGTTCGGTGGCGGCGATCTGGGTTTCAACGCTCAGCGTCTGCTGTTGCTCCTGCTCCAGATCGCTGACACGCGCCTGACCGACGCCGTAACCGCTGAGCAGCGTCGCGCCGATAATCAGTGCCGAGAGGGAGATCAGCAATTTCGTCGTGAGTTGCAGACGCATGATTGGTGCGGCGCTCCTGGCCTCAATGAACTCGTTTCTGCGAGTCCTTACGGATGCAATGTATCGGTGACGCCGAATGCCTGCAACAACGTTGTCGCCGCGTTGCTCAGCGTGCGTGCGGGATGGCGGACCACGCCCAGGGTACGGCTCAACCGCAGATTGGGCACCGGTAGCTGTTGCAGTTCGTCGTCCAGCATGGTCAGCGGCAGCACGCTCCACCCCAAGCCCACCGCAACGAGCATTTTAATCGTCTCCAGATAGTTGGTCGCCATGGTGACCTGCAGCGGCTTGGTCGCCTTGGCGAACGATTGCTCGACGATGGCGCGGGTGTACGTGCCGCGTGCCGGCAGGATCGCCGGATAATCGAGCAGCGTATGCAGCGTCAGTTGTGACCGCCGGGACAACGGATGGGTTCCGCCGACCACCACCGCCAGCGGATCGTCCCACAATGCGGTGGCCAGCAGATCGGCGGGCGGGCGCAGCGGCAGGGTGACCACGGCAAACTCCAGCTCGCCGTGTTCGACCCGGCGGCAGGCCTCTTCCGAGTCGAGGAAGCGGATGTTGAACTCCACCTGCGGATAGTCGGCATGAAAGCGGCGCAGGAACGGCGGCAGGCGGTGCAGTCCGATATGGTGGCTGGTGCCGAAATTGAGGCGGCCGCCGACGTCGCCGGCCAGGTTGGCGATGGCGCGGCGGCTGTCGTCCACCTGCTCCAGGATGCGTCGTGCCCGCGGCAGCAGGGCGCGGCCCGCCTCGGTCAGGTCCACCCGGCGGCCGATGCGGTCGAACAGCAGCGCATCGAGTTCCCCCTCCAGGGCGGCGATGCGCTTGCTCACCGCCGGCTGGGTGATGAACAGCCGCTCCGCCGCCTGGGAGAACGACGTCGTCTCGGCCACCGCCAGAAATGCCTGCAATGCGTTGATGTCCATTCAGGACAATCTCACCGCAGAGACGCAGAGGGCGCCGAGCAAACACAAGAAATCGTGCCAGCGATCTGACTTCATGGTTCTCAGCGTCCTCTGCGCCTCTGCGGTGGATTTAATATTCCAGATTGGAATCTAGTATATGAAATTAATGAATTTGTGTCATGGGTAACGGGGCGTTAGGATTGCACCATCGCACGAGGACAACGCTATGGCCGGAAAGACGCTTTACGACAAATTATGGGATGCCCATGTGGTGCGTTGCGAGCAGGACGGTACCTGCCTGCTCTATATCGACCGCCATCTGATACACGAGGTCACCTCGCCGCAGGCCTTCGAGGGGCTGCGCCTGGCCGGGCGCAGGCCGTGGCGCAAGGAGAGCGTGATCGCCACGCCGGATCACAATGTCCCCACCACGGATCGCAGCGGCGGCATCACCGACCCCATCGCCCGCACCCAGGTGGAGACGCTGGACGCCAATGCCCGCGATTTCGACCTGACCTACTTCCCCATGGGGGACGTGCGCCAGGGGATCGTCCATGTCATCGGGCCGGAGGAGGGGGCGACCCTGCCGGGCATGACCGTGGTGTGCGGCGACTCCCACACCTCGACCCACGGCGCCTTCGGCGCCCTGGCCCACGGCATCGGCACCTCGGAAGTGGAGCATGTGCTCGCCACCCAGTGCCTGGTGCAGAAGAAGTCGAAGAACATGCTGGTCTCGGTGGACGGCCATGTCGGCCCCGGCGTCACCGCCAAGGACATCGTGCTGGCCATCATCGGCGAGATCGGCACCGCCGGCGGTACCGGTTATGCCATCGAGTTCGGCGGCGAGGCGATCCGCGACCTCTCCATGGAGGGGCGCATGACCGTGTGCAACATGGCCATCGAGGCGGGCGCCCGCGCCGGCATGGTGGCGGTGGACGAGACCACCGTCGAGTATCTCTACGGCAAGCCCTATGCGCCCAAGGGGGAGCAGTGGGACAAGGCGGTAGCGGAGTGGTTCAACCTGCACTCCGACTACGATGCCGACTTCGATCATGTCGTTCGCATCGATGCCGCGACCATCAAGCCGATGGTCACCTGGGGCACCTCGCCGGAGATGGTGGTGGCGGTGGACGACACGGTGCCGGACCCGGCGCGGGAACCGGACCCGGTCAAGGCCACCGGCATGCGCGCCGCCCTTAAGTACATGGGGCTGAAGGCGGGTACGCCGGTCACCGCGATCCCGGTGGACGTGGTCTTCATCGGCTCCTGCACCAACGCCCGCATCGAGGATTTCCGCGCCGCGGCGGCGGTGATCAAGGGGCGCAGGAAGGCGGCCAACGTCAAGCAGGTGCTGGTGGTGCCGGGCTCCGGCCTGGTCAAGCAGCAGGCCGAGGCCGAGGGGCTGGACAAGATATTCGTCGCGGCCGGCTTCGAGTGGCGCGACCCGGGCTGCTCCATGTGCCTGGCGATGAACGCCGACCGGCTACAGCCGGGCGAGCGCTGCGCCTCCACCTCGAACCGCAACTTCGAGGGACGCCAGGGCCAGGGCGGCCGCACCCACTTGGTCAGTCCGGCGATGGCGGCGGCGGCGGCGATCGCCGGCCACTTCGTCGACGTGCGGGAGTTTT
>CAYQWR010000258.1:0-3624 GCA_964421235.1 uncultured Thiohalomonas sp. | reverse complement strand
GACACCGGAGCATGAGCTGGTGACCGATATCTATCTGCCGTTGAAATAGGGCACAACCGGGTGGCGATTGGCGGAGCCTCTCTCCGCCCCTTCGCTGCGCCGGTTAAAACCGCTCGTACGGTTTCAGATAGCGCCACTGGCCGGGCTGCAACTTCGCCATGGGCAGGCGTCCGATTCGAATCCGTTTTATCGCAACCACCCGGAGCCCGACACTCTCGCACATATATGCGATCTGGCCGGGCTGCACCGCGCTGAGCGCAAAACGCAGCCGGAATTCGTTTTGCCAGCTGACTTTGCCCGGCGATAATTTCCGGCCGTTAAAACTCAATCCGCGATTAAGGAGACTGAGTCCGTCCGCAACCATCTCGCCGGCGACCTCGACGATATACTCCTGTTCGACCGGCGCGGATTCGTCGGCCAATTTGCGCGCCACTTTGTAGTCCTGGGTAAATACCGTCAGCCCGCCGGCCTGCGGCTCCAGCGGCAGGCACGGCTTCAGCCGGGCAAAGTGCTGCTTGATCGTGTGGATGCCCGAGCGGTCGTCGGCGCTTTGCGTGTCAGGGCGTATCAGTTTCTGCACGGCGTCCGCATCCGCGTCGGGCGGTTGATGCAAAAGAATGGTGACCGGTTTGATCGGGACGAGCTTGGCATTGGGAAGGAGTTCGACCTTCTGTTCCGTTACCATGAACTGCGGCTCTTCCACCACCTGTCCATCCACCGTCACCCAGCCGCCGGCGATATACAGCTCGGCCTCGCGGCGCGAACAGGGCACGGTTTCGGCAAGGCGTTTTGCGAGTCGAACGGGGGTGGTCATGGTCGATATTTCCAGGACGGTTAGCGAGCGTCAGTGTGTCAGGATGCGGCGAGGATAGAATCGCATCAATATCCGAGTTGCCCGTAGGATGTGGTGAGGAACGAACCGCATCAGTCGCGGCGACATGAAGAAATAGGTGTCGCCCATAGCGCCGACGCCTATCTCCCGGGGCCGTTTACTACGCACTACGCGAACGATGCGGTTCGCAAGGCTCACCACATCCTACCTGGCGACCCACTCCACAGACGGCGCGACTCGGCCTGTAGGATGTGGTGAGGAACGAACCGCATCAATACCCCAGATTCGGCGCCAGCCACTTCTCCGCTTCTTCGACGCTCATCCCCTTGCGCTTCGCATAATCCTCCACCTGGTCCTTCAGGATCTTGCCGACGGTGAAGTAGCGGCTCTCGGGGTGGCTGAAATACCAGCCGCAGACGGAGGCGGTGGGGTACATGGCCTTGGTCTCGGTGAGGCAGACACCGGAGGTTTTGTCGGCATCGAGCAGCATCCACAGCAGATCCTTTTCCGTGTGCTCAGGGCAGGCGGGATAGCCGGGAGCGGGACGGATGCCGCGATACTCTTCGCCGATCAGCGGAGCGTTGTCGAAATGTTTGTTGTCGAGGCCGTTGCGCGGGGTCCAGCGCGCCTTGGCGTCGCCGCCGCGGGTGCGGCTGCGGGCGGTGGTCATTTCGCCCTTGATTTCGTAGCCCCAGTTGAGATGGCGCACGCGGTCGTGCATCTGCTCGGCAAAGGCTTCGGCGAGACGATCGGCCAGCGCCTTGAGCATGATGGCGTGGTAGTCGTCATGCGCCTGCTCGAAGCGCTTGATGTGCTCCTCGATGCCGATGCCGGCGGTGACCACGAAGGCGCCGATGTAATCCCTCTTCTCGGTCTCTTTCGGTGCGATGAAATCGGCGAGACACAGGTTCGGTTTGCCTTCGGGCTTTTGGCCCTGCTGGCGCAGGAAGTGCAGCGTGGTGCGTACCTCCTTGCGCTGGTTGTCGCTATAGACCTCGACGTCGTCGCCGACGCTGTTGGCGGGGAACATGCCGACGACGGCGCGGGCCTTGAGCCATTTTTCGCTGACGAGCTGTTCGAGCATCTTCTGCGCGTCGGCAAACAGCTTGCGCGCCTCTTCGCCCTTCTGCGCATCGTCGAGGATCCGGGGATAGCTGCCCCTCATCTCCCAGGCATGAAAGAACGGCGTCCAGTCGATGTAGGGGGCGAGAAACTCCAGCGGCATGTCGTCGAACACCTGCACCAGCAGGTCGTTGGGCTTGGGCGGGGTGTAGTGTTCCCAGTCGAGTTGCAGTTTGTTGGCGCGCGCCTGTTCCATGGTCACGTACTTGGCCTCCTTTTGGCGGCCGAGGAAGTCGGCGCGCACCCGATTGTACTCTTCGCTGATCTGCTCCACGTAGGCGGCGCGGCCGCCGCTGGAGGAGATCAGATTCTGCGCCACGCCGACGGCGCGACTGGCGTCCTTCACCCACACCACGGCGCCTTCGTAATTGGGATCGATCTTGACGGCGGTGTGGGCCTTGGAGGTGGTGGCGCCGCCGATGAGCAGCGGCTGCTTCAGCCCCAGGCGCTGCATCTCCTTGGCGACGTGGGCCATCTCTTCGAGCGACGGGGTGATCAGGCCGGAGAGGCCGATGATGTCGACGCCGTGTTTCTGCGCCTCCTCCAGGATGGTGGCGGTGGGGACCATCACGCCCAGATCGATCACCTCGAAGTTGTTGCACTGCAATACCACGCCGACGATGTTCTTGCCGATGTCGTGCACATCGCCCTTTACCGTCGCCATCAGGATGCGGCCGGCGGCGCGCGAGCCTGCGCTCTTCTCCGCTTCGATGTACGGCAGCAGGTGGGCCACCGCCTTCTTCATCACGCGCGCCGATTTCACCACCTGGGGCAGGAACATCTTGCCGTCGCCGAACAGATCGCCGACCACGTTCATGCCGTCCATCAGCGGCCCTTCGATCACCTCGATGGGGCGGGCGAACTGTAGCCGCGCCTCTTCGGTATCCTGCTCGACGTAGGCGTCGATGCCTTTCACCAGGGCATGTTCCAGGCGCTTGGCCACCGGCCAGCCGCGCCACTCCTCGGTCTGCTTCTCCACCGCAGCGGTGCCGACGTTGTACCTGGGCGCGATCTCCAGCAGGCGATCGGTGGCGTCGGGGTCGCGGTTGAGCACCACATCCTCGACGGCCTTGCTCAGCTCCTGCGGCAGGTCGTCGTAGACGGCGAGCTGGCCGGCGTTGACGATGCCCATGGTCATGCCGGCGTGAATGGCGTGATAGAGAAATACCGAGTGGATCGCCTCGCGCACCGGGTTGTTGCCGCGGAACGAAAACGACACGTTGGACACGCCGCCGGAGATCATCGCGTGGGGCAGGTGTTGCTTGATCCAGCGCGTCGCCTCGATGAAGTCGACGGCGTAGTTGTTGTGCTCTTCGATGCCGGTGGCGATGGCGAAGATGTTGGGATCGAAGATGATGTCTTCGGCCGGGTAACCCACCTCGTTCACCAGGATGTCGTAGGAGCGTTGGCAGATCGTGGTCTTGCGCTCGTAGGTGTCGGCCTGGCCCTTGTCGTCGAAGGCCATCACCACCACCGCCGCGCCGTACTTGCGCAGCAGGCGCGCGCGCTCGACGAAGGCGGCCTCGCCCTCTTTCAGCGAGATGGAGTTGACGATGCCCTTGCCCTGCACGCACTTGAGACCGGCCTCGATGATCTCCCACTTGGAGGAGTCGATCATCACCGGCACCTTGGCGATGTCCGGCTCGGAGGCGACCAGGTTGAGGAAGGTG
>CAYQWR010000257.1:106-3653 GCA_964421235.1 uncultured Thiohalomonas sp. | reverse complement strand
CGGTCACCCGTGCCTGTCGTGAGCAGCTCAATGGGCATCGCGCCGCCGTAGTGTGGTTTACCGGCCTCTCCGGCGCCGGCAAATCGACGCTGGCCCATGCGATCGAGGAGGAACTTCATCGACGCGGCAGTCGCACCTTCGTGTTCGACGGCGACAACGTCCGCCACGGCCTCTGTGCCGATCTGGGTTTTTCCGTCGAGGATCGTTCGGAGAATATCCGCCGCATCGGCGAAATGACCAAGCTGTTCGTGGAGGCGGGCGTGGTCGCACTTACCGCCTTCATTTCGCCGCTGCGTGAGGATCGCGAACGGATCCGCAAGCTCATCGGTGACGAGGACTTTATCGAGGTCTACGTCAAATGCCCGCTCGCCGTGTGCGAGTCGCGTGACGTGAAAGGAATGTACAAGAAGGCCAGGGCCGGTTTGATAAAGGAATTCACCGGTATCTCCTCGCCCTACGAGGAACCGCAGCATTCCGAGCTGGTGATCGATACCTCGCAGGAGGCGCTGGAAACCAGCGTCGAGAGGGTGTTGGCGCTGTTGCGGATGCGCGGTGTGGTAACGGACTAATGGCGATGCAACATCTCTCCTGTTTCAAGGCCTACGACATCCGCGGGCGCATTCCGGACGAGCTCAACGACGAACTCGCCTACCGCCTTGGTTGCGGTTATGCCGCCGTGGTCCGTCCGCAAGGACCGGTGGCGGTGGGGTGGGATATCCGCCTCGCCAGCCCGGCGTTGGCGCGCTCGGTGATTCGCGGCCTGAACGACAGCGGTGTCGATACCCGTGAGCTGGGTTTGTGCGGTACCGAAATGATCTACCACGCTGCGGCGCAGCCCGGCATGGGCGGCGGCATCATGGTCACCGCCAGCCACAATCCCATCGACTACAACGGCATGAAGCTGGTACGCGAATCAGCCATCCCCATCAGTGGCGACAGCGGCCTCGATGCGATTGAGCAATATGTGCGGGAAGGCGGCGGTCCGGCCACCGGCGGGCGTGGGCGTAATGAGCCGTGGGACATCATGCCGAGCTTTGTCGAAAAGGTGTTGTCGTTCGTTGACCGCAACAAGCTCCGGCCGCTTCGGATCGTGGTCAACGCCGGCAACGGCGCCGCCGGTCCCGCTTTCGACGCGCTCGCGTCACACCTGCCGTTCGAGGTCATCCGCATCCATCACGAACCGGACGGCACCTTCCCGCATGGCATCCCCAATCCGCTGTTGCCGGAGAATCGTGCCGCCACCGCGCAGGCAGTTGTCGAAAATGGGGCCGACTTCGGCATCGCCTGGGACGGCGATTTCGACCGCTGCTTCCTGTTCGACGAAAACGGCCGTTTCATCGAGGGCTACTACATCGTCGGCATGCTCGCCGTACAGCTATTGCAGCACAATCCGGGGGACAAGATCATCCACGACCCGCGCCTGAGCTGGAACACCGTCGAGATGGTGCAACAAGCCGGCGGCGTGCCGGTGATGAGCAAGACCGGCCACGCCTTCATCAAGGAGCGCATGCGCGCCGAAAACGCCGTCTATGGCGGCGAGATGTCGGCGCACCATTACTTCCGCGATTTTGCCTACTGCGACAGCGGCATGATCCCCTGGCTGCTGGTAGCGGAATACATGTCGACCTCCGGCAAGCCGCTCTCGGCATTGGTTAACGAACGCATCAAGGCCTACCCGTGCAGCGGTGAGATCAACTTTCGGGTGACCGATGCCAAACAGGTCGTCGCGCGTATCGAGGCACATTACAGCAAGGTCGGGGAGTGGGTAGTGGGTAGTGGGGATTCGGGCCACCCCGGCAGTTCCCACTCCCCACTACCCGGGTATTCCCACTCCCCACTCCCGACTACCCAATGGGCCACTCCCCAGATAGATCGCACCGACGGCCTCAGCATGGACCTCGGCAACTGGCGCTTCAACCTGCGCTCGTCCAATACCGAGCCGCTGCTGCGCCTCAACGTGGAGGCGCGCGGCGATGAACGGTTGATGCAACAGAGAACTGCGGAACTCACCGCAATGATCAATGCGTAGGAGCGGCTCCGCCGCGATAGAGACGAAATTGACAACGATGCACGATATGGAAGCGCAACCCAACATCCAGGCAGTCATCCTCGCCGGCGGCAGCGGAACGCGCCTCTGGCCGCTGTCGCGCGAGCAGTTGCCGAAGCAGTTTCTGTCGATCGATGGCGGCCACACGCTGTTGGAGGCGACCATCAATCGTCTGCAGCCGCTGGTCACCCCGGACAAGGTGCTCATTGTCACAAAGAAAGACTACGCCCAGGGCGAGGCGTACCACGCGCTGAATCAATACGAGACGCTGTTGGAGCCGGAAGGGCGCAATACCGCACCGGCGATCGCACTGGCTGCGGCCTGGTTGAGTCGCAACGGCGATGATCCGGTGATGGTGGTCCTGCCCGCCGACCATGTCATCAAGAACCCCGAGCAGTTTCAGGCGTCGCTGGCGCAGGCGGTGGCGGTGGCCGCGACCGGCAAGCTGGTGACCTTCGGCATCAAGCCCGACCGTCCCGATACCGGCTTCGGCTATATCCAGGCCGGAAGCGCGCTGGATAGCGACGTCTTTACCGTCAACCGTTTTGCCGAGAAACCCGACCTCGATACCGCCAAGGCGTTCCTCGCCGACGGCGGCTACTACTGGAACTCCGGCATGTTCGTCTGGCGCACCTCAGCGATCCTGCGTGAGATTGGAACGCACCTGCCGGCAGTCGCCCAAGTGCTCGACGCCATTCGCGCCGAATGGAATGACGACAATGCGGCCGCTGTCGTGGCAGCCAATTTCGGCCGCATGCCCAATATCTCCATCGACTACGGCGTGCTGGAAAAGACTGAAAACGTGGCGCTGATCCCCTGCGATATCGGCTGGTCCGACGTCGGCAGTTGGGATGCCGTACATGAGGTTTCGGAAAAGGACACGGCGGGGAACGCGACGCAAGGCAACGTCATAGCACTGGATTGCCGCAACTCTCTCATTCAGAGCAACAAGCGGCTGGTTGCCGCCATCGGCGTCGACGACCTGAATATCGTCGAGACGGCCGATGCGGTACTGATCACCAAACGCGGCGAGAGCCAGCGCGTGCGCGAAGTGGTCGACGTACTCAAGCGTAACAAGGCGCAGGAGCATGTCGTCCATCTCACCGTTCGCCGCCCCTGGGGCAGCTACACCGTGTTGGAAAACAGCGCCGACTTCAAGATGAAGCGCATCACCGTCAATCCCGGACAGCGGTTGAGTATGCAGCGGCACATGCATCGCTCTGAACATTGGATCGTCGTCGCCGGCACCGCAACCGTTACCAGAAACGACGAAATACTTACCGTTACCAAGAACGAGAGCACCTATATTCCCATCGGTTCCAGGCACCGCCTGGAAAATCGGGGAAGGATTCCGTTGGAGATCATCGAGGTCCAGGTGGGGGAGTACCTGGAAGAAGATGATATCGAGCGGTTCGAGGACGAATACGGAAGGGATTAATGGGTAGTGGGTAGTGGGTAGTGGGTAGTGGGTAGTGGGTAGTGGGTAGTGGGTAGTGGGTA
>CAYQWR010000256.1:0-3711 GCA_964421235.1 uncultured Thiohalomonas sp. | reverse complement strand
CCCCTTGGCAATCGCCGCCGAACACATGATCGTGGGAAATTACGACTATCCGCTGCCGACCAGCAACGAACGGGAAATTGCGGCACTCAGCCGCGCCTTCACCCACATGCAGGGTGCCGTGCGTCAACGCGAACAGCAACTCAAAGAGGCCAACGACACGCTCGAATCGCGCGCCGGCGAACAGGCTGAGGCACTACGCCGTTCCGAGCATAAGCTGCGCGAACAAAAACGGCTGTTGCAATCGATCGCCGACGGCATTGACGACGGCGTCATTGTCGTCACCGGCGACAAGAAATTTCTGGTGTGGAACCGGCTCGCCGAACAGATCATCGGCAGCGGACCGGGTGACGTGCCGTCGGAACAGTGGACGCGCCATTACGGGCTGTACCAACCCGATCGCAGCACGCTGCTTGACGACGCCGAGCTGCCCGTCACCCAGGCGCTCGCAGGCCATCCGGTGAACGCCCAGGAGCTATTCGTACACAACGCCTTCAACGGCGACGGCAACCGAATCACCATCAGCGCACGGCCATTGCGCGACGAAAATCATGTGGTGACCGGCTGCGTACTGACGCTGCACCTCATGAGCGAGCGCACATGACCGGCATAACAACCGACAGCGGCAGTCCGCTGCCTCTTGACGATGGCCACCGTCTGCACTGACGGTCACGGTCCCCTGGCCCGGTGGTACGGCAACCCTCTTGCCGCCGCTCAGGCGCGCGCGCTGTTGGCCGCCATCGAGCAGCGCCGCACGCGCAGCCGCAGCCGCCGCTGCCGTACCTGTCTGCTACAGACAGTGATAGCGCGCTTCTGGCTGGGAGACGATGTCGCCGCCGATATCGCGCACCTGAATGCGTTGTTCCGGACGACCCCGCACGGCGCGGCACTGGTCGAGCTGATCTACGGACAGCTGCTGATGAGCCGGCGTCTCCACGGCGCCACGCGCCATCTCGAACAGGGCTTCCACCGCGCCAGCCGGCTGCTCACTGCCGACGACTACTTCATCCTGTTGCGACGCCACCAGATATTGGCTCGACTGCCGTTGTCCGACGTTGCCCTGCCCCCGGCGAACCTCGCCACACTGGTGACGACGGCGGCGGTCATCGCCCGCATGGAACCTCACCCACGCAGCGTACGACGGTGGGATGACGGGGATATCGAGGGCTGAATCTCCGCCCGCGCGGGGCAACGGATTCGCGCCGCATCTTCACTCCCGCAACCAGCGCCAGCCCACCGCCAGGGCGACGGCACTCAGCAGCGCAGCCCCCACAAATGCTGCCTGCGCGCTGACCAGCTGCCACACGACGCCACCGTAGTAACTGCCGACAGCGCCGCCGGCACCGAAACCGACGCTGCTGTAGATCGCCTGGCCGCGCCCCTGATAACGCCCGGTGAAATGCTTGTGGAACATGGCGATGGCGGCGGCATGGTAGACGCCGAAGCTGGCCGCGTGCAGCGTCTGCGCCAACAACACCAGCGGCAGGTTGCCGGCGAACAGGCCGATCAGCAACCAGCGCACCGTCGTCAATGCCATACTCGCCAACAGCAACGTGCGCAGACCGTAGTGGGCGATGAGGCGGGGCGCGACCATGAAGATGCCGATCTCGGCAATGACGCCGAGCGCCCATAACCATCCGATCACGCCGCGGGCATAACCGTAACGTTCCATGTAGAGCGTGTAGAAGGTGTAGTACGGACCGTGGCTCGCCTGCATCAGGAAACAGACCACCAACAGCGCCACCACCGGCGGCTGCGCGAGCACGACGCGCAGCGACGGCTGTTCGACGTGCTGCAACATGCCGTCCCGGCGCGGCGCCAGCAGGCTGCTCAACCAGATGGCGGCAAACAGCGCCAGCACGATCCCCGGCAGGATGGCGGCACCATGCCGCTCCAGCAATTCGCCCAGCACCACCACGGTGACAATGAAACCCACCGACCCCCACAGGCGAATCGAACTGTAGCGATGGTGTTCGCTGCCGAGGAAGGTCAGCGTATTGGCCTCGAACTGCGGCAGCACCGCATTCCAGAAAAAGCCGAACAGGACCATCACCGCCGCCAGCGGCCAGTAGCTGTGGGCGATAAATACCGCGCTGAAGCTGAACAGCGCCAGCAGCGCGCCGACCCGCACCACCGCCATGCGATGTCCCGTGTGGTCGGCGATCCAGCCCCAGATATTGGGCGAGACGATCTTGGTGGCGGCGAGCAGCGCCATCAACTCGCCGATCTGCACCGCATTGAAATTAAGGTGCTTTAGATAGAGGCTCCAATAGGGCACCAGCACGCCGAGGCTGGCGAAATGGAATAGATAGAAAGTGGAGAGGCGCCAATACATCAGGACAGTTCCAAGTTGCAAATTTCAAGTTCCAAGACAAACGAAATAACCATCGTATTTTCTTGCCACTTGCAACTTGTCACTTGCAACTTTCTCAGGTTTCACTCCACATCCGCACCAGGTTGATATAGGCGTGATCGACCGCGTCGGTCTCCGGCGCTCCCGGCGCATCGGCCAGCAACTTGTCGCGCGCGCCGCCCAGTTCGAACAGAATCTCGCGCTGGGCCGGGTCGCGCACCATGCTCTGCACCCAGCCGATGGCGACCAGACGCACGCCGCGGCTCACCTCGGCCACCTGGTGCAGCGTGCCGGAGGGATAGATCACCGCGTCGCCGGCCTTGAACTTGCTCTTCTGCTCGCCGAAGGCGGTGCGCACCACCAGTTCGCCGCCGTCGTACTCCTCCGGTTCGCTGAGGAAGATGGTGAACGAGATATCGGTGCGGTAATACGGTCCCTGCCCCATCACCGGATCGTCCACGTGCCAGCCGTAGGTCATGCCCGGCGTGTAACGGGCGAAGATCGGCGTGCCCAGCTTGTTGGGCAGCGCCGCGTTGCGGAAGCGCTCGCTGCGATAGAGGGCGGTGACGACGATCTGCGCCAGGGTGTCGCGCTGCGGCACCTCGCGCTCCAGCTCGGTATTGTGCTTGACCTTCTCCGCCGCCTTGCCGGCGCTCAGGCGGCCGTCGACGAACGGCGACTGATCGAGTACCCGGCGCATCGCATCGACTTCGGCGGGCAACAGCAGTTCGGGAATGTGCAGCAGCATGGTGGTTCCTCAACAAGAATTCACCGCAGAGACGCAGAGGACGCCGAGAGAATAATTTTCTCTTTCTCTCCTCTGCGTCTCTGCGGTGAGAATGATTTTAACCGGCGTGCGCGGGGATCACCGGTGTCGCCGAATGCACCTCGCCGTTCTGGCCGCGCTGGCGCAGCAGGTGGTCCATCAGCACGATGGCCATCATCGCCTCGGCGATGGGCGTGGCACGGATACCGACGCAGGGGTCGTGGCGGCCGGTGGTCACCACCTCCGTCGGTTCGCCGTGCAGGTTCACGCTGCGTCCCGGAATGCGCAGACTGGAGGTGGGCTTGAGGGCGATGGAGGCAAGGATGTCCTGGCCGCTGGAGATGCCGCCGAGGATGCCGCCCGCGTTATTGGAGAGAAAACCCTGCGGCGTGATCTCGTCGCGGTGTTCGGTCCCCTTCTGCGCGACGCAGTCGAAACCGGCGCCGATCTCCACCCCCTTGACCGCGTTGATGCTCATCATGGCATGGGCGATGTCGGCATCGAGCCGGTCGAAGATCGGCTCGCCCCAGCCGGGCGGCACGCCATCGGCGACGACGTTGACCCGCGCGCCGATGGAATCGCCCGATTTGCGCAG
>CAYQWR010000255.1:0-3741 GCA_964421235.1 uncultured Thiohalomonas sp. | reverse complement strand
CTGCCGGACGCCGCTGCCCTATGTCCGGCCTACCTTGCTTTCCGACGCTAATGATCGCCCACTGGTTGTGCGCGAACCGCGGGGCGGTTTCCGTCTTGCACGATCGCGTCGTCATGCTCGCGCTGCCAGCCAAAGCGGGCGAACAGTGGGCGGTCGTAGGCCCGATTGAGCGCAGCGTTATCGGGCAGCGCTGCCGGACGCCGCTGCCCTATGTCCGGCCTACCTTGCTTTCCGACGCTAATGATCGCCCACTGGTTGTGCGCGAACCGCGGGGCGGTTTCCGTCTTGCACGATCGCGTCGTCATGCTCGCGCTGCCAGCCAAAGCGGGCGAACAGGGCGTCGACATCAGGTGGGAGCGGGGCGCCGATCGTGACGCGGTTGCAGAGATACGGATGCGGAAAGGAGAGTTCGGTCGCCAGCAGCAACAACCGTTCCAGGGCGAAATGGTCGCGAAACAGGCGGTTGTGCCGTCCTTCGCCGTGGGTGGTGTCGCCCACCAGCGGATGGAAGATGTGGGCGAAGTGTTTGCGGATTTGATGCATGCGTCCGGTTGTCGGCACTACCTCCACCAGCGAGTAGCGGGCCTTGGGATAGCGACCGACGGGGATGTCGAGCTCCACCGTCGCCAGACGGCGATAGCGGGTGACGGCCGGTTGCGGTTCCTTGTGCTTCTCTTCGCGCAGCGGATAGTCGATGATGCCGGCCGCGTCGGTGTAGCCGCGCACTACGGCGAGATACTTCTTGCCCACCTGTCGTGATTCGAACAGCGCACACATGTCGCGTGCCGCCTCTGAACTCAGCGCGAACAGCAACACGCCCGAGGTTGGACGGTCCAGCCGGTGCACGATATAGACGCGGCGACCCAGCTGATCGCGCAGCCGCTGCATCGCGTACTCGCCCGCTTCGGCGATACGGGTGCGGTGCACCAGCATCCCGGCGGGTTTATCGATGGCGACGTAATGTTGATCCTGATAGAGGATGGTCAGCGCATTCATCGGCGCACTGTACCCGAGCGAGGCGCGGAATTCGATGCAAAGCCCGGCAAAAGATCTTCACCCAATGGCCGTGCGTGTTGGCAAGCGATCAGGATCGGTTATTGATCGGGGGAGGCCGATGATCTCCCACGGCGCCAAGCCCGCCAGGACATCACGATATCCCGGTGTCGCTCTTCGCTCGGGGATGGTTCAGTGCAGCTTCACCTGCGGATTGACGCTGCGGCGCAGGAAGTGGGCCAGTGTCAGCAGTCCGGTACGAACCAGACCGTGCAGTGCCACCTGATGCATCTTGTAGAGCGACAGATAGACCATGCGGGCGATGAAGCCGGTGATCATCAGGCTGCCGGTGAGGTTGCCCATCAGGTTGCCCACCGTGCTGTACTTGCCGAGCGTGACCAGCGAACCGTAATCACGATAGTGATAGCTGCGCAGCGGCCTGCCCTTCATCTGGCGCAGCACCGCCTTGGCCACCAGGCTGGCCTGCTGGTGCGCGGCCTGGGCCCGCGGCGGCACCAGGGTGCCCTGATCGTCCAGGGCGCAGGCGGCGCAATCGCCGATGGCGAAGATGTGCTCGTCGCGCGTGGTCTGCAACGTGGGGCGAACCACCAACTGGTTGAGGTCGTTGGTCTCCAGCCCGGCGATCTCCCGGAGAAAGTCCGGCGCCTTGATGCCGGCGGCCCAGACCTTGAAGTTGGCGGGGATGAAGTGGCCGCTGGCGGTGCGAATGCCCTCGGCAGTGACCTCCACCACCCGTTCATTGGTGTGAACCACCACGCCGAGCCGCGCCAGTTCGGCGGTGGCGGCGGCGGAGAGACGCGGCGGCAGGGCGGCCAGGATGCGCGGCGCCGCCTCGATGATGTGCAGCTTGATGTGGCGCTCCGGATCGATGGTGTCGAGGCCGTAGGCCGACAGCTGGCGCGTCACGTGGTGCAGTTGCGCCGCCAGTTCCACGCCGGTGGCGCCGGCACCGACGATGGCGACGTCGAGTTGCCCGGCCCGAATCGGCTGGCCCAGGGTGTGGGCGCGCAGCATCGAGTCCAGCAGGCGGCGCTGGAAGCGTTCGGCCTGGCCGGTGGTATCGAGGAACAGGCAGTGCTCCTTCACCCCGGGAATGCCGAAGTCGTTACTGAGCGAGCCGACGGCGATCACCAGGGTGTCGTAACGGAAGGTGCGCTCCGGCACCACCTCTTCGCCGGCATCGTTGTGGGTGGCGGCGAGGGTGACGGTGCGCTGTTCGCGGTCGAGCGCAAGCATGCGTCCCAGGCGGAAACGAAAGTGGTGCCAGCGCGCCTGCGCCATGTACTCCAGTTCGTCTTCATGGGAATCGAGGGTGCCGGCGGCCACTTCGTGCAGCAGCGGCTTCCACACATGGGTGCGGCTGGAGTCGATGAGGGTCACGTCGGCCCGTTTGTGTCGGCCCAGTTTGTTGCCCAGCGCGGTGACCAGTTCCAGTCCGCCGGCGCCGCCGCCGACCACGATGATTTGGTGTCGATCGCTCATGATGAACCCTGCGTTCAGTGGGTGCGCACAGGGTACACCGGATGTTCTTGACTGCCTACACGATGAGGGGTTGTTGGCGATAAAAGGCGCTCAATTGTTGATATAACTGCGGATAATGCGCGTGCAGCGTCTGTGGCGTGGCAAAGAACGCTTCGCTGACGACGGCGAAGAATTCCGCCGGATTGGTCGCGCCGTAGGGGTCGAGGGCGCTGCTTTCACCGCGTGCAATGCGGTGACGAAGATCGGCGTAGGCGCGGCTGAAGGCGTCGGTCCAGGCGCGCAGATTCATGGTGCGGTGCAGCGGCGGAAAACCGTTGGCGGGACCGTTGAGCATATCCAGTTTGTGGGCCAGTTCGTGGATCACCAAACGGGCGCCGTGGCTGCCCGCGGTGATGTCGTGCCAGGAAAGTATCACCGGCCCCTGCGGCCACGCCTCGCCTTCCAGCGCAAGTTGCTGCCGATGGACCACGCCGCCGCCGTCCTGCCACTCCTGCCGCTGCACGAAGGTGTCGGGATAGAGGACGATCTCGTGCCAATTGTCGTACCAGTCGAGATCGAGTTCGAGGATCGGCAGCGCCGCCAGCGCGGCGACCGTGACGCGCATCGCATCGTCGGGTTCGAAATCGCCGGCGCCGTCGATGGTCTTGGTCGCCAGCAGCAGCGTGGCCAGCTCCCGCAGTCGCCGCTGCTCAGTCGCCGTCAAGCGGCTCAGGATGGGAAGTCCATCGACCGTTGTTTGCCACAACGGCTCGGGCAGGGCGTGGCGCCGCACCAGGTGCCGTCGCCACCACGCACGCGGACTCCACACGATGGCGCGCTACATCGCCGGCTCAGGCGGCCTGAGTCTCTCGATTCTTGCGTTCGTTGCCTTCGTTGACCTTGAGTTGACGGCCGTAAAAATCCCTGCCGTCCAGCGCCTTGATGGCGGCGGCGGCGCCGGGGGCATCCATTTCGACAAAGCCGAAACCGCGCGGCCGGCGCGTAACGCGGTCGGTCATGATGCGTACCGAACGTACCGTGCCGTAGGCGGCGAACAGGTGCTGCAGCTCTTCCTTGGAGGTGCGGTAGGCGAGATTGCCGACGAAGATCGATTTGGATTCGCCGGCAGCGGAAGCGGAACCCGTCGTGTCCAGACGCAGCGCGGCAAGTACGATACCGATAAATGCTCCGGCGGCGACGCCGGCGGCGAACAGCATTGCGCCGCCGAGCCGGTGCGACAACGGCGGAAACAGCAGATAGCCGGCC
>CAYQWR010000254.1:0-3771 GCA_964421235.1 uncultured Thiohalomonas sp. | reverse complement strand
GGGCTCAAGGACATCATGTCTCTCACCGCAACGCTCATGACTCGAGGCTCGTCTCCAATATCCGCCACACCAATTCATCAAACTCGATGCCCGCGGCGCGGGCACCCATGGGTACCAGGCTGTGGCCGGTCATGCCCGGCACGGTGTTGATCTCCAGAAAATAGGGTGCGCCCTCGGGGGTGACCATCAGATCGACGCGCGCCCAGCCGCAACAATCGGTGACGTCGAAGGCGCGCAGGATCAATTCATGCAGCCCCTGTTCCTGGGCGGGCGGCAAACCGGGACAGGAATAGCGCGTGTCGTCGCGGAAATACTTGGCCTGATAATCGTAGAATTCACAGGGCGTCTCGACGCGCACCGAAGGCAACACCTGCCGGCCGAGGATGGGGAACTGCACCTCCACGCCGGCGATGAATTCTTCGACCAGCACCAGATCGTCATAGCGACGCGCGTCTTGGTATGCGGCCTGCAATTCCGTGGCGCTCTTCACCTTGGTGATACCGATGCTGGAGCCCTCGCGCGACGGTTTGACGAACAACGGCAACCCCAATTGCTGGACAATGGCCGCGGGATCGCTGCGCTCCTCCATCACCGCATAACGCGCGCCGGGGATTCCCGCCGCCTGCCACAACAGCTTGGTGCGCCATTTGTCCATGGTGAGCGCCGAGGCCATCACGCCGCTGCCGGTATAAGGAATGCCCAGCATCTCCAGCACCGCCTGGATGACACCGTCCTCACCGCCGCGCCCGTGCAATGCGACGAAGGCGCGATCGAAACCGCCCGCCGCCAATTGCTGCACCACGGTCTTGCGGTCGGCGTCCACGGCATGGGCGTCAACACCGCGCTGCTCCAAGGCCCGAAGCACTGCCTGGCCGCTCATCAGCGATATCTCGCGCTCCGCCGACCAGCCGCCCATCAATATCGCGACGCGGCCGAACTCGCGCGGATCACGCACTTTCGGTTGCGGGTTTAGAGTTTCGGGTTTCGAGTTGGCCGAAGTCACGGCTTCTCTCCTTCTTTCAACTCGAAACCCAAAACTCGAGACTCGAAACTTTTCTCGCCGACTATGACTACTTCAGGGATTAAGCGCACACCCTGCATCCGTTCTACCGTCTCGGCGATATGAACTATCAGTGTTTCGATGTCGGCGGCCGTGGCCGCGCCGTTGTTGATGATGAAATTGGCATGCTTGGTGGAAACGCAGGCGCCGCCGCGGCACACGCCTTTCAAACCGCAGGCCTCGATCAAGCGCGCAGCGTGATCGCCGGGCGGATTGCGAAACACCGAACCGCAGCTGGGCAGGCCGATGGGCTGGGTACTATTGCGCCGCTCCAGCAATTCCTTGACCCGCGCCAGACCCGCGGCGCCGTCGCCCGCCTGCAGTTGCAGCTCCGCGGCAACGAACCATTCCCCCGCCGGCCCTTGCACCTGGCGATACGCGATTTGAAAATCCGCAGGGACGCGCCAACGGCGCACGCCATGTCGGTCCAGGGTCTCGACCCGCTTCACCAAGGGCCAGGTCTCGCCGCCGAAGGCGCCGGCATTCATGGCCAGGGCACCGCCCAGGGTGCCGGGGATGCCGGCGAAAAATTCACCGCCCACCAGATTCAAGCCAGCGCAGAAGCGCGCCACTTTATTACAGGCTACGCCGGCACCGGCCCGTACTGTCCGTTCATCTATTTTCGTCAGATCCATCAAGGCACCGGCGGTAGCGATCACCGTCCCCGGGACACCGCCGTCGCGCACCAGGAGATTGCTGCCCAGTCCCAGCCACAACAGTGGCTCGTCGGCAGGGAGCTGCTGCAGGAAGGTCGCCAGGTCATCCAGGTCCGCCGGCTCGTAAAAACAACGCGCGGGGCCGCCCACCCGCCATGAGGTATGGCGGGCCATGGGCTCGTCGTGCCGGAGCGTGCCGCGCAACGCGCTGCGATCCCTGGCCGCCATCATGACGCCCCCTCTCGCAGTTGCTCCGGCAGCTTGGCGGCGGCGGCGCCGATGTCGCCGGCGCCCAGGGTGAGTAATACGTCGCCGTCCTGCAGCACGCCGCGCAACACCTCGGGCAACTCCCCCAAGTCGTCCACGAACACCGGGTCCACCTGACCTCGGGCGCGAATAGCGTGGCTGAGCGCCCGGCCGTCGGCGGCGGGGATGGGGGCCTCGCCGGCCGGATACACCTCCAGCAATACCAGCCTATCCACCTCGGACAGCACCTTGACGAAGTCTTCGAATAGATCGCGGGTACGGCTGTAACGGTGGGGTTGGAACGCCACCACCAGGCGCTGTCGCGGCCAGCCGGCGCGAATGGCATCCACCGTGGCGGCGATCTCCCGGGGATGATGACCGTAGTCGTCGATCATCAGCACGGTCCCCGCCGCTGTGTCGATCTCACCATAGAGCTGGAAGCGCCGCCCAATGCCTTGAAAACCGGTCAACGCCCGCTGGATGGCCGTGTCGTCCACGTCCAGTTCCTGGGCCACGGCGATGGCGGCCAGGGCATTGAGCACATTGTGCCGGCCGGCCAGGTTGAGACTGACTTCCAAGGTCGGGCCATTGCGTCGCGCTACCGTGAAGTGGGTGACGGCCCGGCTCTGGCGGATGTCGCGGGCACAGACATCCGCCTTCGGCGACAGGCCATAGGTCAGGGCCGGACGCGGTATAAAGGGCAACAACTCGGCGACCACGGGATCGTCCAGACACATCACCGCCAGCCCGTAAAAGGGCAGTTGATGGAGGAACTCCACGAAGGTCCGGCGCAGGCGGCCGAAGTCGCCGCCGTAGGTGCTCATGTGATCGGCGTCGATGTTGGTGACTACCGCGATCATGGGCGCCAGATGCAGGAAGGAGGCGTCGCTCTCGTCGGCCTCCGCCACCAGATAATCTCCCGCGCCCAGGCGCGCGTTGCCGCCGATGCTGTTGAGGCGCCCGCCGATGACGAAGGTGGGATCCAGCCCACCCTCTGCCAGCAGGCTGGCGAGAAGACTGGTGGTGGTGGTCTTGCCATGGGTGCCCGCCACCGCAATGCCGTAACGGAAACGCATCAACTCGGCGAGCATCTCGGCGCGCCGCACCACCGGGATGCGGAGGCGCTGCGCCGCCGCCACCTCGGGGTTGCTGGGATCGATGGCGCTGGATACCACTACCACGTCGCTGTCTTCCACCCAGCGGGCATCGTGCCCGAGATGTATGGTGATCCCCATGGCGGTGAGACGACGGGTCAGGGTGTTCTCCTTGAGATCAGACCCCGATACGTGATAACCCAGATTTTGCAGGACCTCGGCGATGCCGCCCATGCCCACGCCACCGATACCCACGAAGTGAATGTTCGAGATGCGGCGCATGCGCTCCCGGATCGGCGTCTTCAGGTCGCGCAAGGGTTGCTCAGCCATGGGCCACCTCCCAACACTGGGCCGCTACCTGTTCCGCCGCCTGGGGTTGCGCCAAGCGCCGTGCCGCCTGGGCCATGACAAGCAAGCGCGCACGAGTAAACCCAAATCTCTTTTCCAAATCCCCCTCTCCCCTTGGGAGAGGGATGGGGTGAGGGCTGCTCGCCGTCCCGCCGCACAAGGAAAGAAGCAGCCCTGCCAATTTTTCCCGGGTGAGTTCCCGTTGCTGCACCACCAGCGCGGCACCGGCATCGGCCAGATAGGCGGCGTTGCGGGTCTGGTGGTCGTCCACCGCATGGGGATAGGGCACCAGCACCGCGCCCACGCCCGCCGCCGCCAGTTCCGCCACGGTCAAGGCCCCGGCGCGGCACACCACCAGGTCCGCCCA
>CAYQWR010000253.1:2928-3800 GCA_964421235.1 uncultured Thiohalomonas sp. | reverse complement strand
GAGCGCACTCGAAGATCTCGACGAAGCGAATGGCGACACCAAAGCGTTGGATGAGGCAGCCAACACCCTCGACAAACTGTACGGCGAGCAGTCGGATGAATACAAGCGACGCGTGGATGCGGTAATCGAGCAGTGCAAGAACGAACCGAACGCCCGTCAACAGACCATGGAAATGCTGCAGGACATCGATCAGCTGTTCGATGAATCGGGCAAGCGAATGATCCCCAAGGTCATTCTGCAATTGATGGACGCCGGCTGGAAAAACCTGTTATGGCGTTATTTCCAGCGCGAAGGCATCGAAGGCGAGAGTTACCGCAGTTCACGCGCCACCATAGCGCAGTTGCTGGCACGCTTGCTAGGTCACTCAGCCAAAGGTCCGAAATCCGATTGGCCCAATTCGAAACTGATTGAAGAAGTCAGCAAAGTCCTGGAGCGGCTCGACAAGGATAACGCCGGTGCCCTCGAACTGGTATCGGACCTGATCAGTGCATTGGAACAGGCAAAAGAAGACTCGTCCAAGGTCGAACGCGTCAAAAAGGGATCGATGGCGCAGATGCTGACGGCCGCCTGGGAACAGGAAAAAGCGGCGGCAAAACCGGTGGAACTGTCCAAGGCTGAATGGGTGCGCTGGGTCGATCGTGTCAGCACCATGGATGATGGCGAACTGATTTCGTTCAAAGGCGAAAAAGAGGAATCGTTCCAGCAGAAGTTGGTATGGTCCGATCGCAAATGGGGGCGTTTTGTTTTTGTCGACCGTGAGGGCAACAAAGGACTCGATATGCGACCGGAAGCGGTCGCCGCAGCCATGTCCAAGGGGCGTCTGTTGATTCTGGAGGGATGGGACCGGCCGTTGATGGATCGCGCCACCTATA
>CAYQWR010000253.1:0-2918 GCA_964421235.1 uncultured Thiohalomonas sp. | reverse complement strand
ACAAACCAACCACGACGCATTGACCGGTCTGCTTAACCGTCGCGGCTTCGAAAGCGCGCTCGATGAGCTATTGCTGAAGGCGCGCAAGAACGACAGCAACAATGTTCTCTGCTATCTCGATCTGGATCGTTTCAATGTCGTCAACGTCACCTGCGGCCACGAGGCCGGCGACGAACTGGTCGGCAACGTTGCCGCCATTATCCGCAAGGCGGTTGGTGACGACGCTATCGTTGCCCGCCTCGGTGGCGACGAATTTGCCTTGATCCTGGAATCGTGCGATCGCGATCAGGCGCTAAAGCGGGCCGGCGACATACGCCGTGCCATCACCGATTTTCGTTTCACCTGCGAGAACAAGGATTTCGCGGTCGACGCCAGCTTCGGTCTGGCTGAGGTCCGGTCGGAACACGACTCGGTCCGCAGTCTGCTGACGGCGGTCGACTCGGCCTGCTTTGCCGCCAAGGAAGGCGGACGCGGACGCATCGAGTTCTACGACGCAGGCAACGAAACCATCAAGAAACGCCAAGGCGTCATGGAGTGGGTCGGTCGCATCAACACGCTGTTCGACAAGGGTCTGATCCAGCTCAAGTGCCAGCGCATCGCTTCGCTCAAAAATCTCAGCGAACGGCCGCGCTACGAAATATTGCTGCAGGTAAAAAACGAGCAGGGCGAACAGGTCTCCCTTGATCAATTCGTATTGTCGGCGGAAATTTACAACCGCATCGGCGACATCGACCGCTGGGTGGTCAACAAAGTGTTCGCGTGGATGAAGGAGAACCGCGCCAGCCTCAACAAGATTCACTCCCTTTCCGTCAATCTGTCCGGACACTCGGTAGAGGACGAGGAGTTCATGAACTCCCTGGTCGAGCGGTTGGAGCATGCGGAAGTGCCGAGCGGCCAGCTCTGCTTCGAGGTTACGGAGACGGCGGCGATGACCAATCTGGAACGCGCCAATTATTTCTTGCGCCGCCTGCACCAGACCGGCGTGCAGCTGGCACTGGACGACTTTGGTTCCGGTCATGCTTCGTACAACTACCTGAAGTCGCTGCCTGTCGACTACGTCAAAATAGACGGCAGCTTTGTGCGCAACATAGGCACCAACATCTTCGATTACTCGGTGGTCAAGTCGATCCACGAAATGGCGCGCGCCCTTGGCAAGCGCACCATCGCCGAATACGTCGAAAGCGAGATCGCGCTGAACAAGATCCGCAAGATCGGAATCGACTACGGCCAGGGTTTCATTATCGAAAAACCGAAACCTCTCGATGACCTGTTGAAAGGACTCGCCTGACCGTCACCGATATTTGACGTGTCGCGACCGACACGCCGGTTGCGGCAGCGCTACCCAGGAGCCGAAGGGATCGGCTCCAAGCGCACAGAGGGTGTTACGCCAAGCTGATGCCGCTGGTGTCGATCTGCAACGCCTCCACCTCTTCGTGCTCCCGCAAAATGGTGCCCGGTTCGGCCATCGACAACGTGCTGATGTCGATCGTCGGCGCCTCAGTTTCCGACGGCGGGATGATCTGCACCCCGACCTCCGCCATAGAGAGGGTACTAATATCGACGTCGAGGTCCGGCACCACCTCGGGTTCGACGATATCCACACCGACCGCAGCCATGGTCAGGCCGGTGGTATCGATCTGTGCGGCCTCCACCTCCTCCGGCTCTATGATCAGCACCCCCGGTTCGGCCAGGGTAGCATTCAAGGCGGGCACCGTCGGCGTCTCTGCACCTGACGCCGCAGGTTGCTGCGGGGCGACCGCCGCGGGTGTCGGGGATGCAGGCGCCGCCGGGGCGCGCTCCGTCGCAACCGCCGGCTGCTGGGCCGCGGTCAGGTCCACCACGCGACACAGCCCGCCCGCCTGATGGAGCGCCTGCTGGTACTTCTTGGCGGTCGCCTCGTCCAATCCCTTCTTGATGGTTACCGGCCTGCCGATGAACATCGGCTCCACCCTGGCCACCTCGACCTTGAACAACCGGGCGAAATTGGCCTTGACCTGCGCCGGATCGGCCCCCTCGGCCAGTTGGCCGGTAAACACCACTGCAAATGTGCTCTCACTCATATCAACGCCTCAGTACGTTGCCGTGCTACTGAACCTTAGAGTAGGTCGGAACGGGGTCACCGGTCAAAACTTGTCCCCCGCCCATGCTCTGTAGTGTGACACAGGTGCCGTCCATAGCCCCGCCGATGCGAACAGACAAGCGCGCCCATGAACGACGGCGACGCGCCGGACGGGGCGCCGCCGTAATCCGTCAGACCCGCGCCGTCTATGGCCGCCACCTGCTGCTCGCACCGGCGGCGCTCAAGACGGCACCATCGGTTGTCGCGATGTGATGCTTCCAGATGACGCTGATCGGTTTCACCCGGTTGATCCCGGCGATGAAGGCGAATATCGGTTTGGTCCTGATGTTCGGCCTGCTGTTCGGTGCCACCGCGATCGTCGGTTCTTATCTCACGGCAGTACAGGGCATCAACCCGTTGATGCCAAACACCCTACCGGTGGGAAGAGCCTTGGCAAGAAAGCGGCTCAGTCAATGCGGCAATAAAAGTTCGGGGCATGATATCGCCACCGCATCAGTTCACCTCCACTGTAGCGATCAGCGATGTTTCGGGGCGATAGGGAAGCCGGACCTGAAAGGTATGACGTCCCGCCTGCAGCGGCCAGCGCACTGTATAGGGCGGTCCCGACAACCGGAACGGCTTACCATCGACATACCAGACCACCTGCCCTACCTGCGGCTCGGCGCTGACGCGCAGGGCCAGTGTGTTCATGGCCGGCGGCATCTCCGGATTGGTATAGACGTGCATGTCATGCCCGGGCGATTGGAGCGTCAATTGCACCGGTCGCTGTGACTGCTGCATGAGTTCCTGCAGCAGCGGCGGCAAATCGTCCGTATGAGCATCCACATAGTCTTCTATG
>CAYQWR010000252.1:0-3808 GCA_964421235.1 uncultured Thiohalomonas sp. | reverse complement strand
CTCCGGCGGGCGGGTGGTATCGAGAACCAGTACGTCATCGCCCTTGGTCACCACGATGCGACGCACCGAACCGGCTAGCACCAAGCCCGGCGCCGCCCAGTCGTACTCGCCCAGACTGTCGCTGGTGCCGTGACCAAAGGTGAACCAGCGGTTCTTGCGTTCGCCCTGAACCTCAATCTGCGCCCCCTTCACCGGCTCACCGGTACGCAGCGAGGTCACGACGAAACGCACCCGATCGACCTCATCCACCGTGCTCAACGCCAAGTCGGTCACCTGAATGCGGATCCAGGCACGCTGACTCCCGCTGTCGAGCTTGCGCATCCCCACCAGGTAGGTACCGGGACGATGCTTGCCGCTGATTTCTTGCAGATAAGGCGCGAGATCCAGACCGAAATGCGCGCCGTCACCGTCGCGCTTCAGCGGCAGATTGACCAACGTCGAGATGCTGGGCGAACCGAGCGCTGCCAATTGCGCCTCCAACTGACCGTAGGAGATGTTGGACCGGACATTGCGATAGGGCTGCGGCTCCTCGCCGGGACCGGGCGGCCGCGCGGCCTCGTTCACCACAACCGGTCTATCCGGAAACGGCCAGAACGAGCGGTTCAGCGGATCAATTTTCTGGATGCGTAGATCAAGCCGTTGAAATCCGCGCCCCTGCAGCGGAACCATCTGCGGACCGTAACGCTCGACGATACCCTGGCTGGTATCCCATTGCAGGAAGTCGCTGCGCTTGGGAAAGAACAGATAGAGTTCACTGACGTCCGCCATTCTGAGCGCACGTCCCTTTTCGTCTTTGAGCTCCGTCGGTTCAACGTCGATACGGTAGAGCGTATCGTCCTTGAAGTCGCCGGCGACAACGAGACTGTTGCCGGCGTTAGTGAAGGTCAGGCCCGCGACGGAGGGTGTAAAACGCACCAGATTACGCGCTTGGATCGGATCGACGACCTGCGGACGAGAGGAAAAAATGACGTCAACGGCGCGCCGGCTGCCGGAACAACGGATCGCCTGCTCACGCCCATATTTGACGCCGCCTGCGGTCAGTGGATAGTCCTGGTTGCCGCAACCGACATTGGCCACGGTAAACGGCGCTGCGGTGGAAAACTGGACGTTATAGAACGACTGTTCCTCCCGGTCATCCAATGACAGACGCATGCGCACCGTCACGTGAGTGCCCTCGGGGATGGGCTGATGGAACACTACAACGTAACGCGCCTGATCGGATCGACTGTTGCGCTCCATCACCTTGATGTCATAGTCACCGCGCTCGAGTCGCCGCGTCTGTACCGCGCCGACGCCAGGGTTTGGCCGCAACTCGATGGTGAGCATCCGTGCCAGTGCAGCCACGTCTACCGGCTCGGCAAAGGTCAGCGTGAGTGTCTCCACCGGGTCGAGATCCGTTGCGCCATCCTCCGGCAATGTCGCCAGCGGCGGCGCGAACAGCGTCACCAAGGAGTGATCCTCACCGGAGAAATGCCAATGAAACCGCGTCAGTGGCGGCCATGGCTCGGCGGGCCGGAACTGCAAGGTACGCGCGTTGAGCCAGGTGTAGGCGCCCGGATGAGGCGGATTGACGGTGACGTAACGGGACGGTGCATTCTCGGCGCCACCCGCCTCGGGACCGGTGTCGCGGGAAAAGAAGAATGTAACCGGATCCCAGCGCCGCAGGAACTTGTCGGGAACCATCACCTCGCCGGCTGGTTGCGCCGGAACATTGTGAACCCCGTCGGCCACGGGCGTGGCAGCGGCAGATGCGCAGAACAGCAGGCCGAACAGCAGACCTGACGACAGCAGCAGTGCAAGTTTATCCCTCAACATGGCATGGTTCCGGTCAATCAAACTTGAGGCCCGCGGCGCGGAGATATTGGCGTATCACTTTCTGCGGCGGACCGTTGTCGGGCGGATGCACGCCGACCAGCACCGCCTGTACCTGAACGGTTGCGCCATCCGGTGGCGTCTCCACTCGCAACAGATAATCACCGGGTATCAGGTCGCGCATCTGCAGCAGGCCGTGACCAAGCTCGCGGCCGACACCGTCGAGCAGCGTACAACTAACGGTATCGAGCGACGCCTTAACCCCCACGCCGATGGTGCGCGGCTCGGCAAGGTGGAAACGGAACAGATGCGAAGCGCCGGGAGCCAGCATCCGTTTCGCGCTCAATCCCTCGCTCAGCGGCTCAACGGCAACGCGGTGCAGTTCCAGATGTCCGCCCAGCGGCGCCGCGCTCACACTGTCGAACAACACAGTGGTATCGCCGGCGGCGAGATACAGCGGCAGGTCGACGGCATCGTCGAATACCCGCAGCGATTCGGGCAGGCCGGGCCGGCGTATGCGCACTATCAACGGCACGTCGCTGCGCAAGGTCACGCCGGCCGCCTGCGCCAGCGTCAGCCGCAACGCCGAAACCTGCGCACCCAGTGCCAGCTCCGTCGGCAGGGTCACAGTCTGAGCCGCTGCATTGCCGTCAATCGCCGTGTTGCCTGCGGCGTCGCTGAGCCACGCCAGCGCAAAACCCGACCCGTGCGAGATCAACACCCGCGCATCGTCCCGCAGCATCAAATCGGGTCCGCGCAGGATACGTCCCGACGCTGCGATGGCGACGACGTCCAGATGCCGACCGGCGACGTGCAGCCGCCGCCCGGCCGCCTTTTCCTGTGCGTTCAGCTGCACGACAATCTCGCTGCTGCCGCCGTCGGCGTAGTGATATTTACCGAAATGATCACTGCTCAGCCGGTTGGCGGGCGCTGCGATCGCTGTCAGCAGCAGTCCGACACGTCCGGCAGCGGAGCGCGTGTTGTAAAGGGATATCGTATCGGCAGCGCTGTCGCAGTCGAAGGTCCGCGGCGCGGAGCCGCTCCAGAAGGTGGCGGTAGTGTTATCGCCCTGGCGCAGTTCGGCAGCGACGCCGGCCGGCAGGGCGATGCGCAGATGTTTAGTGCCGCGTGGCAATTGCAGACGCATGGCGCCGTGCGCCGCGATGCCCAGATCGTGACCGCCGGCATCGAGCAAGGCAGGCGGAACTGCGGCGAACCGGAAAAGATGCAGTTGCACCGGCAGCACCACCTTTTGCTGCGCGGTATCCCACAACGCGACGCTGCCCTGGCTACGCCGATGCCGGATCCACAGCGCGCTGTGCTCCGCAACACCGACCTCAGCCATTGCCGGCCCCGCTCCCCAGCCCCGGATACCGGGTGCACCGATGGGCGATTGCGCCAAGACCAGTTGCACATCACCGCGCTCGAGCGGTGCCAAATCGAGCGCCACGGTGGCGCCGGGCGCCACGCCAAGCGACAGCGCATTGGCGCTGCCGAGTTCCAGACGCTGCGCACGCAGTTGCCGTCGGGTTCCGTCGGGCAGCGGGCGAGCCAACCACAAGACCTGACCGGCGGCGGCGAAGCGGCCCTGTGTCGGCGCCTCCAGAGCCTGTGCCTCCGAGGTACCCCAGAGCACATCGTCGTCATCACCGGCGAAGGCAAACTGCCCCGGCCGTTTCAGATCGATGGCGGCAACGCCCAACGGCGGGTCGAAGGCGTCGAATCTGGCCAGCCTCACGCCGTCGGCGAGGCGCGACTCCGACTGGTGTTCCGGCGTGAGCTGCGCCGCCGTCACACTGATGGGATGACCGGTCCGCGACACCGACCAGACACGCAGCCGGTACTTCCCGGCCGCAGCGCGGTCCGTTGGCATAACCAGTAGCGGCGCGCTACCGATCTGCTGCCCCACCGTGCGCCACCGGTCTTCGTCATGTTGCTCCAGTGCCAGGCCGACAACGTCGTCGGAACGGGCGGAGAAGCCCCATAGCTTGCCGGC
>CAYQWR010000251.1:0-3928 GCA_964421235.1 uncultured Thiohalomonas sp. | reverse complement strand
GCCGCCAATGGCCGGCGCCGCACCCACCAGCGCCGCGCGTCCCCCGCCGTCACGTGAAACGCCGCACCGTCCGCCGGATAGATGCTGAGCGCGGCGAGACGGCGTTGCTTGAGCGCGGCGAACAGCGGCGCCAGCCAGTAGTCATGGAGGCTCTCGAGGATTTCCCGCCATCCTTCCACGTTGCCGAACTGCACTTTTTCGCGCAGCCCCTCCAATACCGCCAGATGATGTCCGGGCGCGCCCTCCTGCAACCAAGCATTGGCGTCTTCCGGCAGCGTCGCGCAGGCCGCGCCCGCCAGCGACGCCAGAGCCGTCGTCAGGGCATCATTGCCCCACACCTGTGACCAGCCGCCCCGTGGCACATGCGGCAAACGCCCGCCGCCCCAGAACCACAGGCTGTTGACGGGCAGCAAGCCCTGCGCCTCGCGGTCGCGGTTCACGGCGCTGGCGTGCAACACCATCTGTACCTCGTTCATGACGCTGCGCCAGCGCCCTTCGGCCGGACCCTGGGGCATATGATGGAGGATATCCTGACCTACCACCTCAGGCAGCGCATCGCTGCGAATCTGCGGATCATGGTCCAGGCACAAGTACCACCGCCGGGCATTCACCGTCTGCAAGGTCCAATCCTCATCGCTGAAGTGCCGGTTGAGTTCCGCTGCGAGTTGCGCGCATTCTTCATCGGCTATATTCAAGGCCGTGTTGCCCAGCATCACGATACGATCGCGATCGGCACGCAGGTGCACGGGGTCGGCGCGCAGCCACCAATGTTCGCCGGCATCCCCGGCATCCAGTTGCCGCGTCACCGCGGCGACGGGCAAGTCGCGATCGGCGGCGGTAGTCACATCGAACAAGGCGAACAAGGTCCGCTCCAAGGTGCGCCCGCTTACACTCTCGCGCCGGGCGCGGGACAACAGCCCTTCCAGGGCCGGCAAGGCCAGGCCCTGCCAGGCCGCGGGCAATTGCTTGATCGCCGCCGGCCCGAACAGGCCGGGGATCACCACACTGAGGCGGCGCCCTTCGCCTGCCATCAGTTGCCGTCCGCGGACGGGGGCTGCACCACAATATGCAATCCGTCTTCACCGTCGCTCGCCTGACAGGGTGCGCAGACCCAATAGCCCGCCACCGCCGCCAGGCGATCGCCGACATAGATCAAGGGCAGCATCTCCCGCTCCCAAGGCGGGACACCGGCCTCCTGCAATAACTTTTTCAGCGGACGAGTGGCGGCCCGCGGCCCGGGCTGGCATTCTTCGCCGCCCTGGCGGTAGCGTACCGTCACCGGCTGCTGCCGGCACAATGCCGTCTTCACTCCTTCGCCCCGCACCGGCACGGCACTGAGCGTGGTACCGTCGGGCAGGCGCAGCGCTCGATCGATATCCCATGGCATTACCAGCGCACTGTCCGGTGGCGGTTGCGGCCTCGAGGCATAGAGGCGATCGCGATAACGCCGCACGGTCACGCCTTCCCATTGGACTTCGGGTCGGCGGTCCGGCGCGGCGTGCAGTACGTCCTGCTGCAGTTGGGCGAGACGCATCGTATCGGGCAATTTGAATCCCAGACCCTTCAACCAATAGCGCAGCGTGTTGCGTTGTCGCGCCGCATTCAGCGCCGACAAGGCGGCGATGCTAAGGCTATGATCTTCCAGTCGGCAATGCTGCAGATCCTCGGCGGCCAGGTCATCCAACAACTGCGCCGCCTCCGCCTGATGAATCGCGCTGCGCGATAGCACCCGCGCCAACGCCGGCCAGCGCTCACGCAACAAGGGCATCACCGACTCACGCAGATAATTGCGGTCGAAGCCGGTATCGACATTGCTGGGATCGTCGATCCACTGCAGCCGCTGTTGCCGCGCGTAATCTCGGAGCTCGGCGCGGGAAAAAGACAACAAAGGCCGGGCATGGATGCCGGCGGCGAACGCGGCCACTGCCGGCATGGCCGCGAGACCGTGGGGACCGCCGCCACGCAACAGCTGCAACAACAGTGTCTCCGCCTGATCGTCTTGATGATGGGCGGTAAGCAGACAGTCGCCGTCGGTCATCAATGCGGCGATGGCGCGGTAGCGGGCATGGCGCGCCGCCGCCTCGGGACTCTCTCCCGTCTCGGGCCGGGCATCGATACGCAACAGGGTGAAGGGGATCGCCAGTTCATGGCACACCGCCGCGCAATGTTGCGCCCAGGCGGCGGAAGCGGATTGCAGGCCATGATCCACATGCACGGCATGAAAGGCCGGCAGCCGGCCGTCGTTTTTCAATTGCGCGGCAGCATGCAGCAAGACATGGGAATCGCAACCGCCGCTGTAGGCCAGCCACCACCGCGTCACCGGCGGCAAACCCGCCAAGATCGCGGCCAAGGTTTCTGGGGAGAAAGACGGTTGGCGGCGCCGGGCATCCACCAGGACGTCAACCTGAAAGATGAGATCCCCCTCTCCCCTCGGGAGAGGGCCGGGGTGAGGGAGGAGAAAAAAACAAATTGACGATTATCATATCCCCTCACCCTAACCCTCTCCCGGAGGGAGAGGGTACTAAGACGATCATTCAAGACACATTAATTGCCGTGTAGCTTTACTGCCGGCGTTCGGTGAAATGTCCGAACTGCATGAGACGTTCGTAGCGTTTCTCCACCAGGGCATCGGCGTCGAGACTCTCCACTTCTTCGAGGGTCTCCAGCAGCACCTGCTTCAAGCGTTGCGCCATATCGTCCACATCGCGATGGGCACCACCCAGAGGTTCGTCGATGACCTTGTCCACCAGACTCAACTTCTGCAAGCGCTCCGAAGTGATGCCCATCACCTCCGCGGCGTCGGCGGCCTTGCTGGCGCTCTTCCACAAGATGGAGGCGCAGCCTTCCGGCGAGATCACCGAGTAGGTGCTGTATTGCAGCATCAATATCCGGTCGCCGACGCCGATGGCCAGCGCCCCGCCGGAACCGCCCTCGCCGATCACGGTACAGATGATGGGCACCTTCAGGGCCGACATCACGAACAGGTTGCGGGCGATGGCCTCGCTCTGTCCGCGCTCCTCGGCATCGATACCCGGATAGGCGCCGGGGGTGTCGATAAATGTCAGGATCGGCATCTTGAACCGTTCCGCAGTCTGCATCAGGCGCATCGCCTTGCGATAACCTTCCGGGCGCGGCATACCAAAATTACGTCGCACCTTTTCCTTGGTGTCGCGCCCCTTCTGCTGCCCGATCACCATTACCGGCCGTCCCTCCAGTCGTGCCACGCCGCTGACGATGGCGGGATCGTCGCCGAAGGCACGGTCGCCGTGCAGTTCTTCAAACTGAGTGAAGATGCGTTCGATATAATCCAGGGTATAGGGCCGTTCCGGATGACGGGCCAATTGCGCAATCTGCCAGGAACTCAGCTTGGCGAAGATGGATTCGGTGAGCGTCCTGCTCTTGGTCTCCAGCCGCGTGATCTCTTCGGAGATGTTGATCTCGTTGTCATTGCTGACATAGCGGAGCTCTTGGATCTTGGCCTCGAGCTCGGCGATGGGTTGTTCAAAATCGAGAAAGCTATGTTTCATAAAAACTCGTGGATTGATAAAGCCGTTAGCCTAAAGTCTTGAGCCAAAAGCTTCAAGCACCAACTCTAAACCCTAAACTCGAAACTGTTAATAGACGACCCGTACCCGATCCGGCCCCGCCAGTTCCCTGAGGCGATGCAACAATACCTCACTGGGCCGCACCCGCCACTCCGAACCCAGCACCAGCTTGGCCTGGGCGGCATCGCCCTGATAGTCGAGACAGACTTGGCAACGCCCTTCGCGGAACGGCTCCAGTACCTGCGCCAGGGAGCGCGAAAATCCGTTACCCGCCTTAGTCGCATCGACGTCGATCTCCACGCGGCGCGCATATTGCTCCCGCGCCTGATCGATATCGAAGATCTGTTCGGCGCTCATCTTGAAACCGCCGGAATAGTCGTCGA
>CAYQWR010000250.1:0-3932 GCA_964421235.1 uncultured Thiohalomonas sp. | reverse complement strand
GCATCGTGAGCATGGACTATGTCAACTTTACCGACGTGTCGAGCCAGATGATGCTGGAGCGCTTTCCAGCCGGCGTGACCAAAGGCAACGGGTCGGCACCGACCACTCCGAGCGAAGCGCCGTGGACCTCGTCGTTCGGCGCCGCGCGCGACATGGGTATGGAGGTGTTCGATAGCTTTCACGTCAACGGCTGGACCCATAGCTATGCGGTGATGATCGGCAACGGTAACGGGTTGCAGGTGCAGGATAGCATCGCCGATGGGCCGGAAGAATATTTGTATTGGGCGTCGGAAAAGGTGTTCGGCGGCAAGGGGCCGCTGCAGCAGGGCGTGAAATTCTTCATCTGGCAGCAGAGCGGCAAGCGGCGGGTGGATTTGACCGACGACGGCATCGCCAATCCGGTGACGCACGACCGCATACGCCAGGGTGTCGGTGTGCGCTACCGCCGCGGCAATTGGCGTCTGGGTACGGAATACATGCAAGGCAAGGGGATGATCTTCCAGGGCCCCAATAAGCCCAATTTCGGTTTTGGTACGCCGACCGCGCTGCAGGATCTCGACGGCAAGGCCAATGGCTGGTACGTGGATGCCGGTTATTACGTGCCTAATACGCGTTGGGAGCTGGATGCACGCTACGACCAGTACAACCGTTCCACCTCGCATCAGTACGATACGGCACGCTTTACCACCACCACCCTCGGGGTGGTCTACCACGTAAATGCCAGAACGCGCGTCACCTTCGACTACGCGATGCGTAACGATAAGGCGCTGGATGCGATCCCGACATCGGGGCCGCTGGTGACTCCGCTCACCAATCTGCACAACGGGTTGGCGTCGATTAAGGACCGTCTGGCGTTGCAGTTGACGATGATGTACTAGAACCTATCGCAAGAATACAAAGGCAATGAAGCAACCACGGGGGACACGGGGATTCTTACCAACATCGAGGATAACGTAGGTTCTGTGCGAGTTATCCCCGTGCACCCCGTACCCAAAGGGCATAAATGTTCCCCGTGGTTAAGATCTTTTGGCCTGGATCTTTGAGATGGCCTGCAGGAACTCTCCGTTTCATCAATGCAAGACTTTGAATGCGAGGAATGCGGGATGCGCGGAATCATGGAAGGGGCATCAAGCGGCTCTTGTACCGTCCTGGAAATAAGGGTGTATCCCGCGGCCTCATGCGGTTAACGAGTAGTTCAGCAGATTATTGCGAAGGGATATCGATGAAAGAAGGGCCTCGCCGGTAATGGCGAGGCCCTTCCTTTTGGGCCGAACACCCGCCCTGCGAATTCGTAGCTAACCGCGAAGAAGTCCGTCCGCTGCAATGGTCAGCAGGCGCCGGTTATACCTTGATGTACAGCCAACCCTCCTGCAACCGTTCCACCACGCGTTCCAGTGCCGACTGAGTAGTGCTGACGTTGGGCAGCAGCCTTGTGTCGACTCCCTCGCGCTTGAGTTGGGCCAACGCATTGGCACAGGCCATGACGGTGAGATTGCTGTAGCTATGGATCAGATCTTCCGTTAATCGCGGATAAGGCGACACCTTGGAGCGCAACAGTGCCAGCCCGTTGCCGTTGGCGACCACTTCAACCCTGATAGGAACGCCGCGCCGTTTGGAGCTGCGCAACAGGTCGTCGACCTCGGTGAGCGCGTAATGCAATTTGTTGGGATCGGCGGTGGTGATATGCAGGATGACGTTCTGCTGTTGCCCCTGCGCCGATAGCAGTTGCACCGTTTGGAACGCATCCATGTCTTCGTGCAGGTAAACCGGGTGTCTGGCGGCAACATCGTGGCTATGCGAAAACCAGCCGATCAACGCACCGCACAGCAGCAGCAGCGACGCGGCGACCGCGTCGGTCAGTCGCGCGCGGCGGCGTGGCTGTGTTGCGGGAGGCGGCAAAGACGGCGGTTCGTGATAGGCGTAGCGCAGCATATCCTGCAGCTTGCGCGTTTCGCAAACCGCACGATTCAATCCTTCGTCGTTGCTGAGGACCGAAAATATCTGATCCTGCTCTTCCGCACCAAGCTCATCGTCGACGAAGGCGTTTAACTGTTCGTCAGAAATGCGCTGCTTGTTCATTTTACCCTCACGAGAGCCAGTTCATGCGGCGGCGCCGTTACGACGGATGTCATTTCCAGCAACCGCTCCTTCAACGCTTGGCGTGCGCGGCACAGTCGGCTCATCACCGTGCCGATGGGGATGCTGAGTATCTCGGCCACTTCGGCATAGCTGAAGCCTTCGAGGTCGACCAGCGTCACCACTTCGCGCTGCCCCATCGGCAACTGTGCCACCGCACTGCGTACCCGGTGAACGGTCTCCAATTCCTGGTGCGACAGTTCCGGATTGCTGTCACTGTGGAATTCGCCTTCGTCGAACTCCACCAAATCGCGACGGCTGCGCAGGTGACCGCGCCAGCAGTTGGTGAGGATACTGAACAGCCAGCTGTCGATGGCTTCGAAGTTACGCAGACTGGCCGCGCTCTTCATTGCCTGCAACATCGTCTCCTGCACCAGATCATCTGCCAGGTGGGTGTTGTGGCACCACGAATAGGCCACCCGGTAGAGACGCGGCCGATTATGTTCCAGCCGTTGATTGAACTCGTGGCTGCGACAAAACAACCCCAATAGACCCATATTCTCCTCCACTTCGTTTTTAGCGATGTAGTTATTGTTTTTGATGCAACGACGTCTGATGCGCCGTTTGCAACGATTATTAGCGAAACTGTATGGAATTTCCAGGGAATAAATCGGCGTGCCGACGCATCTTATGGCGGTAGGTAAGCAGCGCGTTGGACCTGTTGCCGCACGTATCGTGTGGTTATGGGGCTGCTGCCTACATCTGCTTGGGCGTACGGTATGCCTCTCCGTTGTGGGCCGTACGTTGTTGCGGGGTGTTTTTCCCCACTGTGCCGGGGCCTCTGGCCCCTGTTTTTTTAGCGCGAAGAGTGCGTCGCCTCGCCGGGCGGGGCTGGTACAATCCAGTTTTCCCTTGATTGGACCCGCGCGTGACACCGGACCACGTCCTGTCGTTGTTACCCCCTCTGCTGGCGGAGCGAATCGAGCCGCAATACGCGGCTATTGCGCAAACCGTCGCTGCCGCTGCATTACCGCCGGAGTTGGTGCCGGAGCTGGTGCGGGTCTGGGCGTGCAGCGACTTTGTCGCCGACGGCTGCCGTTATCAGCCGCACTTGCTGCCGGAGCTTCATGCCAGCGGTGATCTGCAGCGCCGTTACTCCCCCGCCACCTATGCCGAACGACTCCGGTTGCTGCTGACGGAGGTCGCCGATGAGGCCCAACTGCAACAGCAACTGCGCCGTTTCCGTCGACGCGAAATGGTGCGTATCGCCTGGCGCGACCTGGCGGGCCACAGCGAGCTGGCCGAGGTCACGGCGGATCTGTCGGCCCTTGCCGACGCCTGCATCGATCTCTCCCTGCAACACCTCTACCGTTGGCACTGCGAGCAGTGGGGCACACCGCTGGACGAGGCCGGCAAGCCTCAGCAGTTGATCGTGCTGGGGATGGGCAAGCTGGGGGCGGGAGAGCTCAACTTCTCCTCCGATGTCGACCTGATCTATGCCTACCCGGAGGAGGGCGAAACCCAGGGCGGGCCGCGCAGCGTCTCGCACCAGGAGTTTTTCATCCGCCTCGCACAGCGCCTGGGCAACGCGCTGAGCAACATGACCGCCGAGGGTTACGTATTCCGGGTCGACACCCGTTTGCGCCCCTTCGGCGAGGCCAGCGCCCTGGCCCTCTCCTTCGATGCCCTGGAGGACTATTACCAGGTCCACGGCCGCGAGTGGGAGCGCTACGCCATGATCAAGGCGCGGGTGGTGGCGGGGGAGCGGCAGGCCGGAGAGCAGTTGATGGCGCTGCTGCGCCCCTTCGTCTATCGCCGCTACGTGGACTTCGGCGTCTTCCAGTCGCTGCGCGAGA
>CAYQWR010000249.1:946-3965 GCA_964421235.1 uncultured Thiohalomonas sp. | reverse complement strand
TGTCATTTGATCATCGCGACCGATGCGGTTCGTACCTCACCACATCCTACGGGCTGCCCAAACATCTCCCGTAGGAGCGGCTCTGCCGCGATAAAGCCAATCGCGGCGCAGCCGCTCCTACCGGGATGTCGGTTCGGTGGTAGCGCTAATCGTCAGGTCCGCTTCATGTGTTGCAGATGGCGCCGCACGTACCAGACGATGCCGGCCAGCAGGATGATGCCGATCAGCGCGTCGAAGCGGTGGAAGTAGACGCCGAGGGTGTCCCAGTTCTCGCCCAGTTTCATGCCGATCCAGGCCAGCACCCAGCACCAGATCAAGGAACCGATGAAGGTGTAGAGGTTGAAGCGCCACAGCGGCATGCGCGCAATGCCGGCGGGGAAGGCGATGAAGGTGCGGATCACCGGCAACAGCCGGCCGATGAAGATGGTGATGTCGCCGTGGCGGGCGAACCAGCGGTCGGCCAGGTCCAGGTCGTGGTGGGAGATCAGGACGTATTTTCCGTATCGCTCGATCAGCGGCCGGCCGCCCCAGGCGCCGAGCCCGTAGGCCAGCAGGGAACCGAGCACGCAGCCGAGAGCGCCGGCGAAGGCGACGGCGGTCAGCTGCAGCGTGCCCTTGAAGACGAGATAGCCGGAGAAGGGCATGATGATCTCCGAAGGCAGCGGAATGCAGGCGCTCTCAATGCCCATCAGCAGCACGATGCCGCCATAGCCGAGGTCGGAGATGACGGCGATGATCACGCCGGCCAGCAGACTGATGAGTTTTGCGATCATGATTGGGTCGTGGATGTGAAGAGCGTTATGTCGTGGTAGGGAGGCATTCAGGCCGCGCCACTATCTCAAACGTGCGTATGGGCGTCAATTTGCGCCGCTGCGCGGATGGGGGAACATTCACCTCAAGGCGCGGGTGAAGAGGGGAATATGGGTTCTGTGGCCGGTGTTTTTCGTGCTTGCAGGCGTTGCCAATAACCCGGCGTTTCCGCGCGGTTGTAATTCGTTCTCTTCCTGCGTTTATGCCGGCTGTCGTTTCGGACACTCCGTCGCCACCTTGATGCGGATAATCTCGGCCAGGCGGCGCACGCCCGGCCCGGCAAAATCGGGATTGGCCGGGATCAGGTAGAGATCGACCCATTGCTCCCGGCCTTCACGCAGCGGCAGGGGTTTGAGCGTGCCTGCCGTCAGATCGTCGCGGATATGTTCGAGCGGGAACCAGGCGAAACCGTGGCCGCGACGCACGGCGTCGATGGCCGTCGCCAGATGGCTGACGGTCCAGCGCTGCTCCACCTCGACGGTGACGGTGCGCCGATCGCGCTTGGCGCCGGTGTCGCGCACGGCCACCTGCCGGTAGCCGCGCAGGTCGCGATAGGTGAGTTCCTCTTTCTGTCGGTGCAAAGGGTGTTCCGGGCTGGCGACGGCGATCAGCTGCATCCGCATCAACGGGTCGCCGAGGAAGCCCGCCGGTATCCTGGGCGCGATGGCCAGGTCCACCTGACCCTGGAGCAGCGCCTCCTGCGTGCCGCCGAGCACCGATTCGAGGACTTCGACCCGGGTGCGCGGGCTCTCCGCGCCGAAGGTCGCCAGGCAGTCGAGCATAAGACCGGTGGGAAACAGGATCTCCACCGCCAGGGCGATCTCCGCCTCCCAGCCGGCGGAGAGGGTACGCGCCGCCTTTTCCAGGTCGTCCGCTTCATCCAATAGTGCCAGCGCCCGTCGATAGAGCATATGGCCGGTGGGCGTGAGGGCCGCTTTTCGTCCGCGGATCTCGAATGCCTTCACTCCCAGTTGGGATTCGATCTTTTGCACCGCATAGGTGACCGCCGACTGGCTTTTGTGCAGTGCCGCGGCGGCCTGGGCATAACCGCCGGCATCCACCACCGTGATGAGCGCCATCCATTGGTCCAGGGTGATATGAGGCGTGGCCATATATATCTACTCAATCGATGATATGTAACAAAATTTTGTTCTTTTCTATCGATGAAGTAAATCGTCAAATGCGGTGGTCCCCAACCACCAACCAAGGATGTCGGATATGGCGACCCTGCTGCAAATCAATACCAGTCTGTTTTCCGGTCATGGCCAGTCGAGCCGCCTGGCCGACGAGTTCGTCGCCGCCTGGCAGGTGAAACATCCGGACGGCCGCGTCGTGGTGCGCGACCTGTCGCAGGAGCCGGTGCCGCATCTGGACGGCGCCCGCTTCATGTCATTCCTGGCCAAGCCCGGCGAACGTAACGCCGAACAGCAGGCGGTAGTCGATTACTCCGACGGCTTGATCGAGGAGCTGAAGAGCGCCGACGTCGTCGTGTTGGGATTGCCCATGTACAACTTCGGCATCCCCTCGACCCTCAAGGCCTACTTCGACCACATCGCCCGCGCCGGCGTCACCTTCACCTACACCGACAGCGGCCCGGTGGGACTGCTGAGCGGCAAGAAGGTCTATGTCTTCGCTGCGCGCGGCGGTCGCTACGCCGGCACGCCCAAGGATACCCAGACCGGTTATCTGCGCGACTTCCTGCATCTCATCGGCGTCGACGACGTCGAGTTCGTCTATGCCGAGGGGCTCAATCTCGGCGAGGAGGCCAAGGCCGCGGCGCTGGCCGACGCACGGCTGCAATTGGCGCGGCTGAACGGGTGAATGAGCAAAGGTACGGAGATCGGCATGGTTAGCGCGGGAGCGGCGCCGAAGTACCGCAAGATCGACGCCGCGGCGCTGCACTATCTGCCCGCCAGCGCGGCGCATCCGGCGGATACCTATTTTCATTTCTCGTTCGCCCACTACCAGAATCCGGACAACGTCCGTTTCGGCGTGCTGCGGGCGCTCAACGACGACAACGTGAAACCTCACGGCGGTTTCGATCGTCATCCCCACCGCGACATGGAGATCGTCAGCTATATCGTCGCCGGGCAGCTGACCCATTGGGACGATGCCACCGATGCCGAGGAGACGCTGGGCCGTGGCGCGGTGCAGATCGTCACCGCCGGCAGCGGTGTCCGGCATTCGGAACTCAACCATCAGGACGACT
>CAYQWR010000249.1:0-936 GCA_964421235.1 uncultured Thiohalomonas sp. | reverse complement strand
GGTGCCGATTCCTCCGAATCTGGATCCTGCCGCCGGCCGACGATCTGCCGGTGCGTTACGGCAACCGCAGATTCGAGCCCGATGAGCGCCGTAATCGATTGCTGCATATCGTCGGCAACCCGGCCAACCGCGATCAGGTGCCGCTGTATCTCAATCAGGACGTCAATCTCTACGTCTCGGAGCTGACCGACTCGGCGGCCCGTGTGTCGTATTCGCTGGCCGCGGGGCGGCAGGCCTATGTGAACAATTTCGAAGGGAGCGTCGCCATCGAGGGACTGGTCGCATTGGGTGAGCGGGATGCGCTGGAAATCGTCGGTCCCGCCGAGTTGGAGTTTTCCACAACGGATAACGCCCATTTCATCCTCATCGAAATGGCGCAGAGTGCGTCGTAATAGCGGGTGTTCTTCACCGAAATTTGGCGCTGACACGCCGGTTTGGCGGCGGGGGATTTTATAGCTCGCGCTGTGCGCGCGTCATTGAGGAACTGCCCGGTTCGTTCGCAGTCGTATTGCATACGACAATGCAATAGCGAGGAATATGCGATGGACTACAACGAGGCAGAGCAGCAGATCACCCAAATCCAACAGCAGTCCCAGGACCTGAAAACCCGCATGCAGGCGTTCGCCCAGAAGCTGGCGGGCAGTGTCGGCAACAGCGATGCGGCGCGCGATCTGGCGATGGACTTGCGCGAGATTGCCCTGACGATGCAGCAACAACAGCAGCAGACGCTGTTCGTGGTACAGCAGATGGGTCAGCACATCCAGCAACTGGAGCAGGCGGTGACGGCGCATCCGCCGGCGGCGCAATATGCCCAGCCGCGCGGCTGGGGCGCAGGCGGCGGTTTTTTGAGCAATCTGACGACGGGTCTGGGTTTGGGCGCCGGTATCGGCGTAGGCGAAGACCTGGCCAACGATCTGTTCAACATGTTCTGACGCT
>CAYQWR010000248.1:0-3973 GCA_964421235.1 uncultured Thiohalomonas sp. | reverse complement strand
AGCTACCGGCGGGTCACGCCGGCCGCCGGCGTGGAGTTGCGCCGGGCACTGTTGCGGTTGTTGCTGGTGTTGGGGGGCAATTAGGGGTGGTGTGGCGCAGCCACACACCGCCCCATGGCACCGCCCCCACATTAGCGCTAATCTGACAAATACCCACACTCACTTCAGCGGAGCCCGTCGTGGCAGGTAGTCTCCATCCAGGCGCCGTCGCCATGGCGAAGGTGGCGTCCCGTCTGCTGCTCATCGCCATCGCCGTCCTGGCGCTCTCCTGGCTCTCCGTGTCGCTATGGGGCGAGCCGTCGGAAAAAGGCGCAGCCGCCACCCGCCTCCACTATCAACAGGGCATGACGGTGACCGAGTTCGGCCATGCCAACGGCCTGGAACGCAAGGCGCTCAAAGGGCTGCTCGGCCTCCGCTCCCCGGCCGACCTGCAACGCCCGCTGAGCGATTTCGCCCCCGACCCGCAGGCCCTCGCCGCGGCGATGCACGACGCACAGGTGGTGCAAGGCGAGAGCGCGCGCAAGAACTGGGGCAAGATCGCCGCCAAGTTTGCGCTTTGGTTTCTGTTCATGGGAACCGTCTACTGGATGCTGCGCAGCCGCCGGGTCACCGCCCGCAGCCGCCGCCTGCTCTACCTGTTCGCCCAGCTGCTGTTCGGCGTGGTGCTCGGTTCCGACCCCAGCCCGATGGGCACGGTCAAGGACGCCGTCGCCCTCTACGGCGCCGAAGGGGTGATCTTTCCGCCGCGCCTTATCGCTCTCGGCATCTTTCTGCTCACGGTGGTGCTGGCCAACAAGTTCATCTGCGGCTGGGGCTGCCAATTCGGCGCCTTGCAGGATTTCATCTTCCGGCTGAACCGCAACGCCAAGGACCGCAAGGGCATCCTGCGCCAGTTCAAACCGCCGTTCTGGCTCTCCAACGCGGTGCGTATCGGTTTCTTCGCCCTGTTCACCACCGTCGCCTTCATCGCGGCCATGGACCTGATCGAACCGATCGACCCGTTCAAGGTGTTCAAGCCGATGGCCATCGGCCTGGCCGGCGCCCTGTTCCTCGCAGCACTGCTCATCGCCAGCCTGTTCGTCTATCGTCCCTGGTGCCATTTCTTCTGCCCCTTCGGCCTGGTCGGCTGGCTGGGCGAGAAGCTGAGCCTGACCAAGATCGCCGTGGACTATGCGCGCTGCAAGAGCGGTTGCGTGGTGTGCGAAAAGGCATGCCCCTCCGACTGCATGGAGGCCATACTCAAACAGCAACGCACCATCCCCGACTGTTTCGCCTGCGGCACCTGCGTCGAGGCCTGCCCCACTCATGCGGTGAGCTTTCGCAGCGGACGGAGGGCGGCGCCGCCCGAGGGAAAATTCCCACGGGCGGATGCGCAATAGACGATCCCGCGCCTATTTCAACGGAGGAAATAATGAAGATCCCGCGACTGACCGTCATCACGCTGGGAGTACGCGATCTGGCGCAAGCCACCGCCTTCTATCAAGCCGTACTCGGCACGCCCCCCAACACCGCGTATGAAGGCGTCACCTTCATCGAACTTCCAGGCAGTTGGATTTCCCTCTATCCGCTGGCAGATCTGGCAAAAGACATCTCCCCTGAAATTCCTGTTGCCCGCGACGGATTCAGCGGGATGACACTGGCCCATAACGCGGGCAGCAAAGACGATGTCATCGCCATCATGGAGCATGCACGGGCGGCCGGCGCCCGTGTGGTGAAAGAGCCGCAGGACACGACATGGGGCGGATTCAGCGGGTATTTCGCCGATCCGGACGGCCATTACTGGGAGGTGGTCTGGGGACCGATGTTTGAGTTCGCCGCAAACGGCGAGCTGAGATTCAAAGGCGGGGCGTAGGGCTCGCCAGCAGCTACCTGCAAGCCGCCATTTTTCGGGCACCGCGCAAAACCTATTGTAAACTGAACCGCACACGGCGGTTATTCCAGGCGGCGAAAATGCTATATTTCAGCGCATCGTGTCACCTGAACGTCGCTACGGCCGGGTCATCTTCGCTATGAGAGAAATGTTCGTCGTTCTGCTCCTCGCCTTCGCCGCCGTCGCCCAGGCCGCGCCGGAGGCCTGTCCGAAAGCAATCGCCCCCGCCGTCGAAGCCAAACTGCTGCCGGTACTCAATGCACGCGATGAAGCGATACGCAATAACGACTGGCTCGATCCGCAATACGAAAACGCCATCGAAACCCTGCTGCAGGCCAAGGACGCCGCGTCGAGCGAGGCGCGCGTGGCGCTGATGGATTACGCCGTCGGTGACGCCTACGATCAGGAGTTGGTGTGCGCCGTCGCTTATGGCGGCAAAGCCATGATTCCCCTGTTGCAGCGCTATGCGCGCTGCGATATCGCCCCCGCGCATTCCACCAGCGCCCGCGATCACGCCTCGCCGCTGCGCGGTCTCGCCCTGAAGTATCTCACCGAAGGCAGCGTCAGCGAAAACTGCAACTTCGACTGACGCGCGCCGGAGCGCATGCTACGCCCCGGTCGAGGTAACGATGCGCCAAACGCTGCGCGTTCCGCCAAAGTGAATTAGACTCGTTATCTCGCGGGCAGCCTGCCGACGCGCCGCTGTGGCGGAATGGCAACGCGGCCAACAAACCTAACGCTCCATTTTCTGCATTGGCACTGGTAATGGATAAATCGACCGGAACTGAGTACATCGCTCCCTGGGAAAAATCGTTCGAGCGGATATTGACGCCGCTTGAGGAGTTCATTCACCGCCAGACCACCAGCGGCATACTGCTCATGCTGTGCGCCATCGCGGCGCTCTACCTGGCCAACAGCCAATGGAGCGCGGCTTATCATCATCTGCTGGAGATGCCGTTCACCATCGGCGTCGAAGGCTTCCAACTGTCGAAGTCGTTGCACCACTGGATCAACGACGGCCTGATGACACTGTTCTTTTTCGTAGTGGGACTGGAACTCAAGCGTGAAATTCTGGTGGGCGAACTGGCCGACCCGAAGCAGGCGCTGCTGCCGATCATCGCCGCATTCGGCGGCATGCTGGTGCCGGTCCTGATCTACGTCGCCGTCAACCCGCATCACCCGGCCGTCGTCGGCTGGGGCGTGCCCATGGCCACCGACATCGCCTTCGCCCTCGGCACCCTGGCGCTGCTGGGCCGGCGCGTGCCCAAGAGCCTGCTCACCTTCCTGGTGGCACTGGCGATCGTGGACGACCTCGGCGCCGTGCTGGTGATCGCGCTGTTCTATACCGCAGCGATCAATTTCGTCGCGCTGGGCGTCGCCGGCGCCACGCTGACGTTGCTCATTGCCTTGAACCTTGGCGGCATACGCAACCCCCTGCCTTACATCCTGATGGGCGTGGTACTTTGGGTCGCCATGCTGCAAAGCGGCATCCACGCCACGCTCGCCGGCATATTCCTCGCATTCACCATTCCCATGCGTCCCAAGTACGACGCCGAACGGTTCCTGTCGCAGATCAACGATATGGTCGAACAGATTAGACAGGCGTACCGCCGCGACCGGAGCATCGTCAACAATGACGAACTGCGCGCGCGGGTACAGGCATTGGAATCGGGCGTGCACCTGGTGCAGGCGCCGGCGCAGGTGCTGGAACACAAGATGCACCTGCCCTCGGCCTATCTGATCATCCCGATCTTCTCGCTGGCCAACGCCGGCATCCCCATCGACTGGTCCGCGCTCGCGCTCACCCTCAGCCACCCGGTCACGATCGGCATCGCCGTCGGCCTGCTGCTCGGCAAACTGCTCGGCATTGCCGGTTTCTCCTGGCTGGCGGTGAAGCTGCGTCTGTGCGCCCTTCCCCGCGAGCTGAACTTCCGCCACATCATCGGCGTCGGCCTGATCGGCGGCATGGGTTTCACCATGTCGATCTTCATCGCCGAACTGGGATTCGCTCACCACGCACATAACCTGCTGATGGCCAAGACGGGGATCCTGCTCGCCTCGCTGGTGGCCGGGATAGCGGGCTATCTGTGGCTCTATCTCACC
>CAYQWR010000247.1:0-4005 GCA_964421235.1 uncultured Thiohalomonas sp. | reverse complement strand
ACCGCATCGGTCGCGCATGCCAGGCCGGCAACCCGTGACGTAGGATGTGGTGAGGAACGAACCGCATCTGTCGCGCATGCCAGTTCGCTAACCCGCCGCTGAAGGAGCGAGACACGATGGGCGATGGCTACATACTCTCGATCGATCAGGGCACCACGGGATCGACGGTGCTGATCTTCGACCACGACGGCCGGGTTCGTGGCCGCGCCTACTCCGAGTTTACCCAGCATTACCCCAGGCCCGGCTGGGTGGAGCACGATGCCGACGAGATTGTCCGGGTAACCTTCAAGGCGATCGCCGACGCCATCGGCGATGCGGGCATCGCTGCCGGCGACATCCGCGCGATCGGCATCACCAATCAACGCGAGACGGTGGTGATGTGGGACCGCAGGACCGGGCAGCCGGTCGCACGCGCGATCGTCTGGCAGGACCGCCGCACGGCCCGCTACTGCGACGCGCTGCGGGAGCAGGGCCACGAGGCGATGTTGCGCCGCAAGACCGGGCTGGTGATCGACCCCTATTTCTCGGGCACCAAGGTCAAGTGGCTGCTGGATAACGTGCCGGGTCTGCGCGAGCGTGCCGGGCGCGGCGACATCGCCTTCGGCACCATCGATTCCTGGCTGGTCTACCGCCTGACCGGCGGCAAGCGCCACGTCACCGACTATTCGAACGCCTCCAGAACGCTGCTGTACGACATCGTCGCGCTCGAATGGGACGAGGAGCTGCTTGCCCTGTTCGATATTCCGAAAGCCGTGTTGCCCGAGGTCAGGCCCTCCTCCTTCGTCTACGGCGAGACCGACCCGGAGTCGTTCTTCGGCGCCCGCGTCCCCATCGCCGGCATCGGCGGCGACCAGCAGTCGGCGCTGTTCGGCCAGTGCTGCTACGCGCCCGGGATGGCGAAGAACACCTACGGCACCGGCTCCTTCGTGCTGATGAACACCGGCACCCGGCCGGTATTCAGCAACGAGGGCCTGCTCACGACCATTGCCTGGGGCGTCGGCGACGAACCCGTGGAGTACGCCCTCGAAGGGGCCATCTTCATCACCGGCGCGGCCGTGCAGTGGCTGCGCGACGGCCTGCGGATCATCGAATCGGCGAGCGAAACCGCCGAGATGGCGTGGGCGCAGCCGCAAAACGAAGGGGTTTATTTCGTCCCGGCGCTGGTCGGCCTCGGCGCGCCGCACTGGGACCCCTATGCCCGCGGACTGCTCATCGGCCTCACCCGCGGCACCACCCGCAACCACCTGGCGCGCGCCGCCCTGGAGAGCATGGCCTACCAGACCCGCGACGTGATCGAGGCGATGCAGCGCGACTCGGGCATCGAACTCAGCGAATTGCGCTGCGACGGCGGCGCCGCGGTCAACGACGTGCTGATGCAGTTCCAGTCCGACATTCTCGGCAAGCCGGTGGAGGTGCCGAGCATCGTCGAAACCACCGCCCTGGGCGCCGCCTATCTCGCGGGTCTGGCGGTCGGGTTCTGGAGCGGCCGCGACGAGCTCGATCAAAAATGGTCGCTGGGCGTGCGCTACCGGCCGGCCATGGAGGAGGCCGTGCGGGCGAAACTGTGCCGGCGTTGGGACAAGGCGGTGCAACTGGCCAAGGGGTGGGCGCTGGATGACGACTGAGGCAACGGCGGGGCTGCGCGGGCGCAACATCGAAAAGCTTGCCCGCGGCGTTTATGACGTACTGATCATCGGCGGCGGCATCAATGGCGCGGTGTCCGCGGCGGCCCTCTCGGGCAAGGGCGCCGGCGTGGCCCTCATCGACCAGCGCGACTTCGCCGGGTTCACCAGCCAGAACTCGTCGAATCTCGCCTGGGGCGGGATCAAGTATCTGGAGAGCGGCGATTTCCCGCTGGTGCGCAAGCTCTGCCTGAGCCGCAACCACCTGCTCGAAAACTATCCGTCCCGCGTCCGGGAGATCCGCTTCTTCACCACCATCGACCGGGGGTTCCGCTACCGGCCCTGGTTCCTGTGGCTCGGCACCTGGGTGTACTGGCTGTTCGGCAACGGCTTCACCGGGACGCCGCGCCTGCTCGGCATCGATGCCATCGGGCGGGAGGAGCCGGTGGTCCGCACCGACAACGCGCGGGGCGGATTCGAGTATTCGGACGCCTACCTGCACGACAACGACTCGCGTTTCGTCTTCCAGTTCGTGCGCTCGGCGATGGACCGCGGCTGCATCGCGGCCAACTATGTCGAGTCGCTCGGCGCGCGGCGCGAGGGGGATCTCTGGATCACCGACGCGCGCGACACGGTGACCGGCGCGAAGCTGCAGATCCGCTCCAGGGTGCTGATCAACGCCGCCGGCCCCTTCGTCGATGCGCACAACCGGCTGACCGGCGAACGCACGGCGCACCGCCACGTCTTCTCGAAGGGCATCCACCTGATCGTGCCCGCCATCACCCCGCACCGGCGGGTGCTCACCTTCTTCGCCGACGACGGGCGCATGTTCTTCGCCATCCCGATGGGCGGGCGCACCTGCATCGGCACCACGGACCAGCGCGTCGACACCCCCCACACCGAGGTAACCGACGAGGATCGCGAGTTCGTCCTTGCCAACATCAACAAGCGGCTGAAGCTGGCAAAGCCGCTGACGCGGGCGGACATCATCGCCGAACGCTGCGGCGTCCGTCCGTTGGCGGTCAGGCGCGAGGCGCAAGACCTCGGCCATGACTGGATGGCGCTCTCGCGCAGGCATGAGATCGACGTCGACCACGAGCAGGCCCATCTGTCCATTTTCGGCGGCAAGCTCACCGACTGCGTGAACGTGGGCAACGAGGTTGCCGCCATCGTCGGCCGCCTCGGCATCGCCCTGCCGCACCGCGACTACAAATGGTACGGCGAGCCGCACCCGTCGGTGCACGCGGAATACCTGCACCAGGCGACGCTCATGCAACTGGATGACTACACCGCGCCGGAGGCGATCGAACCGCTCTCCGGCCGCCTGTGGCGACGCTACGGCCAGCAGGCGTTCGAGCTGCTTGCCCGCATCCGCGAAGAGCCGCGCGAAGCCGGGATCCTGATCAAGGGAACGGATTACCTGCGCTGCGAAATCGAGCTCATGCGTCGCCGGGAGATGATCGTCAAACTGGAGGACTTCCTGCGGCGCCGCTCCAAGATCGCGCTGGTGGTGCGGCACGATGACATCCGCGACGCCGAGGGGCTGATGGAAGCCTGCCGCATCCTGTTCGATGACGAGGCCCAGGCCAGGTATGACGAATACTTTCGCTCCGCCGGATAGCGAATCGACCCGTCGGACGAGGGGCGGGTTATTGGAGGCAATCGTAAACTCATGCTGATACACTTCCTGTCGTTATGACGAACTTCTGGATATGGCTCTCCATCGTCGGCCTGTCGATGACCCCCAACCTGGTGCTGGGGCCGTCGGTGGCGGTCGGCGTGGGCTTCAAGGCGCACATCAGCCCGTGGGTTCTGCTGCCGGTGGTCGCGACGGCGAACTACTGCGAGGGACTCTTCGTATGCTGGCTCGCCAGCGAGTTCACGCATATCGGTTTCATCGGCCGCTGGGTCGCGCGGATGCGCACGCCGAAGAGCGTGGCATTCGCCCAACAGTGGGGCGTGTGGGGCGGCCTCTCCATCGGCCGCGCCGTGGTCGGCCAGGAACCCATCCTGGTGGCGCTGCGCTGGCTGGACATCGACATGCGCCGGATCTGGTTGCCGCTGGCGCTCAGCAGCGCGGTCTTCACGATGCTCTTCTACGTGGTCGTGTCCACCGGCCTGCAACAGATGTCGAACCTCTGAGCCCGTGTGGCATTACCGCTGCCGAAAGCGATCGCTCGAAGCGGGAGAAATCGATTTCCGCGCCGGTCCAGAACCAAACAAGACTCCCAAACCAAACAAAACTCCCACCTCAAGATGGCGGCGCTTGGTAGCAGGCTCAGGGTCGGCGCCTATGGAAGATGTGCCGCCGCTGCGCTACCATCGAAACGTTTCAGGCGGCCGATGCGCCCGGTGATGTCGAATCCGGGCGAGGGCGAAATAG
>CAYQWR010000246.1:0-4010 GCA_964421235.1 uncultured Thiohalomonas sp. | reverse complement strand
GGAGATGGTGATGAGGTCGGCATAGGCCTTGGCCACACCGGCGGCGATGGTGCCGACACCGGCCTCGGCCACCAGCTTCACCGATACCAGCGCCTGCGGATTGACCTGCTTGAGGTCGAAGATCAGCTGCGCCAGATCCTCAATCGAATAGATGTCGTGATGCGGCGGCGGCGAGATCAGCGCGACGCCGGGCATGGCGAAGCGCAGCTTGGCGATCAGCTTGTCCACCTTGTCGCCGGGCAGCTGCCCGCCTTCGCCGGGCTTGGCGCCCTGGGCCACCTTGATCTGCAGCACCTCGGCGTTGACCAGATAGTGCGGGGTGACGCCGAAGCGGCCGGAGGCCACCTGCTTGATCTTGGACATGCGCTCGGTGCCGAAGCGGGCCGGGTCTTCGCCGCCCTCACCGGAGTTGGAGCGGCCGCCGAGACGGTTCATCGCCGTGGCCAGCGCCTCGTGGGCCTCGGGCGAGAGCGCGCCCAGGGACATGCCGGCGGAGTCGAAGCGCTTGAGGATCGCCGCTTCCGACTCCACCTCGTCGATGGGAATGGGCTTGAGGTCACCGCGCGGCTTGAGCAGGTCGCGCAACGCCGCGACCGGGCGCTCGTTCACCAGCTTGGCGTAGGCCAGGTAATCGTCGTAATTGCCGCTGCGCACCGCCTTGTGCAGCGTCTGGATCACGTCGGGATTGTAGGCGTGATACTCACCGTCGTGCAGGAACTTGAGCAGGCCGCCCTGCTGAATATCCTTGCGCGCGTTCCACGCCGCCTTGGCGAGCAGACGCTGATCCCCTTCCAGGTCGTCGAAGTGGGTGCCGGAGAGGCGGTTGGTAGTGCCCGTGAAGCAGAGATCCACCACATCCTGGTGCAACCCCACCGATTCGAACAACTGCGCGCCGCGATAGCTGGCGATGGTGGAGATGCCCATCTTGGAGATGATCTTGTAGAGCCCCTTGTTGATGCCCTTGCGGTAGGACTCCAGCAACTTGACCGGTTCCTTGCCGCTGATCTCGTTGCTGCGCACCAGGTCGTACAGCACCTCGTAAGCGAGGTACGGATAGACCGCCGTGGCGCCGTAACCGACCAACACCGCAAAATGGTGCGGGTCGCGGGCGGTACCGGTCTCGACCACGATGTTGGCGTCGCAGCGCAGGCCTTCTTTGATCAGGCGATGGTGTACGGCACCGGTGGCGAGCAGGGCATGAATCGGCAGCTTGTCCTCGGCCAGCGCCCGATCCGACAACACGATGATCACCTTGCCGGCCTTCACGGCGGCCACCGCCTCGTCGCACATCGCTTCGATAGCGGCCTGCAGACTGCTGCCGTTGGCATAATTCAGGTCGATGAGCTGGTGCGCATAATCGCCGCCGTCCAGCGCCAGCAGACGCGCGAACTTGTCGCGCGACAGCACGGGCGAATCGACCAGCAGGCGCGCGGCATGTTCCGGCGTCTCCTGGAACAGATTCTTCTCGCGCCCGAAGCAGGTCTCCAGCGACATCACGATCGCCTCGCGCAGCGGATCGATGGGCGGATTGGTCACCTGGGCGAATTGCTGGCGGAAGTAGTCGAAAGGCGAACGCACGCGGGTCGAGAGCACCGCCATCGGCGTGTCGTCGCCCATGGAGCCGATGGCCTCCTGGCCCGCTTCGGCCAGCGGACGCAGCACCTGGTCGCGCTCCTCGAAGCTCACCTGGAACATCTTCTGGTGCACGCCGAGCGTTGCCCCATCCAACTCGGGACCGTTGGCGCTCTCGTCCAGCTCCGACTCCAGGCGTCGCACGTACTGGGACATCCACTGCTTGTAGGGCTGACGGCCCTTGAGCATCGCGTCCACATCCTGCGGCAACAGCAGAACGCACTTGGTCGTGTCCACCGCGAGCATCTGGCCGGGCTTGAGCCGGCCCTTGGCCACCACGTCTTCCGGTGTGTAATCGAACACGCCGATCTCGGAGGCCAGGGTGATGACACAGCCGCGATAGTCGCCGTTCTCCGGATCCTTCGCCTCGGCAGTACGCGTGATCACCCAACGCGCCGGACGCAGGCCGTTGCGGTCCAGGGTGCAGGCGGCATGGCGACCGTCGGTCAGCACGATACCGGCGGGACCGTCCCACGGCTCCATGTGCATGGAGTTGTATTCGTAGAAGGCGCGCAGATCCGGGTCCATGGTCTCGACGTTCTGCCAGGCGGGCGGCACCAGCAGACGCATGGCGCGAAAGATGTCCATGCCGCCGGCGAGCAGCGCTTCGAGCATGTTGTCGAGGCTGTTGGAGTCGGAACCGGTCATGGAGACCAACGGACGCACGTCCTCCATGTTGGGGATCAACGGCGTCTCGAATTTATGGCCGCGCGCCACCGACCAGTAGCGATTGCCCTGCACGGTGTTGATCTCGCCGTTGTGCGCCAGGTAGCGGAACGGCTGCGCCAGGCGCCACTGCGGCCAGGTGTTGGTGGAGAAGCGCTGATGGAACACGCACAGCGTCGAGGCCATGCGCTCGTCGTTGAGATCCTGGTAGAACACCGGCAGGTAGGCCGGCATCACCAGGCCTTTATAGGAAACCACGCGACTGGAGAAACTCGGCAGATAGAATGCCGGGTCGTTGGGTTCGATCGTTTTTTCGGCACGGCGGCGGGCGATATAAAGGTGGCGTTCGAACGCCGCCTCGTCCATGCCGGCCGGCGCGTTGATGAAGATCTGCTCGATGCGCGGCAGGGTCTTCAGCGCCTCGACGCCGCAGGCGTCGGCATTGGTGGGCACTACGCGCCAGCCCAGTACTTGCAGACCCTCGCGACCGAGCTCCTGCTCCAACCGCAGGCGCGCCTTGTCCGCCAGGGCGGACTCCTGGTTGAGGAACGCCATGCCCACGGCATAGTGCTCGGCCAGAGCGAACTTCAACTCGGCAGCCGCGGCACGCATGAAGGCGTCGGGCTTCTTCATCAGCAGCCCGCAGCCGTCGCCGGTCTTGCCGTCGGCGGCGATGGCGCCGCGATGGGTCATGCGGCCCAGCGCGCCGATGGCGGTATCGACCAGCCAATGGCTGGCGTTGCCATCCATATGGGCAATGAGTCCGAAACCGCAGTTGTCCTTTTCGAAGGCGGGGCTGTAGAGCCCGCCGAGCATATTCTGTCTGTCGTTCACGGCCGCAATTCTTCGTGGATGTCTCGCAAAAACCTGGCGGAAATTAGCAATTTGCCTGCCATACGGGGCAAAAAGGGTCAAGCAGTATACTGCCCTCGGGGGGGAGGTTCAATGCGCTCGGCCGCGTGCCGGCCGGCGTTAATACCTACTGTGCCGCTACACCGCCGCGATGCAGTTCGGCCTGGACGCCGGCGAACGGGCGAACCCACGGACCAACCCGCTTCAGCGCCGCCGGCAGTTGCGCCACCCGCTTCTCGGCGGAGGCCCGGTCGGTAAAGTCGCCCCAGAACAGCACATACCAGGGTTTTCCTTCCCGCTTGGTGACAACCAGGGCGCTAACGCCGCTCAACGGGTGGCCGCTGATATGGCTGATCACGCCTTGTTCCGTGGTGGCGCCGACCAGCTGTACGGTGAAATGGCCGGGATTGCGGCCATAGACCCACGCCGCCCCCTGGAATGGCGACCGCTTCGCAGGCAGCGGCGCAGCGGCCGGCCCGACACGGAACCGGAACGGCGCCGACTGCAACCCATCCCGGCCGCGCACCACCAGAGACCACTCCGCCGGCCGGGTACCGACCGCTATCTCTATCGTCATACGCCCGTTATTTACACGATGCACCTGCGACGCCGACAGAAGCTTCCGGCGACCATCCCACATCACCGCAACCTGGCTGCCGGCGGCAAAATGTTTACCGATGACGGTCAGGGTTTGGCGGCCTCGACGTCCTGGCACCGGGCTGGGCAGGATCCGCTCGACAACCGGCGCCAGGGTCTCGGCCTTGGCCTTGGCGGCTCCGGCTTTGGCGGCTCCGGCTTTGGCGGTTCCGACCTTGGCGGTTCCGACCTTGGCGGTTCCGACCTTGGCGGGTTCGACCTTG
>CAYQWR010000245.1:0-4020 GCA_964421235.1 uncultured Thiohalomonas sp. | reverse complement strand
CCGTAGGGAGATTGGCTTTATCCATGCATAAGGCCGGTATATAATCGCCGGCCTTCCTTTGCATATTCCAGAGAGGCTGTGCCCATGAACCTCGACCGCGTCACGTCAGGCAAGGACGTCCCCAACGACATTAACGTCGTCATTGAGATCCCCGCGCATTCCGACCCGGTAAAGTATGAAGTGGACAAAGAGACCGGCGCCATGTTCGTCGACCGCTTCATGAACACCGCGATGCACTATCCCTGCAATTACGGCTACGTGCCGCATACCCTGTCCAAGGATGGCGACCCGGTGGATGTGTTGGTGGTAACCCCGGTGCCCCTGATCCCCGGTTCGGTGATCCGCTGCCGGCCGGTCGGTGTGCTGAAGATGACCGACGAGTCCGGCGACGATGCCAAGGTGCTGGCGGTGCCCATCGACAAACTGTGCCGCATCTATCGCAACGTGAAGGAGATCGACGACGTGTCGCCGGCGCTGCTGGACCAGGTGGCTCATTTCTTCGAGCACTACAAGGACCTGGACGAAGGCAAATGGGTGCGGGTGCAGGGCTGGGCCGGAGCCGAGGAGGCCAAGGCGGAGATCCTGGCCAGCATGGCGATGTACAAGGAAGCGCCGGTCAAGCCCAACTTCTAGGATCGATCTGAAAATACAAAAGCAACGGATCTACCACGGGGAATAATCGGGACGCTGGGCTTGTGCCTGTGTTATCCGCGATTCTTGCGGGATATTCCCCGTGCGCCCCGTGGTTATCGCGTTTTGATTTTGCGGTTTGGAACGGCTCGTAACAGCGGCCGGATACGGGTGGGCGTGCCGATCCGGGTCAGGTCTTGGAGCGGCGCAGCTGTGCCGACTGCAGTTCCAGCGTGTGGCGTACCAGGGCGTCGCGGGCGATCTCCGAGATGCGGGTAAAGTCCACGCCGACCCGATAGGGTTGGGTGGTGTCAGGACCGTCGTGCCGGCAGTAGACGACGCGGCCGATGCAGTGGATGAAGATGTGTGCCGGGAACAGCAGCAGCTTCAGCTCCAGTTTGACGTCGGGTTGGAGACATGTCGGCGCATGGAAGGCGATACCGCCGCCCGACAGGTTGACGTGGGCATTCGGACCGAGTACGTCGCTGATTTGGGTGCCGATGAGGGCGCGGCCGATGAGTTCGATTTTGCGGTCGATGAGCGCCAGGTATTGCCCAATCTCCGGGTCGCGTTTGCGGATCTGTGCCAGGACCGTGCCGGCTTGCGCAGTCAGGGCTTGCAGTTGCAGGCCTACATTGTCGGTCTCTTGCTGCGCTTCCTGTAACTGTACGGCGAGCCGGTCGCGATAGGCCTCCTCGGTCAGCAGCTGATAGTCGAGATAGATGTCATCGTCGATGCGGAAGAATTCGCGCCGTTCGTCGTGGTGTTGGCTCATGATGCCCCCCGTGCCATTTTCTAGCCGCCGGCCTGGCCATTGATACGGATATCGCCCGTGCGGTTGCGGACCCGGTGCGGCGCCGCGCAGGACGGCATCGATGCGGGCGCCGTTTCGCATTCACGCCGGCTCGCCATGGCCGGCCGGGGGCGCGTTCAGCCGCGCTGCTCCGGCGGTTGGCTGCGGGCCTTGCCGGCCTTGAGCAGACTGGCGAGTCTCTCGCGTTCGTGGTGTGGAACACACGCCTCCGGCACCTCGTCCATGAGGCGCGCATTTTGTCCCTGCCGACTGCCCGGCATGCTGTCGATCATGATCAAGCCGCCGGGCTTTTCCTGAACCTTAGCAGACGTGTCACGAAGGCAATCGTCGGTGTCGAGCGGCTCCCTTCGTCTCGTTGCCGTTCTAGTCCAGGGCGCTGACGCCATCAGGCGTGCCGACCAGCACCACGTCGGCCGGGCGCATGGCGAACAGGCCGTTGGTGACGACGCCGACGATGTTGTTAAGCTGCTGCTCCAGCTCGACCGGCTCCATGATTTGCAGATCGTGCACGTCGAGGATGACATTACCGTTGTCGGTGACGAAGCCGTCGCGGTAGACCGGATTGCCGCCCAGCGCGACCAGACGGCGCGCGACGTAGCTACGTGCCATGGGGATGACCTCCACCGGTAACGGGAACCTGCCGAGTACGTCGACCACCTTGGTCTGATCGACGATGCAGACAAATTTCTTGCTCGCGGCCGCCACGATCTTCTCCCGCGTCAGCGCGCCGCCGCCGCCTTTGATCAAATGCATGCGGCGATTGGTTTCGTCCGCACCGTCGACGTAAACGGATATCTCGCTGACGTCGTTGAGGTCGAATACTTCGATGCCGTGCTTCTTCAAGCGCTCGGCGCTGGCTACGGAACTGGCAACGGTGCCCGCGATTTTGCCCTTTATTTCCGCCAGGAAATCGATGAAGTGGTTGGCGGTGGAGCCGGTGCCGATGCCGATGATGGTGTCCGGCACCACGTGATCCAGGGCCGCCCTGGCGACGGCCTTCTTCATTTCGTCTTGATTCATGGATGTCTCCCTATCAACACCTATTTTTTTCAGTATCGGACGATTATACGCCATCGCGACCACTGACACCCCGGGCCGATTGCTGGTATCGTAAGCCGATGTTGGAACGCTATGCCAAGAAGATATTGCGCGCCCGCGTCTATGACGTGGCGCGCGAGACGCCGCTCGAAGCGGCGCCCAGCCTGTCGCGTCGGCTCGGCAACAAGGTGTTGCTCAAACGCGAGGATCTGCAGCCGGTCTTCTCGTTCAAGCTACGTGGCGCGTATAACAAGATCGACCTGCTGTCGGCGGAGGCGCGGGCGCGCGGCGTCATCGCCGCCTCGGCCGGCAATCACGCCCAGGGGGTGGCCCTGGCGGCGCAGCACCTGGGGCTGGACGCCCTGATCGTCATGCCCAAGACCACGCCGGAGATCAAGGTGCAGGCGGTGCGCCGCCGGGGCGCCCAGATCGCGTTGCATGGCTACACCTTCGACGAGGCCTATGCCCACGCGCGCCAACTGGCGGAAGAGCAGGGGCGGACCTTCATTCATCCCTACGACGATGAAGACGTGATCGCCGGGCAGGGGACGGTCGCCATGGAGATCCTGCGTCAATACTCGGCCGACGATCTGCATGCGGTGTTCGTCCCGGTCGGCGGCGGCGGCCTCATCGCCGGTATCGCCGCCTACATCAAGTATCTGCGTCCCGAGGTGAAGGTCATCGGCGTCGAACCCGACGATGCCGCCTGTCTCTACGCCGCCCTCAAGGCCGATGAACGGGTGGTGCTGGATCAGGTGGGGATATTCGTCGACGGCGTGGCGGTGCGGCAGGTGGGCGCCGAACCGTTCCGCGTGGCGCGCGCATGCGTCGACGACGTGATCCTGGTCTCGACCGATGAGGCGTGTGCGGCGATCAAGGATATCTTCGAGGATACCCGCGCCATCGTGGAACCGGCGGGAGCGTTGGCGGTGGCCGGCATGAAGCGCTATGTGCAGCAGACCCAGGTGCGCGACAGTGCCCTGGTGGCGATCAACTCAGGCGCCAATATGAATTTCGACCGCCTGCGCCATGTGGCGGAGCGCGCGGATCTGGGTGAGCAGCGCGAGGCGCTGTTCGCGGTCACCATTCCCGAGCGACCGGGCAGTTTCCGCGGTTTTTGCGAACTACTGGGGCAACGCGCCATTACCGAATTCAATTATCGTTACTCCGATGCCAGCGAGGCGCATATCTTCGTCGGCGTCGAGATGCGCGACGGTGCCCGCGACAAGGAGGAACTGGTGGCGCTGCTCGGCAGCCACGGCTATCCGCTGGTCGACATGACGGATAACGAAATGGCCAAGCTGCATGTGCGCTATATGGTGGGAGGGCATGCCGCCGGACTGCCTGACGAACGGCTGCTGCGTTTCGAATTCCCGGAACGGCCCGGCGCGCTGCTGCGTTTCCTCAATCACATGGGCCGCCATTGGAACATCAGCCTGTTCCACTACCGCAACCACGGCGCAGACTACGGACGCGTGCTGTGCGGCATCCAGGTGCCGGCGCAGGACGAACAGAAATTCGGCGAATTCCTCACCCAG
>CAYQWR010000244.1:0-4033 GCA_964421235.1 uncultured Thiohalomonas sp. | reverse complement strand
ACACGGAGACGACCAAGCAGGCCAAGAAGAAGGCCCTGAAGCGCCTCCAGGTGTTCGACGCGTTCCGCGGCTCCGGCAACGAGCCCTCGTGGATGGTCATGGACGTCATCCCGGTGCTCCCACCAGACTTGAGGCCGCTCGTGCCGCTCGAGGGCGGACGGTTCGCCACGTCCGATCTGAACGACCTCTATAGAAGGGTCATCTACAGGAACAATCGCCTGAAGAGCCTGCTCAAGATCAAGGCTCCCGAGATCATCCTCCGCAACGAGAAGAGGATGCTCCAGCAGGCGGTCGACGCGCTCTTTGACAACGGAAGAGGCTCGCGCGCGGTGCGCGGCCGCGGCCGCAGGATCCTGAAGTCGCTGTCCCATCTTCTCAAGGGGAAGAAGGGCCGGTTCCGTCAGAACCTGCTCGGCAAGCGCGTCGATTACTCCGGCCGCTCGGTCATCGTGGTCGGCCCGGAGCTCAGGCTGCACCAGTGCGGCATTCCGAAGACGATGGCGCTGGAGCTGTTCAGCCCGTTCATCGTGCGGAGGCTGCAGGAGCTTGGGCACGCACAGACGGTCAAGGCCGCCAAGAACATGATCGACAGGCAGAGCCCCGAGGTCTGGGACGCTCTCGAGGACGTCATCGGCGACCATCCGGTCTTTCTGAACCGCGCCCCGACGCTCCACAGGCTGGGCATTCAGGCGTTCGAGCCCATCCTCGTGGAGGGCAAGGCCATCAAGATCCACCCGCTGGTCTGCGCGGCCTTCAACGCCGACTTCGACGGCGACCAGATGGCGGTCCACGTGCCGCTGTCGCTGGAGGCGCAGCTGGAGGCGCGCGCGCTGATGATGTCCACCAACAACATCCTCTCGCCCGCCAACGGTGAGCCGATCATCGTCCCGTCCCAGGACGTGGTACTGGGTCTGTACTACATGACCCGTGACCGCATCAACGCCAAGGGCGAGGGCATGGTGTTCGCCGACAGCGCCGAGGTGCTGCGTGCCTATCAGACCGGCAACGTCGATCTGCAGGCCCGCGTCAAGGTGCGGGTGCGCGAGGTGATCCAGGACGACGACGGCAATCGTACCGAGCACGTCGGCATCAAGGAGACCACCGCCGGCCGCGCCCTGCTGTTTGATGTGGTGCCCGACGGCCTGCCGTTCTCGCTGGTGGATCGTCCGCTGGTGAAGAAGGCGATCTCGCAACTGATCAACACCTGCTACCGCCGCCTCGGCCTGAAGGACACCGTGATCTTCGCCGACCAGCTGATGTATACCGGTTTCCGCTATGCGACCCGCGCCGGTGTCTCGTTCGGTTTGGAGGACATGGTCGTTCCCGACGAAAAGGTCGATATTCTCGGTCGTGCCGACGCCGAGGTGAAGGAGATCGAAAAGCAGTACATCTCCGGTCTGGTCACCAACGGCGAGCGTTACAACAAGGTGGTCGACATCTGGTCCCGCACCAACGACCAGATCGCCAAGGCGATGATGGACAAGCTCGGCACCGACGAGGTGGTCGACGCCAAGGGCGACAAGGTGAAACAGGCGTCGTTCAACTCCATCTACATGATGGCCGACTCCGGCGCCCGTGGTTCCGCCGCCCAGATCCGCCAGCTGGCGGGCATGCGCGGCCTGATGGCCAAGCCGGACGGCTCCATCATCGAGACGCCGATCACCGCCAACTTCCGCGAAGGTCTGTCGGTGTTGCAGTACTTCATCTCCACCCACGGCGCCCGTAAGGGTCTGGCCGATACCGCGCTGAAGACCGCCAACTCCGGTTATCTGACCCGCCGTCTGGTGGACGTGGCGCAGGACTTGGTGGTGACCGAGGAGGATTGCGGTACCGCTAACGGCCTGACCCTGCAGTCGCTGATCGAAGGCGGCGATGTGGTCGAGCCGCTGCGCGAGCGCGTGCTGGGCCGTGTCACCGCCGAGGACGTGTTCGCCGCCGGCAGCGACGAGGTGGCGATCCCGCGCGGCACCCTGCTGGACGAGCAGTGGGTGGCCAAGCTCGAAGGGCTGTCCGTCGACCATCTGTACGTGCGTTCGCCCATTACCTGCGAATCGCGCTACGGCGTCTGCTCCGCCTGCTACGGCCGCGATCTGGCCCGTGGCCATCGTGCCAACGTCGGCGAGGCGGTGGGCGTCATCGCCGCCCAGTCCATCGGCGAGCCCGGCACCCAGCTGACCATGCGTACCTTCCACATCGGTGGTGCGGCCTCGCGTTCCGCGGCGGTCAACAACATCGCGGTGAAGAGCAACGGTACCGTGCGCCTGCACAACATCAAGCTGGTCAAGCACGCGTCCGGCAATCTGGTGGCGGTCTCCCGCTCCGGCGAGCTGACCGTGCTGGACGAGAGCGGTCGTGAGCGCGAGCGCTACAAGGTGCCTTACGGCGCGGTGCTCAGCGCCGCCGACGGCGACCTGGTCAAGGGCGGCCAGGTGGTGGCCAACTGGGATCCGCACACCCACCCGGTTATCACCGAGATCAACGGTCGCGTGAAGTTCATCGACTTCGTCGACGGCGTCACCATCAACCGCCAGACCGACGAAGTGACCGGTCTGTCGAGTCTGGTGATCAGCGATCCGAAGCAGCGTGGTTCGTCTGGCAAAGACCTGCGGCCGATGGTCAAGCTGATGGACGCCAAGGGCAACGACATCAATATTCCGGGTACCGAGCTGCCGGCGCACTACTTCCTGCCAGCCGGTGCGGTGGTCAACCTCGCCGACGGCGCCGAGGTGGGCGTGGGTGACGTTGTCGCCCGTATCCCGCAGGAGTCGTCCAAGACCCGTGATATCACCGGCGGTCTGCCCCGTGTGGCGGAGCTGTTCGAGGCGCGCAAGCCGAAGGAACCGGCCATCCTGGGCGAGATCTCCGGCACCATCAGCTTCGGCAAGGAGACCAAGGGCAAGCAGCGCCTGGTGATCACCCCGACCGACGGCAGCGACGCCCACGAGGAGCTGATTCCCAAGTGGCGCCACGTCACCGTGTTCGAAGGTGAGCACGTGGAGAAGGGCGAGGTCATCGTCGAGGGCGAGCCGAATCCGCACGATATCCTGCGTCTGCAGGGGGTCGAGGAGCTGGCGCGCTACATCGTCAACGAGGTGCAGGACGTCTACCGGCTGCAGGGCGTGAAGATCAACGACAAGCACATCGAGGTGATTGTCCGCCAGATGCTGCGCAAGGTGACCATCAAGGAGGGCGGCGACACCAAGTTCCTCACGGGTGAGCAGCTTGAGCTGGCACGGGTGCAGGAGGAGAACGAAGTGATCCTGGGTGGCGGCAAGATGCCGGCCACCTTCGAGCGCGATCTGCTGGGTATCACCAAGGCGTCGCTGTCGACCGAATCGTTCATTTCGGCGGCTTCGTTCCAGGAAACGACCCGCGTTCTGACCGATGCGGCGGTGACCGGTAAGCAGGACGATCTGCGCGGTTTGAAGGAGAACGTGATTGTAGGCCGCCTGATCCCGGCGGGTACCGGTCTGGCCTATCACAACGAACGCCGTCGCAAGCGCCGGGAGGCAAACGGCGAATTTTTGGCGGTAACGGAGGCGGTGCAGGTGCTGGCCGCCGAGGCTGGGAGCGAAGAATAAGGCCGATCGTCGCAACGACGTAGGCCCAAAAGGCGGAATGCTATTGACACCAGCATCCCGCCTTCATAGAATTCCGCTTCTTTTTTCCACAGGCCGGTGATTTGCCGGCCTGTTGCTTATTTTGCTGGAGTCGAGAGACAAATGGCGACGATTAACCAATTGGTACGCAAGCCGCGGGTTAGCCCGGTCGAGAAGAGCAAGGTGCCGGCGCTGGAAAGCTGTCCGCAGAAGCGCGGCGTGTGCACGCGTGTATACACCACGACCCCGAAGAAGCCGAACTCGGCGCTGCGTAAGGTTGCGCGCGTACGTCTGACCAACGGTTTCGAAGTGAGCTCTTACATCGGTGGTGAAGGCCACAACCTGCAGGAGCACTCGGTGGTGCTGATTCGCGGCGGCCGTGTCAAGGACCTGCCGGGCGTGCGTTACCACACCGTGCGCGGCACCCTCGACAC
>CAYQWR010000243.1:0-4052 GCA_964421235.1 uncultured Thiohalomonas sp. | reverse complement strand
CCTCGGCTACCCGATCCCCGCCGGGGCCGACCTGCTGCTCAACTGGCGCGGCCCGGCACTCAGCTACCACCGCATCTCCTTCTTCGATCTCTACAGCGACATGGAGCGCAGCAAGCCGCAGCGGCCGCAGAACGAGCTGAGCGGCAAGATCGTCGTCATCGGCTCCACCGCCGCCGGCCTGCACGACCTGCGCAACACCGCCATGGGCAGCCTGTTTCCGGCGGTGGAGATCGTCGCCACCGCCATCGACAACCTGAAGCATGGCGACCCGCTACGCACGACGGCACGCTGGATCTCACCGCTGATCGCGCTGCTGTTGCTCGCCGCGCTGTTCCTGCTGTTCCGCCGCCGCATCAACCCACTGCGCATCGGCCTCGGTCTTATCGCCATGACCGCCGCACTGGCGCTGGCGCAATACGGCGCACTGCAATGGCGCTGGCTGATCGGGCTGTTTACACCCGCCGCCTTCGCCTGGCTCTACTACGTCGCCGCCGCCCTGCACGCCTATCTGCGCGAGCGCCGTGACCGGGAGCGTTCGGTGCATATCTTCAGCCGCTTCCTCGACCCGCGCGTTGTGCAGGCGCTGGTGGCGCAGGGCGAGTCGATGCTGACGCTCAAAGGCGCGAGCCGCCGCCTCACGGTACTGTTCTCCGACATCCGCGGCTTCACCACCCTGTCCGAACAACATACGGCCGAAGAGATCGTCGACCTGCTCAACGATTATTTTTCGCGCCAGGTGAAGGTGATCTTCAAGCACGGCGGCACCATGGACAAATTCATCGGTGATGCCATCATGGCCTTCTGGGGCGCGCCGGTGGAGGATGAACGCCAGGCAATCAACGCGGTGGAGGCGGCGCTAGAGATGTGCGACGCGCTTATCGCCTTCCGCGACCATCTGGGCACCGGCGGCGAGCACTTCGACGTGGGCATCGGCATCCATACCGGGCCGGCGGTGGTCGGTTTCCTCGGTTCGGAAAACCGCCTCGACTACACCGCCATCGGCGATACGGTGAATCTTGCCAGCCGCATCGAGGGACAGACCAAGGGGGTGGCGCGGGTGCTGGTATCGGCCGACACCCGCGCCCAGTGCGGCGACGCGTTTGACTTTGTCGATCACGGTTTTTATAAGGTCAAGGGAAGGACGCAGGAAGTGCAGCTGTTCGAACCGCGAAGGAAACCCGTATGAGAACACGCATGTTGGCAGCGCTGCTGCTCGGCGCGATCGCCCTCGCAGCCCACGCCGCGCCGGGGCACATCATCCGGCCCACCGAACTGAAGGCCAAACCGTTCAGCGATGCCGCCACGCTCGCCACGCTGGCGGCGCAGGCGAAGGTCGACGTCATCGTGCGCGACGGCGGCTGGTATCGGGTGAAGAGCGGCGGCAAGGAGGGCTGGGTACAGATGACCGCATTGCGCCTGGGCGACGGCCACGCCAAGCCGGGCGACACGGGCGTCGGCAGCGCGCTGAGCTTCCTGCAGACCGGACGCGCCGACTCCAGCAACGTGACCGTTGCCACCGGCATCCGCGGCCTCGACTCCACCAGCATGAAAAGCGCGGTTCCCAACTACGGCGCCGTGGACGGCATGAACCGCTTCGCCGTCACCCCCGAGCAGGCGCGCAAATTCGCCGCCGAGGCGAAGCTCAAGAGCCACAAGATCGCCTATGTCCCCGCCGCAGGCGCCGCCAAGGCACCGAAAAAGCAGCCCGCCAATCCGCTGCCGGAGGGGTACTGATCATGCTGCGACGCGTCATTGGTCTTCTCCTCATCGCCGCGGCAATGGTTTCCGTCAGCGCCGTCGCCGGACCGCTCGACGGCCTGTTCGGCAACAACGGCAAGATCGACCTGGGCAAGCTGGTGCAGACCGCCAAGCAGGCCTTCGGCGACGTCAGCCCCGCGCAGGAACAGGCGATCGGCCGCGAAGCGGCCGCGGTACTGGTCGGTGCGGCACCGCTGGTACAGGACGATCAGCTGCAGCGCTACGTGAACCGGGTCGGACGCTGGGTGGCGTTGCACACCGAGCGTCCCGACCTGAACTGGCGTTTCGGTGTGCTGGACACCATGGATATCAATGCCTTCGCCGCTCCGGGCGGCTATGTCTTCGTCACCAAGGGACTGCTGCTGCACCTTGATTCCGAGGCCGAACTGGCCGGAGTGCTGGCCCACGAGTGCGCCCATGTCATCCGCAAGCACCACCTCAAGGCGGTGGAAAAGGGCGCGCGCCTCGATCTGGCGGTCGCCGTCGTCGGCAGTCGCGCGAACGAGCAGGACCGCAGCCAACTGGACAAGATCGCCGGCGGATTCAAGGACCTCTATGCCCGTGGCCTCGACAAGCATGACGAGTACGAGGCCGACCGCCTGGGCATCGTCATCGCCACCCGCGCCGGCTACGACCCCTACGGTCTGCCGGCCATGTTGCAGACGCTGGAGGCGATGGACCCCAAGGACAGCGCGCTGGCCTTCATGTTCAAGACCCACCCGGCGCCGGAACAGCGTTTCGACCGGCTGGAGGGGATCCTGCCGCCGCTGGCCCCCTATGCCCGCCAGCCCGATGTGAAGGAGCGCTTCCTGCAACAGATGGCCGCCGCCCGCCGCCAGGGCGTATTCGCCAGCGCCGGGCCGCAGATGCACGACGCAACCGACGCGGCCGCCCTGCACGCGGAACAGCATCTGAGCTTCGCCGATATCATGGACCGGCTGCACGCCGCGCACCGGTCGCAGTGAGCAACCCGCCATCCGCCGCTGATATGCCGCCGCCGGTCACCGCCCTCAAAGGGGTGGGACCGCGGCTGACCGAACGCCTCGAACACCTGGGCATCCACACCGTCGAGGACCTGCTGTTCCACCTGCCGCTGCGCTATCAGGACCGCACCCGCGTCGTCCCCATCGGCACCCTGCGCCCCGGCGACGAGGCGGTGGTCGAGGGCGAGGTCTTGCTCACCGAGATCAAGTTCGGCAGACGCCGCATGCTGCTGTCGCGCATCGCCGACGGCAGCGGCGCCCTCACCCTGCGCTTCTTCCACTTCAGCGCCGCCATGCAGCAGACGCTGGAGCGCGGCGCGCGGGTGCGCTGTTACGGCGAGGCGCGGCCAGGTTCGGTCGGCCTGGAGATGGTGCATCCGGAGTTCCGCCGCCTGGGCGACGAACTGCCCGCCGCCGTGGAGGAACACCTGACCCCGGTCTATCCCACCACCGAGGGGCTGCAACAGCCCTCGCTGCGCCAGCTCACCGACAAGGCGCTGGCCCTGCTGCAACGCGGTGAGTTGCCGCTCACCGACTGGCTGCCCGCCGAACTGCTGGAGGGACTGGAGCTGCCGCCGCTGCGCGAAGCGGTGGAGTATCTGCACCGGCCGCCGCCCGACGCGCCGCTGACCCTGCTGGCCGAGGGCCACCACCCGGCCCAGCGCCGCCTCGCCTTCGAGGAACTGCTGGCCCACACCCTGAGCCTGCGCCGGTTGCGTGCCCGGGCCCAGCGTCACCGGGCACCGCCGCTGGCGGGCGACCAGAGCCTGCGTCCGCAATTTCTCGCCGCCCTGCCGTTCGACCTGACCGCCGCCCAGCGCCGGGTGAGCGACGAGATCGCCGCCGATCTGACCCAGCCCCACCCGATGCAGCGGCTGGTGCAGGGCGACGTCGGTTCGGGCAAGACCGTAGTCGCCGCCCTGGCCGCATTGCAGGCGGTGGAGTCGGGCTGCCAGGCGGCGGTGATGGCGCCCACCGAGCTGCTGGCGGAGCAGCACTACCACAACTTCAGCGCCTGGCTGGCGCCGCTCGGGGTTGAGGTCGCCTGGCTGTCGGGCAAGCTCAAGGCCAGGCCGCGGCGCGAAATGCTGGCCCGCCTGGCCGACGGCAGTGCCCGGGTCGCGGTCGGCACCCACGCCCTGTTCCAGGAGGGAGTGGAGTTCCACGACCTGGGGGTGGTGATCGTCGACGAACAGCACCGTTTCGGCGTCCACCAGCGCCTGGCCCTGCGCGAGAAGGGGAACCAGGGCGGCCGTTATCCGCACCAACTGATCATGACCGCCACCCCGATCCCGCGCACCCTGGCGATGA
>CAYQWR010000242.1:0-4093 GCA_964421235.1 uncultured Thiohalomonas sp. | reverse complement strand
GCGGAGGTCCTGGTGCCGTGGGCGCGCATCGTCATCTTCGCCGCCTTCGGCAACCGGCGCGAGGAGGTGATGCGCGGCTACATCCGTGAGGTGAATCTGGAGACGCCCCAGGACGCTGGCGCCTCCCGGGTCAAGGTCGAATGCCAGGACGATTCGATCCGCCTGGACCGTGAGCATCACCGCAAGGTGTGGGGCACCACGGACCTGCCCTCCAGCGACAGCCTGTTGTTGAATGAGATCCTCGCGTCCTTCGGACTCGCCGCCGACCCGCAGAGTGCCGCCGGTCAGGAGCGTCTGGTGGGGATCGCCCAGGACGACACCGACATCAAGTTCCTCAAATCGCGCGCTGAATTCAACGGCTACGAACTGATCTTTCGCGCAGGCCTGGTCTATTTCGGCCCGATGCGCCTGAGTGCCGATCCGCAGGACACGATCATGGTGTACGCAGGCAGCGATACCAACTGCCTGTCGCTGTCGGTGCGAAGCGACGGCCACCAGGCGGACGCCGTCGCCTACGACGCCCCGGCCGAGAGCGGCCACGCCACTACCACCGAGACCGTCTACCCCGATCTGCCTCTGCTCGGCACCACCCCCGCGGACAGCAGCGGCAGCGGGCTGGAGCCGTTCGTCTGGAAGATGTCGGCCCAGGCCGGGGCCGACGCGCAGCGCTTGCAGACACTGGCGCAACAGAAGGCCGACGACCTCGACATCCATCGGCTCCAGGGCGAGGGCGAGCTCGACGGCACGCTCTACGGCCATGTACTGCTGGTGGGGCTGCCGGTCGGCGTGGACGGCCTGGGCGAGTGGATGTCCGGGGTCTATTACGTCGACAGCGTCAATCACAGCTTTACGCCGCAAGGCTACAAGCAGCGTTTCCGGCTGTTGCGCAACGCCTACGGCGACAACTTGAGCAGCGCTTCCGGTCTTGCCGCGGCGCTGGCGGGGGTAGTGTGATGGCCGACGAACTGCAACGGGAACTGGCACAGAATCTTTCCCAGCGACACGCCTACGGCAAGTATCGCGGCTTCGTCACCGACAACGCCGACCCGGACAAGCGGGCGCGGGTGAAGCTGCGGGTGCCCGCGCTGCTCGGCGACACCGAGACCGACTGGGCGCTGCCCTGCCTGCCCTGCGGCGGCCTGGGCAACGAAGGTTTCTTCGCGGCCCCGGCGGTCGGCGCCCAGGTGTGGGTGGAGTTCGAAGGCGGCAGCCTCGACTTCCCAATCTGGACCGGCACCTTCTGGCAGAGCAGCGGCGACGCGCCGCAGGAGGCGCAGGACCCGCCGACCACCAAGGTACTGCGCACCGCCAAGGGCCATGTGCTGTTGCTGGAGGACAAGGACGACGCGGAGGAGGTGAAGCTGCTCCATTCCAGCGGCGCGATGCTCGATTTCGATCACGACGGCAACGCCGTGCTGGCCGACAAGAGCGGAGCCAAGCTGACCCTGGATGCCGCCAACAAGCAGGCGGTGCTGGAGGATGCCAACGGCAACACGCTCACCCTCTCCAACCAGGGCGCCACCCTGCAGGACGCCAACGGCAACAAGCTGGAGATGGCCGCCTCCGGGGTCAAGCTCAGCACCAGCGCCACCGTCACCCTGGAGGGCAGCCAGGTGATGCTGGGCGGCGCCGGCGGCGAGCCGCTGATCAAGGGCACCAGCTTTCTCACCCTGTTCGCCACCCATGTGCACCCGACCGGTGTCGGTCCCTCCGGCCCGCCGGTGCCCCAGGGCGAGATGAGCAGCCTCTCCAGCAAAGTCATGTGCGCATGAGGTGACACGATGGCACGCCGACTGGTCGACCCACCCTATCTCTCCTTTCCGCTGCGCATGGACAGCACCGCGCCGCGCCTGGCGAGCCGTTCCGAACATATCCGCGGCCAGATCGAACAGGTGCTGTTCACCCTGCCGGGGGAGCGGGTGTTCCGTCCGGAATTCGGTGCCGGGGTGAAGGCCCTGGTGTTCGAGCCCAATGACACGCCGCTGTGGCAGGTCACCCGCCAGCGTCTGCTTGCCTCCCTGGCCGAGGCGTTGCAGGGCGAGGTGGAGCCGAAGAGCATCGCGGTGGAGGTGAGCGGCGACGAGGCCAGCCTGATCATCGCCATCGCCTATACCCTGGCGGCCGTCGGCCACCGTGAAAGCCAACTGTTCCGGGTGGGGACGAGCTGATGGCCGGCGATCCGCGTACCGCGCTGCTGTTCGACGGCCGCTGCCCCGACTGCGGACGGCGTCAGGTGGCGCTGCCCGAGGCGCTGCCCGAGCTGGGCGACGATTTCGACTGGGACCAGCGCGACTACGACAGCTTCCGGCTGACCATGCTGCAGGAGCTGGCGGCCCGCTTCCCCGAGCGCACGCGCTGGACCCCCGCCGATGTGGAGGTGACGCTGGTGGAGGTACTCGCCTTCGCCCTCGATCAGATCTCCGACAGCCTCGACCGCGCCGCGGCCGAGACCTACCTGGAGACGGCGCGCCGCCCCGATTCGCTGCGCCGCCTGCTCAACCTGATCGGCTACGACGCCGTCGGCCTGGCGCGGCGGCTGCGCCAGCCGCCGTTCGATCAGACCCCGGGGACGGGCGGCAGCGACGACATCCGGCGCTTCGACAACTGGTGGCTCGACCATCCGGACAAGATGGATCAGGCGCGGCTGGATGGCCCGCGCTCGATCCACGACCAGCGCCGCATGGTCACACTGACGGACTTCGAGACCCGTCTGGAGGAGCATCCGCTGGTGTTGCGCGCCCACGCCTGGCAGCGCTGGGACGGTGCCTGGCCGGCGATCCACGTGGCGGTGATCCCGTGGCGGCGCCTCGGCCTGGACGCCGACGGCGTCTACAGCGACGAGGTGTGGCAGCAGACCGAGGCCTTTCACGCCGAGCGCAATGTCGGTCTGCCGGCGCGGGCCGGTTTGCCCAGCGTGCGCGCGGTGCTCTACCCCTATCTCGAAGACTATCGCATGGTTGGCCAGGAGGTGGTGCTGGAGGAGGCGGTGGAGGTGGGCATCGTGATGACGCTCTCGATCCAGGTAAACGCCGACTACTTCCAGTCGGAGGTGCGCAACGCCGTGGCGCGCGCTCTGGGCACCGGCCCCGGCGGCTATTTCGAGCCTGGCCGGCTACTGTTCGGCGAAGACCTCTGGGCCAGCGATCTGTTCCAGGCGTTGATGGCCCTCGACGGGGTGGACAATGCCTGCCTGAACCAATTCAAGCGCCTTGGCGACCGCTTCGTCGATCAGGCGGCCAGCGGTCGCATCACCCTGGAGGGGCTGGAGCTTGCGGTGTGCGACAACGACCAGGCCCATCCGGAACGCGGCTATTTCACGTTGCTGCTGCGCGGCGGAAGGAAGGGGTAGACGATGACCGATCTCACCCGCTGGAACCGCGCCGGGCTCGTCCGTTTCGACTATATCGACGGCAATGCCGCCGTGTTCCTCGAAACCCTGCGCGCCGGCCTCGCCGCACGTTTCCCCTCCTGGGCACAACTTCAGGCAGCGATCCCGGCGGACGAAACCGAAGATGGACGCAAACGTCGGCTGGAGGCGCTTTACGCCGCCGACCCCGACGACATGCTGTGGCATCTGACGCGCCAGTTCGCCCGCGCCTGCCACGTGCTCGGCGTGCATATGGACGCCTACGCCAACGAGGGTTATCTCGGCACCGCCAGCCAGTGGGAATACCTGCGCCGCCTGGTGGCGCTGCTCGATTACGTGCCGCGGCCCGGCGCCTCGGCCTCGACGCCGTTGGCGCTGCTGCTGAAGGCGGGCCAGCGGGGCACCGTTTCCGGCGGCCTCCAGGTCAAGTACAGCCCGGCCAAGGGGGCGCCGGTGGTCTTCGAGACCCTGGCCGATCTGGAGGCCGATGCCGCCTTCAATACCCTCTATGCCAGGGGCCGCCTGCGCAATCCGCAGCCGTTGTGCGGCACCACCCTGCTGCTGGAAGGGCGTCTGGACAAATTGAAGGGCGGCGAACCGCTGGTGCTGGAGGACGAGTTTTGCGGCAACCGCTATTCCGCTCATATGGTGCAGGGGCTGCTGCTTGCGGACGACCGTACCGCAGTGACCATCACTCCGGCCGTTCCCACCGGCTTTATCATCGGA
>CAYQWR010000241.1:0-4131 GCA_964421235.1 uncultured Thiohalomonas sp. | reverse complement strand
CGTAGAGCATGCCCTTGACCTTGGCGTACTCCTTGGAGGAGCCGCCCTCGACCATATAGGTGGCGAGGGTCCAGGGGCTGCCGGAGAAACCGATCAGCGGCACCCGGCCGTCCAGCTCGCGGCGGATGGTGCGCACCGCGTCCATCACGTACTTCAGCTCGCCCTCCGGGTCGGGCACGAACAACTTGTCCACATCGGCGGCGCTGCGCACCGGGCGGTCGAAGATCGGTCCCTCGCCCTCGGCGAAGCGCAGCCCCAGCCCCATGGCGTCGGGCACGGTGAGGATGTCGGAGAAGAGGATGGCGGCGTCGAGCGGGAAACGCTCCAGCGGCTGGATGGTGACCTCGCAGGCCAGCTCGGGATTCATGCACAGCTGCATGAAGCTGCCGGCCTTGGCGCGGGTGGCGCGGTATTCCGGCAGATAACGCCCCGCCTGGCGCATCATCCACACCGGCGTGACGTCGACCGGCTGCTTGAGCAGCGCGCGCAGGAAACGATCGTTCTTCAATTCACTCATGAGAAAAGCCTTCAACGCAAAGGCGCAAAGAACGCAAAGGGCGCAAAGAGAAATCTTTGCTTGATGGCTTTTTCCAGGAAATTGCGTCAGCCGCAACTCCAAACAGCATCATTACCTTCGCGTTCTTTGCGCCCTTTGCGCCTTTGCGTTGGATGTTCTTGTTTCAGACGTCCAGATAATCCAGGATGCCCTCGGCGGCCTGGCGGCCTTCCCATACGGCGGTGACCACCAGGTCGGAGCCGCGCACCATGTCGCCGCCGGCGAACACCTTGGGGTTGCTGGTCTGGTATTTGTACTGGCTGTCGGCCGGCGCCTTGACCCGGCCGCGCTCGTCGGTGTCGATGCCGTGTTCGGCGAACCAGGGCTGCGGGTTGGGACGGAAGCCGAAGGCGATCAGCACGCGGTCGGCCGGGATGATCTCCTCGGAGCCCTCCACCACCTGCGGGGTGCGGCGGCCGCGGGCGTCGGGCGGACCCATTTCGGTGGTGACCACCTTGACCCCTTCGACCCGCCCCTCGCCGACGATCTCCACCGGCTGGCGGTTCCACAGGAACTGCACGCCCTCTTCCTTGGCGTTGGCCACCTCGCGCTTGGAGCCGGGCATGTTGGCCTCGTCGCGGCGGTAGGCGCAGGTGACGCGCTTGGCGCCCTGGCGGATCGAGGTGCGGTTGCAGTCCATGGCGGTGTCGCCGCCGCCCAGCACCACCACGCGCTGACCTTCCATGCTGACGAATTCGGAGGGGCTCTTTTCGTAGCCGTGGCAGTGGTTGATGTTGGAGATGAGGAAATCGAGGGCGGCGTGGACGCCGGGCAGGTTCTCGCCGGGGAAGCCGCCCTTCATGTAGGTGTAGGTGCCCATGCCGAGGAACACGGCATCATATTCACTTACCAGCTGCTCGAAACTGACGTCCTTGCCGACCTTGACGCCGAGTTTGAATTCAACGCCCATGCCTTCCATCACCTCGCGGCGACGGCGCACGATGGACTTCTCCAGCTTGAATTCGGGGATGCCGAAGGTGAGCAGGCCGCCGATCTCCGGATTGCGGTCGTAGACCACCGCCTGCACGCCGTTGCGGATCAGCACGTCGGCGCAGCCGAGGCCCGCCGGGCCGGCGCCGATGACGGCGACCCGCTTGCCGGTGGGTTTGACCTTGGACATGTCGGGGCGCCAGCCCTGGGCGAAGGCGTTGTCGCTGATGTAACGTTCAACGGCACCGATGGTCACCGCGCCGAAGCCGTCGTTGAGGGTGCAGGCCCCTTCGCACAGGCGGTCCTGCGGGCAGACGCGGCCGCACACCTCGGGCAGCGAGTTGGTGCGGTGCGACAGCTCCGCCGCCTCGAACAGGTTGCCCTCCGCCACCAGCTTGAGCCAGTGGGGGATGTAGTTGTGCACCGGGCATTTCCACGAACAGTACGGGTTGCCGCAGGCAAGGCAGCGATCGGCCTGCGAGGCGGCGCCCTCCACATCGAACTGACCGTAGATCTCGCAGTATTCCTTGATGCGCACCTCGACGGCCATCTTCTCCGGGTCGATGCGCGGCACTTGCAGAAATTGGAAAACGTTTCCCATGGCTCGTTGCTAACCTTGTAACTCTTAAGCGGCGCTCAACAGCGTATCGAGCAGCGTGTTGATCTCGGAGGCCTTCGGCTTGACCAGCCAGAACTTCTCCAGCATGTCGGCGAAGTTGTCGAGGATATGTTTGCCCCAGGCGCTGCCGGTCTCGGCGACGAAGGCCTCGATCATCTTGCGCAGGTGGGCGCGGTGGGCCTCGGTCTTTTCGGTGCCGACGCGGTGGACGTCGATCAGCTCGTGGTTGTAGCGATCGACGAAACCGTTGTCCAGGTCCAGCACGTAGGCGAAGCCGCCGGTCATGCCGGCGCCGAAGTTGAGTCCGGTCTGGCCCAGCACCATCACCACGCCGCCGGTCATGTATTCGCAACCGTGGTCGCCGACCCCTTCCACCACCGCGTGGGCGCCGGAGTTGCGCACGGCAAAGCGCTCGCCGGCCAGGCCCGCGGCGTAGAGGGTGCCGCCGGTGGCGCCGTAGAGGCAGGTGTTGCCGATGATGCTGGTCTCCTGGCTCTGGAAGCGGCTGCCCTTGGGCGGGTAGAGCACCAGCTTGCCGCCGGCCATCCCCTTGCCCACGTAATCGTTGGCGTCGCCCTCCAGATACATGTCGAGGCCACCCGCGTTCCACACGCCGAAGCTCTGGCCGGCGGTGCCGGTCAGGCGCAGCTTGATCGGCGCCTCGCACATGCCCAGATTGCCGTAGCGCTTGGCGATCTCGCCGGAGAGGCGCGCGCCGATGGAGCGGTTGACGTTCTTCAGCGCGAAGCTGAACTCGCCGCCCTGCTTGGCCTCGATGGCGGGCAGGCAGTCGCGCACCATCTGCTCGGCCAGCTCGCCTTTGTCGAACGGTATGTTCTTCGGTTCGGTGCAGAAGCGCGGCTTGTCGGCCGGCACGCCGCCGTCGGAGAGTAGCGGCGCCAGATCGAGACGGCGCTGCCGTTCGGTCGCACCCTCCACGATCTCCAGCAGGTCGGTGCGGCCGATCAGCTCCGCCATGGAGCGCACGCCGATCTGCGCCATCCACTCGCGGGTCTCGCGGGCGATGAACTTGAAGTAGTTCATCACCATCTCGGGCAGACCGATGAAGTGATCCATGCGCAGCACCTTGTCCTGGGTGGCGACGCCGGTGGCGCAGTTGTTCAGGTGGCAGATGCGCAGGTATTTGCAGCCCAGCGCCACCATCGGGCCGGTGCCGAAACCGAAGCTCTCGGCGCCGAGCATCGCCGCCTTGAGCACGTCGAGGCCGGTCTTGAGGCCGCCGTCGGTCTGCACCCGCACCTTGTCGCGCAGGTCGTTGGCGCGCAGGATCTGGTGGGTCTCGGTCATGCCCAGCTCCCACGGGCTGCCGGCGTACTTCACCGAGGTGAGCGGGCTGGCGCCGGTGCCGCCGTCGTAGCCGGAGATGGTGATCAGGTCGGCATAGGCCTTGGCCACACCGGCGGCGATGGTGCCCACGCCGGCTTCCGCGACCAGTTTCACCGACACCAGGGCGTCCGGGTTGACCTGCTTGAGGTCGAAAATCAGTTGAGCCAGGTCTTCGATGGAATAGATGTCGTGGTGGGGGGGCGGTGAGATCAACGCCACGCCCGGCTTGGAAAAGCGCAGCTTGGCGATCATCTCGTTGACCTTATGCCCGGGCAACTGGCCGCCTTCCCCCGGCTTGGCACCCTGGGCGATCTTGATCTGCAACACTTCCGCCCCGGCCAGGTAGGCGGGGGTCACCCCGAAGCGCCCCGAGGCCACCTGCCTGATCTTGGAACGTTTATCGGTGCCATAGCGGGCCGGGTCCTCGCCGCCCTCGCCGGAATTGGAGCGCCCGCCCAGGGTGTTCATGGCACTCGCCAGCGCTTCGTGGGCTTCCGGCGACAGCGCACCCAGGGACATGGCGGCGGTATCGAAGCGGGGCAGGATGGCTTCCACCGGTTCCACCTGGTCCAGGGGGATGGGGGCGAGGTCAGGGCGCGGGATCAGCAGGTCCCGCAGCACGGTCACCGGCCGCTCGTTAACCAAGTTTGCATAGGTCCTGTATTTCTCGTACTCGCCG
>CAYQWR010000240.1:0-4134 GCA_964421235.1 uncultured Thiohalomonas sp. | reverse complement strand
CAGCTCGTAGAGGGCACGCTGCGCCGCACTGAAACGGCCGTTGACCGGGAAGGTACGGGTAATGTCGGAGGCGTAGTAGTCGTATTCACAACCGGCATCGATCAGCACCAGGTCACCGCTCTTCAGCGTATCGCTGTTTTCGGTGTAGTGCAGGATGCAGCCGTTGGCGCCGCCGCCGACGATGGAGTTGTAGGAGGGAAAGCGGGCGCCGTGGGCGGCAAACTCATGCAGGATATCCGCCTCCAACTGATATTCGTACATCCCCGCGCGACAGCTGCGCATCGCCCGCAGGTGCGCCCGCGACGCAACCTTGGCGGCATTGCGCATCGCCGCCTGTTCCGCGCTGCTCTTATACAGCCGCATATCGTGCAGCAAGTGATCAAGGGCGACAAACTCGCCCGGCGTGTGCACGCCGGCACGCGACTTTTTGCGCAGCGTATTGATCCAGTCCATCACCTGGCGATCGAAGTCGCGGTGCGCGCCCATGGTGTAGTAGACGCGATCCTTGTTCTCCAGCAGGCCCGGCAGGATCTCGTCGATATCGGCGATGGGGAAGGCGTCGTCGGCTCCGTAGCGCTCGCGCGCACCGTCCAGGCCGGCGCGGCGCCCGTGCCAGGTCTCCATTTCCGGATCGCGTTCGCGGCAAAACAGCAGAAACTCGCCATGGGCACGCCCCGGAATCAGCACCGCCACCGCTTCCGGTTCCGGAAAGCCGGTAAGGTAGTAGAAATCGCTGTCGGCGCGATAGGGATATTCCGTGTCGCGACTGCGTACCCGTTCCGGTGCGGTGGGGAGGACAGCGATGGCGTCATTACCCATCAGCTGCATCAGACGCTTGCGACGTTTTGCAAATTCGTTACGGGTCATCGCCATGTCGTCACACTAGTTCACTTTGCGGGTCAATGAATGGTCGGATCCATCTGCGGCGGCGCCTTGCTGGGATTGAGCTCCTCGTTCACCAGCAACACCGCTGTACGCACATATTCGACCAGATCCGAATAGGCTTGTTCATCCTCGTCACCGTCGCCCAGGTCATAGCTGCCGGCACGGGCGAGCTGCACCATGTCCCGTACCGCCTCACCGCTGTCTCCCGGCAGCTTGGCCACGTCCTTGACGCCGCCCAGCGCCATTCCCATAAGAAATCCCTGGCACCACTCGCCCAACGCCTCGACCCGCTCTGCCAATGGGGTGGCGTCATCGGGCAGCAGCGGCTGGAACTCTAGCAGCGGATCGTTGAGCTGCACCACCATCGCCTTGCGCAAGGCGTCCAGGGTATCGCGCGCCTCTTGCGCCGCTACGCCGCCCTGCTGCTCATCCGCCACCCACTGCTGCAACCAGGCATCACGCGTCAGCGAACCGCCGGCACACAGCCATCCGGCCAGCATGCCCTGGCACTCCACTGCACCGATATCAGAACCGACGCGGCGCAGCGCAGTGTCCACCAGCGCGATAGCGTCAAGGTCGGTTTCGCTCATGTATTGCTCCCATATAGTCGCCGCAATCGCGGCACGGAGGCCCGATCCTAGCATTCGCGGTGTGGTCACGACACCCCGCGCTACGGCCATCATTGACCCCGTAGGGCCACCGCTCTATAGTGTTTTTGCACATTAATGGTATAGATTGTGCCGCTTTAACGATCCATCAACTCAACGTGAGCCCAACACTGCTGTTTCGATCATGAGGAACGCATTGGACATCAATATCCTCGAACGCCGCGTGGACGATCTCATTCGCACAGTGGAGCGACTGCGCGAAGAGAACGAAGTGTTGCGCGCACAACAGTCGACGTTGGCGACGGAGCGTTCCCGCTTGCTGGAAAAGACCGAAATGGCCCGCACCCGCGTGGAGGCAATGATCAGTCGTCTCAAGGCGATGGAGCAAGGCTGACTATGGCGCGAGACATGATCCAGGTTCCAGTGCGCATTCTGGACAAGGAATACACCATCGGCTGCCCGGTGGAGGAGCGTGATGCGCTGCTTGAAGCGGCACGAACGCTCAACGACAAGATGCACGAAATCCGCAACAGCGGCAAGGTTATCGGCACGGAACGCATCGCAGTCATGGCCGCCATCAATCTGTCTCATGAGTTGCTGCAACACCGCCACGGCATTAGCGGGTATAATGGTGAGCATGAGCGGCGCCTGCTGCACATCCAGGAGCGCATCGAACAGGCCCTGGAGGCGGAAGGCCGTCAGCTGAAACTGTAGTATTCGATATGGGTGCCCCCTGCGGGGTTTGTTAGTCGCCGGGGTATTTCTTGAGCCGATAATTTTACCCCTGGGGTTGTTGAGCTGGCGTTGTGTGCATGTCCGCACTGCGGAAAGCCTGATTCTCCGGCCACCTTCCCCACTTGAACCATGGGTTCAAGAGACAACGGCGGCGACGGCCCAGGCGGAGGGCACCCTCCCTAATTTTCCGTGCAGGTGCGAGGTCGTGCGATGACCGGACCCGACGACATCCCATCGTCCTCATATCACTTGTCAACATCCTCGCATTCACACGCTGCCCGCAACGACATCCGCCGGCAGATGCGCCGGCAGCGCCGCGGGTTGTCTGCCGATGCACGGCGCACCGCCGCCCGCGCCCTGGCCAGACAGGTGGGCGGATCGGCGCTGTTTCGCCGCAGCCGGCACATCGCGTTTTATCTGCCCAACGACGGCGAGATGGATCTGACGCCGCTCATCGAACGCGCCTGGGCGATGGGAAAGCAGTGCTATCTGCCGGTGTTGAGTCCGACGTTTCACAACCGCCTGTGGTTCGCCCCCTATCGGCCCGATACGCCGCTGTTGCCCAATCGTTTCGGCATCCCGGAGCCGAGACGCGGCTGGCGCAGCGCGCGCCCGGCGTGGAGTCTCGACCTGATCCTGGCACCGCTGGTGGCCTTCGACCGCCACGGCAACCGCCTCGGCATGGGCGGCGGCTTCTACGACCGCACCCTCGCCTATCTGCCGCGGCGCTACCGTTGGCACAAGCCGCGGCTGCTGGGGATCGCCTACGCGTTCCAGCATGTGGAGCGCCTGCCCCACGCCGCCTGGGACGTGCCGTTGGACGGCGTCGCCACCGACACCGCCATATTCAGTTTGCGGTGACCATAAAAAAACCCGCCGTGGGGCGGGTTTCGATTTCAGCTCTCGTAGCCGTATTACTTCCTGGCCTCCGCCACAACAGGGGACGGCGAATTGCGCATCATCGCTTGCGAAATACCGGTAAAGAGAATCCCCAATAGCACCAGGACGACAAGCACCGCGAGAAAGTCGGGTTTACGCCGTCGCATCTTCTTTCCTCCAACGCCCATGGACACCCGCCGCAACGGGCTCTGATTCATGCACACGTCCTGTGTCTATGGCAAACGTCGATATCCTATCTATAAGGGAATCTCCTATATACCGTAAGGGAATTGATATAACAAGCGATCTCAGTCACAAAATCGCCACATAGCAGGTTTCTGGCTACTATAGCGCCAGATCCGTGGAGAGCGCACTATGCACTATTGGCTGATGAAATCCGAACCCGACGTCTTCGGCATCGACGACCTCGCCGCCCGCCCCGGGCAGACCGAGCACTGGGACGGCGTCCGCAATTACCAGGCCCGCAACATGCTGCGCGACCAGATGCAGGTCGGCGACCGGGTTTTCTTCTACCACTCCAACTGCAAGGAACCGGGCATCGTCGGCATCGCCGAGATCGTGCGCGCCGGCTATCCCGACCATACCGCCTTCGACCCCGACGGCAAGTATTACGACCCCAAGAGCGACCCGGCCAATCCGCGCTGGTTCATGGTCGACGTGCGCTTCGTGCGCAAACTCGGACGCACCATCACCCTGGAGGAATTGAAGCGACACCCGGAGCTGGAAGAGATGCCGCTGGTGCGACGCGGCAACCGCCTGTCGGTGCAGCCGGTGACGACGCGGCAGTGGCAGACGATCCTGGCGCTGGAGTAAATAAGCCAACAAGACAAAATCCACCGCAAAGGCGCAAAGGACGCAAAGCCTTAGGGGCTGGGCGGTAGATGCCATTCAGGGCGAATGCATACTCACGCGACGAGGCCCTGAGATACCTTTGCGCCCTCTGCGCCTTTGCGGTGAATAATTCTTGCCTCAGCGCAGGAACAGCTCGTAGACCGGGTTGTCGCTT
>CAYQWR010000239.1:0-4136 GCA_964421235.1 uncultured Thiohalomonas sp. | reverse complement strand
CTTCCCGAATCTTTCCGGCGACCTCTTCCAGCGGCACATCGCCACCGGCATTCACCGCCTCGCACCACAGCAGGTGAAAGCCCAGCTCCGACTGCACCACGTCGCTGATTGCGCCGCACTCCATGGCGAAGGCGACGGCGTCCAGTTCGGGATAGAGCATGCCGCGTTTGACCTTGCCGATGCGCCCGCCTTCCATGGCGCTGGGGCACTCGGAGTGGGCACGCGCCAGTTTCTCGAATTGAGATATATCGTCGCCCAGCTTTTTCTTCACCTCAGCGAGGCGTTCGCGTGCGCGCTCGGGGCTGTTTTCGGGATAGGTGTCGTTGACGGTGATCAGGATGTGGCGCAGGGTGCGCACTTCGGGGCGGGTGAAGCGATCCTTGTGTTGCAGATAGTAAATGGCCACTTCGTCGTCGCTCGCTTCGCAGCGATCGGCGAGTGCGCGTTCGATCACCGCTTCGACCCGCAGTTCGCGCTCGACGGCGCGGCGCAGGGTGTCGGCGTCGAGGCCGTTGCGTTCCAGGTCGGCCTCGAATTCGGCGCGGTCGGGATAACGTTCGACGATGCCCTGCACCGCCTGCTCCACCACCGACGCCGGGACGTGGACGTCGCGCGCCTCGGGCTTGGCCAGCACCTGCTCTTCGATGGCATAGGCCTGCACGGCCTGTTGCTCGACGCTGCGGCGTTCGTCGTCGTTGAGTTCTGCCGGCGTGCGCTGAAAACCGGCCAGCGCGCTGCGCAGACGCAGGTAGTTGGCGGTGCGCGCTTCAGTGGACATCGGCCGGGGCCTCCTCCAGCGGCGCCAGCGCCCGCTCGGGGACGCTCAGCGTCTTGTCGTGGAAGATTACGTCGTAGACCACTTCGTCGCCGTCGTCGCGCCACACCTTGAGGATCTGACCGTGACCGCCGGCCTCCACCAGCACCTCGCCGCGATGGGCCAGCGTCATCAAGGTGCGCACGTGCTCGCGGCTTTCGAAACGGCTCGGCACCCACGGCTCGTCGGCGCCGATCAACTCCTCTTCGCGACAGCCGACCACGCGCCCCTCTTCGAGAAAGTGCACCTCGTAGATGATCTGATCCTGAAGAAAGGTGCCGACGCTGCGCACGTAGCCGACGGTGCCGCGGCGCACCAGCAGCGTGCCGGTGGCGATGCCGGGGAAGGTGCCGTCGTTGCGCACGTTGCGGATCACCCGCACGGCGTTGCCGTAGTCGTAACGTGGACGCATCAGGCCCTCCCGATATCGCTCAGCGAAACGAACGCCACCTGCGGTTCGCCCTGTTTGAATACCTTGAACACCTTTTCGGTCTGGGCGTCGGAGTCGACGAAGTCGCGGTAGGCGGTTTGCAGCGCCTGGCGGTAGATGTCGCGCTGCGCCGGTTCGTCGTCGGGCAGTGCGATGCGCTGCATGTAGTCGTGGAACCGTTGCAGGATGTGCAGGCGGTTGACGTGGACCACCTGCGGGTCGTAGTCGATGCGGAAGTAGTCGAGAAACTCTTCGGCCCCTTCCAGTTCACGCAGTTCGCTTTCCAGAGTGTTCATAGCGCCTCCTGATAGTGTGCAGCCTGCTTCGGGGCCGTAGTTTGGTAATCGCCGCAACTGTCGATGATGGCCAGCAGGGCGGCGGCGCCGAGGCGGTCGGCCTCGTCCAGCTCGCGCACCTTTTGCAGCCTTTCGCGTCCGGCGGCGTATTGCGCCAGACGCAGATAGAGGAAGCCTTCGGCCTTGAGCGACAGCAGATAGAAACGCACCTGGCCGAGGGAGCGGCGCGCACCGGCGCTCAGATAGAGCAGGTCCATCGCGCGCCAGTCGTCGGGGAAGCCCATCTCGGCGCCGGCGACGATGCGCGCCTGCCGCGCCACGTGCAGCGCCTCCTGCAGGCGGTGGCTGTAGTAGTAGTAACGATAGAGCGCGACCAGCACCGTGAGGTGGGTCGGCGCCTGCACGAAGGCGCGCAGCAGCGGCAGCTCCGCCGCCGCGTCCATGCCGGCCTCCGACGCCTGTTCCAGCAGCGTCTCCGTCCCTTCCGGCAGCGGCCGATCGAAGTAGAGGTTGTGTTCGTTGAATTCAAGCAAGTCCATGGTCGATGTCCTTTCGTTGCGGATGCATGCCCGCTTCTCCATCAAAGACGTGAGCCTCGCACGTCGCCTCCTGGCCGCACTCGCCGCAGGCCCCGTCGGGCATGCCGGCCAGTCGCCGTTCCAGATGATCGATGCGCTCCAGCAGGCAGCCGATGGCGCGCCCGACCGGGTCGGGAATCAGATGATGATCGAGATCGATGCCGTGGGGATTGAGGTTGCGCGCGTTGCGCTCGCGCACCACGCGGCCGGGAATGCCGACCACGGTGCGCCCGGCGGGCACGTCCTGCACCACCACCGAGTTGGCGCCGACCCGCACCTGATCGTCCAGGGTGATCGGGCCGAGGATCTTGGCGCCCGCACCCACCAGCACGCCGTTGCCCAGGGTCGGATGACGCCGGCCCTTGTTCCAACTAGTGCCGCCCAGGGTGACGCCGTGATAGAGGGTGCAGTCGTCGCCCACCACCGCGGTCTCGCCGATCACCACACCGGCACCGTGATCGATGAAAAAGCGGCGGCCGATGGCGGCGCCGGGATGGATGTCGATGTTGGTGAACAGACGCACCAGATAGGCGAGCAGCCGCGCCGTGTAGCGCCAGCCGCGCCGCCACAGGCGGTGGGCCAGGCGGTGGCTGATGATCGCGTGCACGCCGGGGTAGGTGGTGAGCACTTCGAAACGGGTGCGCGCCGCCGGGTCGCGCTGGAACACGCAGGCCACGTCCTCGCGCCACAGGGAGAACAGTCCGGTGGCGGCTGCGGCGTCGGCTGCATTCAGGATCAGTTCGTTGCCCATGACAGACCTCCCGTGCGATAGAGCTGTTCCAGTTCCAGCGCCTCCGGCGAACGCTTGTGCTGCACCGCGAAGGCGCGGATGTGCGCCAGCAGTTGCCGCGCCTCCTCGTCGTTGAGGCGGATGCCGAGCTGGGCATAGCCCTGCATCACGGCATGCGCCCCGGAATGCTTGCCCAGCACCAGGCGGTGCTGACGGCCGAGCAGTGCCGGGTCGATACCCTGATAGTTGCGCACGTCCTTGAGCAGACCGTCGACGTGGATGCCCGACTCGTGGGTGAAGACGCCCTCGCCCACCACGCTCTTCTGCCACGGCAGCGGCCGGCCCGAGGCCTTGGCCACCAGCTGCGACACCGCCTCGACGCCGGTGAGGTTGACGCCGCTCTCCAGCCCGTAGAGGCAACGCAGGCCGACCGCCACCTCTTCCAGCGCGGCGTTGCCGGCGCGCTCGCCGAGACCGTTGACCGTGGTGTTGACGTGGGTGGCGCCGGCGCGCACCGCGGCGAAGGTGTTGGCGGTGGCGAGCCCCAGGTCGTCGTGGGCGTGCATTTCGATTTCGAGATCCGTGGCGGCGCGCAGCCGCCCGATACGTTCATGGACGCCGAACGGCTCCAGCAGGCCGAGGGTGTCGGCGAAGCGGACGCGGCGGGCGCCGGCCAGTTGCGCCGTCTCCGCCACCCGGCAGAGAAAATCGCCGTCGGCGCGCGAGGCATCCTCGCAGCCGACGATTACGTCGAGACCGAGGTCGCGGGCGGCGGCGACGTGGCGCCGGATGGAATCCAGCACCCAGCCGCGGTCGCGGCCGAGCTTGCGGGCGATCTGCTGGTCGGAGACCGGGGTGGAAAGATCGATCATGTTGACGCCGAGGTCGCGGGACCAGGCAAGGTCGTCGCTGCGCATCCGCGCCCATACCAGCAGCCGCGCATGGAGGCCGAGTGCGGCGACGGCGCGGATGCCGTCGCGCTCCTCCTCGCCCATCGCCGGGATCCCCACCTCCAGCTCCGGCACGCCGATGGCGTCCAGGGCGCGGGCGATGGCCAGCTTTTCGTCGTGACTGAAGGCGACCCCGGCGGTCTGCTCGCCGTCGCGCAGCGTGGTGTCGTCGATGACTACCTGTGGATGCGTCTCAAACATGGCAGTGTCCTCACTCCGTTTACTGGAGTTTTGCAACGGCCATGCCAGCGAGAATTGTGTGTATTTACAGTGAATTACAAAACGACGCCGGGGGCGGTTCGCTACCTTCACGAACAACTTGTCGCAAAGGCGACAAG
>CAYQWR010000238.1:0-4150 GCA_964421235.1 uncultured Thiohalomonas sp. | reverse complement strand
TGCAGCGGCTGCTGGCGCGGCTCCATCCGCTCTCCCTCGGCGCGCTGCTCGCCACGCTGGTGCTGCTGTTCGGTTTCCAGGGCGAGGCGATCATGCGCCAGCCGCTGGTCATCGTGCTGCTGGCGGTGCCGATCCTGATCCAGGTCTATTTCAACTCGGCCCTCGCCTATCTGCTCAACCGCCGCTTCAAGGTAGCCCACTGCGTGGCGGGACCATCCGCCCTGATCGGGGCCAGCAACTTCTTTGAACTGGCGGTGGCCACTGCCATCGGCCTGTTCGGCTTCCACTCCGGCGCCGCCCTCGCCACCGTGGTCGGCGTCCTCATCGAGGTGCCGGTGATGCTGTCGGTGGTGAAGATCGTCAACGCCAGCAAGGCATGGTACGAACGGCCGCAAATGGCCGCCGAGGGGAAAGCACCATGACCTCGCGCAGCACCCGCCGACAGCGCCGACACGCGAACGACGAAACCATGCCCGCCTCCAAGGAAACAGCGTGATGCGAAGACTGATCCCGGCCCTGTTGGGCATGTACACGCTGCTCGTCGGCACGTCCGCCGTCGCCTTCGATCTCAAGGTGGTCCACGTGACCGGGCCCGCCTATGCGCTGATCGGCCCCACCGGCCCGCGCACCTACGACAACTATGGCCTCAACGCCACCCTCGGCTTCATCGTCACCCACGCCGGGGTGGTGCTGATCGACAGCGGCGCCAGCGAGGCGGGTGGCCCGGTTATCGAGCGGGCGGTCGCGACGATCACGCAACAACCGATCACGGTGGTGATCAACACCGGCAGCCAGGACCACCGCTGGCTCGGCAATGGATATTTCGCGCACAAGGGCGCCCGCATCGTCGCCCTGCGCCGCACGGTGGCCACCGAAACCCGGATGGCCGACCAGGAGTTGCAGCAACTGAAGCCGGTACTAAAGGAACGCATCGCCGGCACCCGCCCCACGCCGTCGCCCGCACCCGTCGCAGCCGATGAGACGACTCTCGACATCGGCGGCGTAACGCTGCAGTTGCGCTGGCTGGGCGATGCACACTTCGCCGGCGACGCGGTGGTGTGGCTGCCCGAACAACAGGTTCTCTACAGCGGCGACCTGGTGTTCGTCGATCGCCTGCTCGGCGTCCTGCCCTCATCGGACGTCACCGCATGGCGCAACACATTCCATCGCATGGAAAAGCTCGACCCGCGCTTCATCGTCCCCGGTCACGGCAATGTCTGCTCGCTGCAAAAGGCACAGCGCGAAACCGGCGCCTACCTGGACTGGCTGGTGGACAACGTAGGCGCGGCGGTCGACAACTGGGACGGCCTCGAAGAGACCGTGCAGCGACTGGCGAATGCCCCGCAGTTTTCCCGGCTCGCCCACTTCGACACCCTGCACCGCAGCAACATCAACCGCACTTTCGTGCAGTTGGAGGCACGGCGCTGATGGTCTTTGTGCGCGACGACGCGGCACTGGCCCGCGAGGCCGCTTACCGCGTGGTCGATTGCTGCCCCACGAGTGGGGCCGGCCGTAGCGGTGCAGTGAGCAGGCAGGGCGGGGAGCGCGAATGGCTCCGTGCCCGCCTACCGAATTGAGGTAAAACATGTTTGACGCCCTTGCCAATCTTGTCGTCTACCGCTGGCTCGGCCTCGCACCGACCGGCCACGGCAGCGACGCGCTGCACTTCTTCATCGCCGACACGGTGAAGATCTTCGTATTGCTGATGCTGATCATCTACGTCATGGGACTGCTGCGCGCGCTGCTCTCGCCGGAGCGGGTACGCGACTACGTGCGCGGCCGGCCGCGCTGGCTGGCGCGCACCCTGGCGGTGCTGCTGGGCGCGGTGACGCCGTTCTGCTCCTGCTCCTCGGTGCCGCTGTTCATCGGCTTCGTCGAGGCCGGCATCCCCCTCGGCGTCACCTTCTCCTTCCTGATCGCCAGCCCCATGATCAACGAGGTGGCGGTGGTGGTGCTGCTCGGCGTGCTGGGTCTGAAACTGACCGCGCTCTACGTCGGCGCCGGGCTCACGGTCGCCTTCTTCGGCGGCATGGTGATGGAGAGGTTCAAACCCGAACGCTGGGTCGAGGAGTACGTGTGGAAGATCCACATGGGACAGACGCAGCTGCCGCAACCCGACCACTCGCTGCGCAGCCGCCACCGCTACGCCATGACCGAGGTGAGAGAGATCGTCGGCCGCATCTGGAAGTGGGTGCTGGCCGGCATCGCCCTCGGTGCGATCTTCCACGGCTACGTGCCGCAGGCGTGGGTGGTCGAGCACCTGGGCGGCAAAAACAACTGGTTGGCCGTGCCCACCGCCGTACTGCTCGGCGTGCCGCTCTACTCCAACGCCACCGGCGTCATCCCCATCGCCGAGGCGATGCTGAGCAAGGGCGTCGCGCTCGGCACCACCCTGGCGCTGATGATGAGCATCGCCACCCTGTCGCTGCCGGAGATGCTGATCCTGCGCAAAGTGATTCGCTGGCCCGCACTGGCCATTTTTTCCGGCGTGCTGGCCATCTCCTTCATCCTTATCGGATGGGGCTTCAACCTACTGCAATAGGAGCGCCGTATGAACCAACAACCGCAACTCCACTCTTCCATCGTCGCCCTGGTCTCGCTCGCCGCCGGCATCGCCGCCAAGCATCCGGCCATGGGTCTGTGCCAGCTGCAAAAGCTGCGCGACATGGGCATCCCCGAAAACCAGATCGCCGCGGTGATCGAGATCGCGCGCCACATTCGCGACGAGGCCGCCCAGCAGCTGGACGCCGCCTTTGACGAAAAGGCGCAACAGGTGAAAAAGACCTTCAGCGTCGCCGCGGCCCCCGCCGCCGGCTGCGGCTGCACCCCCACCAAGAGCGGCCAGTCCTGCTGCTGAGGTTTCCATCATGAATACACGGGAGTCGGAACGCATTCGCGCCGCGGTACGTGACAGTTACGGCAAGGTCGCGCAGCAAAGCGGTGGCGGCTGTTGCAGCGGCGCCAGCTGCTGTACTCCGACACCGGTCGCGATCACCGGCCAGGCACTGGGTTACTCCAACAGCGAACTGCAGGGGGCACCCGAAGGAGCCAATCTCGGACTCGGCTGCGGCAATCCGCAGGCGATTGCCGCCCTGCGGCCGGGCGAGACCGTGCTCGACCTGGGCAGCGGTGCCGGTTTCGACGCCTTTCTCGCCGCCCGCGCGGTCGGTGTGGACGGCCGCGTGATCGGCGTCGACATGACGGCGGAAATGATCGCCAAGGCGCGCGCCAATGCGGCCAAGGGCGGTTACGACAACGTAGAGTTCCGCCAGGGCCTGATCGAACAACTGCCGGTAGCGGACAGCTGCGTCGACGTGATCATCTCGAACTGCGTGATCAACCTGTCGCCGGAAAAGCCGCGGGTCTTCGCCGAGGCGCAGCGCGTGCTCAAACCGGGCGGCCGCATTGCCATCTCCGACGTGGTCGCCACCGCCGAACTGCCGCCGGAGGCGCGCGCCGATCTGGCGCTCTACACCGGCTGCATGGCCGGCGCCTCGACCATCGACGAGCTGGAGCAGATGCTGCGCGCAGCCGGCTTTGTCGACATTGCCGTCGTACCCCAGGACGAAAGCCGCGACTTCATCCGCGACTGGGCACCGGACCGCGGCATCGAGGAATACGTCGTGTCGGCGCGCATCCAGGCCAACAAACCATTAGTCACGAGGAACGCAACCATGAAAGAGATCAAGGTATTGGGCAGCGGCTGCCGCAACTGCCAGACCACCTATGACCTGATCAAGAAGGTCGCCGCGGAAAAAGGCACGGAAGTGCAGATCGAAAAGATCGAGGACATCGGCCAGATCATGAGCTACGGCGTGATGTCGACGCCGGGCGTGGTGATCGACGGCCAAGTGGTGCATGCCGGCGGCGTGCCGGACAAGGCAACGGTCGCGACCTGGCTGTAACGGGACGGCCGCAGGGCGGGGAACAGCCCTGCGCGGCTACAACCAGCCGCGGCGCTTGAAGTACAAGTATGGCGCAATGGCGGAGCACACCATCAGCACCAGCGACAGCGGATAGCCGTACTTCAGCGCCAACTCCGGCATGAAGTGAAAATTCATGCCGTAGATGCTGGCGATCAGGGTCGGCGGCAGGAACACCACCGCCGCCACCGAGAAGATCTTGATGATGTCGTTTTGCTGGATCTGGA
>CAYQWR010000237.1:1635-4187 GCA_964421235.1 uncultured Thiohalomonas sp. | reverse complement strand
TCATCGAACATCGTTCGCCAGCGGGTAATGAACGCGAGAATGTGGATTTGATGAGTCCCCAACGGGTGGAAAAATCGGCGTCGTCTGCGGGCAGCGTCCAGATGCAGTGCAGGTGTTCAGGGAGTATTACGATTGCATCGATAGAGAACGGATGGCGGCTTTTTGTCTGTCGAAAGGCCGTGCGTAACGTATCGATATGCTCAACCAGAAGAGAATTTCCATGCCGTTCAGCGAGCGCCACGGTAAAAAACCAGGTTGCGCCGGGAATGTGGGCGCGGCGATATTCGGTCATGGTCGACACTCCTTGTCTGCGTGATCGATGCGGTTCGCTTTGCTCACCACATCCTACATGAATCGCTCGATCGTTGCGGTTCAGTCCTCGGCAACCGCTCCCTGCGTTGCCCTACCTCCTGCATCCATGCAGTCGTCACCACATCCTGCATAAATGGATCGGTGTTTATAACCGGTATCTCGAACGATGCGGTTCGCTACACTCACCACATCCTACACAATAAATGTAGGATGCGGTGAACATCGTGAACCGCATCGGTCGCGTGTTACACACAATCCGAAATACCAGCACGTAGGATGTGGTGAGCATAGCGAACCGCATCGATCGCGTGAACCGAACTCTCAGAAATACCAGGCGATGCGCGCGTAGAGATAACGGTCCGGCGTGAGATAGACACCCGCGCCGGTGGTCGTTTCCAGGCCGCCGAACTCGGTGCCGTGGGGGCCGATGCCGGTCTGGGCGCCGAGGGTGAGGCTGGCGTTGTCGCTGAGACTGCGTACCGCTTGTAGCAGCAGCAATGCGCTGCCGTCGTTCAGGTTGGTGATCAACAGCGGCTTGATGTTCAACAACGGCGTCCACTCGGCGGTGAGGCCGAGGGCGAGGTAGTCGCGGGAGACGGTGAACAGTTCGCCGCGGGCGAGGCGATCGCCCAATGATGCCGGCAGGGCGGCGAAGGTGGTGTTGTTGTCGTCGACGCCGAAGCCGTTGTGAAAGTATTCCAGATAGCCGTTGCAGTTGCGATCGAAGCAGCTCCAGGCGTATTGCAGGTTGGCGAGCCACGAGTTGTGGACGCTGCCGTCGGCGAGTCGGGTCGGGATCGCCTCGGCGGTCCAGGTGGCGCCGCCCAGCGGTCCGTTGAAGGAGAGGCCGAGGACGTCGGCGTTGTAGTCGCGGGCCAGCATCACTTCATAACCGGTTTGCTGTTCGCTATCGAGGAAGCCGTGCCACTTGAGGCCGGCGGCGCTTTGATCATTGGCGAGATGTCCGGTAGCCGGATCACGGCGCGGCACCATCACACCCTGGATATCCGCACCGTCGTCGAACAGCCACTGGCCGTAGAGCATGTCGGCGCCGGGTTTGTATTCGGTGTCGGTGGCGTTGGGCGGGAACGGATTGAACAGGTCCATGGGATGGAACACCAGGCCGCCGCCCCAGGTCAGGGCCTGGCGGCCGATCCTGACCACGCCGTGGTCGCCGCTGTAGCCGAGAGTGAGGCGGTCGATGCGCTGCGCGCCGTAGTGGCCGTCCTCGTTGGTGAAGGTCTGTTGCAGGTTCCACCAGTTTCGCTTTTCCGCGGGTATGTAGAACGTCGGTGCGTAGGCCTGCAGGCGGCGGTCGAGGGTGGTGCCCGCGCCTTCGCGCAGGTCGAGCTGCCAGGCGGCGTCCCAGCTCCAGCCAGAACCCAGTTGGCCGTCGCCCATCAGGCGCAGGTTCAACGCGTTGTCCTGGCGATCGCCGACTCCCAGTGCAGCGGGCAGGCTGTCGGACGGCGTGTCGGTATAGCCGGACTGGAGTTTGAGTTCGCCCTTGAAGTCGGCGGCATGGGCCGCACCCAGCGACAACGCGAGTGCGATGACCAATGCGCGCAACGGCTTCGTGCTCACGCCGCCTCGTCCGCCTCGATGCGGCCGTCGCGCATGCGCACCCGGCGGTTGGTGGCGGCGATCACCCGCGGGTCGTGGCTGGCGATGCAGAAGGTCATGCCGCGGGTTTCGTTGAGGCGGCGCATCAGCGCCAGCAGGCCGTCGGTGGAGGCGGTGTCGAGGTTGGCGCTGGGCTCGTCGGCGAAGACGATGGCCGGCTTGGAGACCATGGCGCGGGCCACCGCCACCCGCTGCTGCTGGCCGCCGGAGAGCTGGCCGGGACGGCGGTCTCCCAGTCCGGTCAACCCTACCTCTTCCAGCATCTCGTCGGCCTGTTTTCGTCGCGTCCTGGCCGGCACGCCCTGCAGCTGCATGATGAATTCGACGTTCTCCCGCGCCGACAGCACCGGGATCAGGTTGTAGGCCTGGAACACGAAACCGACCCGGTTGAGGCGCAGGTCGGCCAGGGCGTCGCGGTCCAGCTGGTCGAGGTGGTGGCCGTCGAGGGTGACCCGGCCGCCGCTCGGTGTGTCGAGGCCGCTGAGCAGATTGAGCAAGGTGGTCTTGCCCGAGCCTGACGGGCCGGAGAGGCTGACGAAATCACCCTCATTGATGGTCAGGCCGACCTCGCGTACCGCGTAGACGCGGGTCTCCTCCGCGCCGTAACAGCGGCTCAG
>CAYQWR010000237.1:0-1535 GCA_964421235.1 uncultured Thiohalomonas sp. | reverse complement strand
GCCGGTGCCGAAGAACTCGGCGGGTGCCATGCGCAGGTAGAGTACCCGCCCGGCGCCGAGCCACTGGGCGCCGACGGCGAGAAAGCCCAGGTCGAGGCCGTTGCGGAAGGCCAGGATGGTGAGGGCGCCGGCGAGCAGGCCGAGGGCGACGCCGAGGCCGACCAGCAGCGCGGTTTCCAGCATCACCTGCAACAGGATCAGCCGCGGCGTCAGTCCCAGGGCCTGCAACAGCCCCAGCTCGCGGGTGCGCTCGAACAGCGACATCAGCAGGGTGTTGACGATGCCGAAGGCGAGCAGCACGAACATGATCGCCAGCCAGATCCAGACGAAGCTGGCGGAGAGCTGGTTGATGGCGCTGACCATGGGCACCAGGGTGGTCCAGGGCTGGATGTCGAGGCGCGGGGCCGCGCCGCGCAGGGCGGTGACGAAGGTTGGCAGCCGGTTCATCTCCTTGAGATCGAAACTGACGCCGGTGATGGCGTCGGCGGGCAGGCCCAGCATCTTCTGGCCGGTGGCCAGGCCGGTGAAGACCTCATTGGTTTCGTTGTCGGGGTTGGAGGAGAAGATGCCGACGACGATGAAGCCGCGTTCGGCCAACGTGCCGTCCGCGCCCTGGCTCATCACCACCACGCGCCGCCCCAGGGCGGTGTGCAGCCGCGCCGCCAGCTTGCGCCCGAGCAGCAGGCCGGCGTCGGCCCCGCCCTTGAGATAGCGGCCCCGGGCGATGGTGTCGGCGATGAAGGAGAGGCCGCGCTCGCGCGCCGGCTCGATGCCGTTCAGCGTGACCGGATAGGTGTCGTATTCGCTCTGGATCACGGCGGGCACACGCACCCGCGGCGCCCAGCGGGCGACGGCGGGGCTGTCGAGAAGCCGGCGCAACTTGCCGGTCGGCAGCGTCATGCGGCGGGCGACGCCGGGGTCGTCGCGGTAGCCGGGGGCGTGGAGCTGGCCCTGGCCGGTCATGTTGCGCAGGCCGGTTTCCAGGCTGCTGTTCGACCAGGCGTGCATCATTGCCGACGATCCGATCAGCGACCAGACGCCGACCGCCATCGCCGCCAGCATGATGGTGGTGCGGTGCCAGTTGCGCCACAGGTTGCGCCAGGAGAGTTGGAACAGCAGTGTCAGCGTCATCATCACGCGGCCCTCATGGCGGCGACCGGCCGCAGCCGGCGCACCCGCAGGAAGGGGAAGATGCCGGTGAGGGCGGTGGTCGCGGCGATCACCGCCGGTCCGGTGAGCAGGCTGAAGGCGCTTATTTGCGGATACATGCGATCGGGCAGGCCCCACTGGGCGAACACCCCCTCGGCGCCGGGCAGGGCCAGGCCGTGCACCCCGTACCAGGCGGCGAGGCCGCCGCCCAGGGCGATGCCCAGGGCCAGTCCGGCGCCGAGCAGCAACAGCAGCTCCAGCCACACCATGCGGCCAATGGCCCCGGTGCGCATCCCCAGGGCCAGCAGTACGCCGAACTCGCGGGTCCGCTCCAGCACCGACATCAGCAGGGTGTTGAGCAGCAGCACCACCACGATCACCACCAG
>CAYQWR010000236.1:0-4204 GCA_964421235.1 uncultured Thiohalomonas sp. | reverse complement strand
GGCGTGCCTGGGGCTCATGCTGCCGTTCTCTCCCCTGAATGTGACGGGACCGATAACATGCGGATATGTGACTGACCGGTCAGTCAGTAGTGTAACGGGCCAGCTGGCGCTGTCAATGGCGGCCAGCCCCGCCGGATGCCAGCGTCTAATATTCAACTCAGCGGCGCATGGCCTGGTTCGCGCGCCCGTCGGTCGCTTCGGCGTTTCCTGGTGGTGATGTGTCGGCGCAGTAGCGCGGACTTGTACTTCTTCATTGCGGTAGCCGTTCCCCGAATCGGGGAGGAGGAGTGGCCATGATGTGGTCGAGTGGATGGTGGGGGCCGTTTCCTTGGATGTGGATATTCCCGGTTATCTTTCTTGTGGCTATCGTGCTGCTGATCTTTCGCTCCGGCAGCCGGCCGATGGGCGGCTGGGGCGACCGGGAGGCCGGGCCGACTGCACGCGAGATCCTCGATCGCCGTTATGCGAACGGCGAACTTAGCCGCGAGGAGTATCAACAGATGAAGCAGGATATCAAGTAGCCGCGAAGGCGTGATGGCTGCCTCGGCAACTGCGCCCTGCGCGCCGTCCGGGGTCGCTATTTCTCCGCATACAGGCGTTGAAAGGTGGCGGCGGAAAAGCCGTTCATGCGATGGTTCCCCACCAGGATGATCGGCACGCCATGCCCGTGCAGGCGTTGGTAGTCGCGCCGTCCCTTGGCACTGTTCTCCACATCATATTCAGTGAAAGGAATGCCGTGAGACACAAAATAGGCCCGTGCCCGTTTGCAGTATTTACACCAGCTTGCGCTATAGAGAACGACGTTGTGTGAGCTGAACAGCTGGCTTGGCGCGCTCTCGATTTCCACGTCCTTGTAGACATTTGGTCTGACAGCCACCGTTTCGGATTTTACATTTCCAGGCGGGCTGTCTCCATACACAACATTGCCGTTGCTGTCACGCCATTCGTGGATCCCGGAAGCGAGACAGGAAGCCGTATAGAAGAACAACATAACCAGAAAACGTCGCACGTAAGCCCCTTCCTTGTATATGCCGCTGTAGCGAAAATGGCTCTGTGATAACAGATCACTCTTGAGGAGTCTGTAGGAACGTTGCCAGCATGTCCAGGTTGGTGAATCCTTGCCCTGACTCAACTCTGCGCGAAGAGAGATGGTACACCCTGCCGAACGCCATTTTTACAAAAGCACAATTGTATCAGCGGAACGGATTATGCTTGTGATGTTTGGCCACTGATGCGGCAAACGGTTGCAGGTTTAATGTTGAAGGCCGTAGTTGAGGGCAAATGCCCCCACCTTTGCAAGCCACGACCATGCGACGATCACCAGGACGAAGCCGAGAGTGTAGAGGAGCCCTTTCTTGATGCCGCGGGAGCGCAGGAAATAGTAGGGCAGTGCGATAAGTCCCACGGCGATGACGGCGATATCCAGCGGCATGCTTCTGCGATAGCCGATCTGTTTGGCGTCGAGGTAGTACCAGGTGAACAGTACGATGGTCACTGCGATCATGAACACCATGTCCGCCGGCGATAGCGCCACGCCGGGATTTATATATTGATCGACCGCGCCGTTGAGGAACGCGAGTAATCCCAGTGCAGCCAGGAGCAGTTTTTTACTGTCGTTCATTGTTGTTATGCCTCGTCCCGTGTTCGTTGCGCCAGCGGCCGACGACGTAGGGGACTGTGTGCGAATGGTCTTTTGTCCCAGGACTGGACAGCGCCGGATACCGTCTTGGCGCGCTGCGCCACGCCGTTTCCGCGGAACGTCGCGAGGGCGTCCCGCAGGGGTCATGATAACAGTTGGGCGCGGGGTCACGTCGCATGACTCGCTGATGCGGGTTCGCCCTTGGAGGTACCGCCCGAATCGACGGCCGAGGCCCGCTTCGGCCGTCGATTCGGGCGGTGTGGCTGTTCCCGCGACGGACCGCTGCCGATAATCGACGCGACCCCAGGCCCGATTTCCACTACCATAGCCGCCCGTTTTTCTATCCAAAGGCATCGGCGGTGCGCGACTTCATTCCCGGACAACGCTGGATCAGCGACACCGAACTTCAAATGGGCCTCGGCACCGTGTTGAGCGTCGAGGCGCGCACGGTCACCGTCCTGTTCCTCGCCACCGAGGAGCTGCGCACCTATGCCCGGCAAACGGCGCCGCTCAGTCGCGTGCTCTTTGCGGCCGGCGATTCGGTGCGCAGTCACGAAGGCTGGTCGCTGACGGTCACCTCGGTGGTCGAGCGCGACGGCCTGCTCACCTACCGCGGCCGGCGGGAGAATGGGGACGAGGCCGAGCTGCCCGAGGGCGAGCTGGATAACCTCATGCAGCTGAACCGTCCCTCGGATCGGCTCTTCAGCGGCCAGATCGATTCGGACAAATGGTTCAACCTGCGCCAGCAGACCCGGCAGATGGCGAGTCTGGCCGCCTCCGATCTGTACGGCCTGACCGGCGCCCGCACCAGCCTCATCCCGCACCAGCTTTATATCGCCCATGAGGTGGCCGGCCGCTATGCGCCGCGCGTGCTGTTGGCGGACGAGGTGGGCCTGGGCAAGACCATCGAGGCCGGTCTCATCCTGCATTACCAACTGCTCACCGAGCGCGCCCGGCGGGTGCTCATCGTGGTGCCGGAAAATCTGCAGCACCAGTGGCTGGTGGAGATGCTGCGCCGCTTCAATCTCCACTTCAGTCTGTTCGACGAGGAGCGCTGCCGCGCCGCGGAGGAGGGCGATGAAGGCGCCAACCCGTTCCAGACCGAGCAACTGGTCCTGTGCAGCCTGGCCTTCCTGGTCGGACAGCCGGAGCGCTACGCGCAGGCGCTGGCGGCCGACTGGGATCTGCTGGTGGTCGACGAGGCGCACCACCTGGAGTGGACGCCCCAGGCGGCCAGTCCCCAATACCGCTGCATCGAGCAGCTGGCCGGCCGCACCGCGGGCGTACTGCTTCTCACCGCCACCCCGGAACAGCTGGGCAAGGAGGCCCACTTCGCCCGCCTGCGCCTGCTCGACCCGGATCGCTTTCCCGACTTCGGCACCTTCGTCGCCGAAGAGCAGGCCTACGAGCCCATCGCCCGGGCGGTGCAGGCGCTGCTCAGCGGCGAGCCCTTGGATCAGGCGGCCTGGTCGACCCTGCGCGACACCGTGGGCGAGGGGGACAACCAGCCGCTGCTCGACGCCCTGGACGCGGCCGACGCCGGGACGGTGGAACGTGCCCGTGAGGCGCTGGTGGAACACCTGCTGGATCGCCACGGCACCGGACGGGTGCTGTTTCGCAACACCCGCGCCGCGGTCAAAGGCTTTCCCCAACGGCAGCTCGCGGCCACGCCGCTGCCGCTGCCCGCGGCCTATGCCGAATCTCTTGCCGCCGCCCGCGACACGGCGTTCGGCGACCCGCAGCTCCTGCTCTGCCCGGAGCGCCTGTACCAGTCCGCGCGCACGCCGGAGCAGGTGCCGTGGACGCGCCTCGACCCCCGCGTCGCCTGGCTCGTCGCCACGCTCAAGGCGTTGCGGCCGGAGAAGGTCGTCGTCATCACCGCCGACATGGAGACCGCCGACGACCTGGCCGAGGCGCTGCGGGTCACCACCGGCATCCAGGCGGCCCTGTTCCACGAAGGGATGAGCCTGCTGGAGCGGGACCGCTCCGCCGCCTATTTCGCCGATCGGGAATACGGCAGCCAGGTGCTGATCTGTTCGGAGATCGGCTCCGAGGGGCGCAATCTCCAGTTCGCCCATCACCTCGTCCTGTTCGACCTGCCGCTCAACCCCGACCTGCTGGAGCAGCGCATCGGCCGCCTCGATCGCATCGGCCAGGGCGAGAGCGTCCACATCCACGTCCCTTACCTCGAAAACACTCCCCAGTCGGTGCTGTTGCACTGGTACCACGAGGGACTGGGCGCCTTCGAACAGACCTGCCCCACCGGCCACAGCGTCTTCGTCCAGGTCGAAGCGGCGCTGCGCGAGGCGCTGCATTCCGCCGCTGCCGGCGGCGCCGACCTGCCGGCCCTGATCGCCGCCAGCCGCCGGTTGCACGACGAACTGACCGAGGCGCTGCACCGTGGCCGCGACCGGCTGCTGGAATACAGCTCCTGCCGCCCGCAGCGCGCCGAGGCCCTGTGCGAACGGGCACGGGCCGAATCCCTGGCCGGTGAAGGCCCGCTGCTGGAGTACCTGGAGTCCGTGTTCGATGCCTTCGGCGTCGACATGGAAGAGCACAGCGAAC
>CAYQWR010000235.1:0-4252 GCA_964421235.1 uncultured Thiohalomonas sp. | reverse complement strand
CCTACAGCGCCTTGATGAACACTTTGGAGCGGCGCTGGTAGTTGTACATCGCCTGCTTTTTGATCGGCAGATCCTTGATGTCCGCCTCCCTGAAGCCGCGTTCCAGGAACCAGTGGGCGGTGCGCGTGGTGAGCACGAACAGGCGCTGGATCCCCATATCCCGCGCCTGGCGTTCGATGAAGCCGAGCAGGTCGTCGCCGCGGCCCTGTTTGCGGTAGTCGCGGTGCACCGCCATGCAGGCCAGTTCGCCCACCTGTTCGTCGGCGAACGGATAGAGGGCGGCGCAGGCGATGACGGTGCGGTCGCGCTCGGTGACCACGAATTGGTCGATCTCCATCTCCAGCAGTTCGCGCGAGCGGCGCACCAGGGTGCCATCGGTCTCCAGTGGTTCGATCAGCTCCAGCACGCCGCCGACGTCGTCGATGGCGGCGCGGCGCGTCCCTTCGAACTGTTCGCCGGTGACCAGGGTGCCGATACCGTCGCGGGTGAACAGCTCCAGCAGCAGGGCGCCGTCGATGTGGCGGCTGATCAAATGGGCGCGGCGCACCCCGGCGCGGCAGGCGCGCAGGGCGCCGCCGAGGCTGCGCGCCAGTTCGTCGGGGAGCTTGCGCTGGCGCGCCTGCTCGGCCTCTGCCAGGGTCAGCTCGCGCACCAGACGCCGCCTGGCGTCAAGCACGCCCTTGAGGTCGGTGAGGAAGATCAGCTTGTCGGCGCGCAGGTAGGTCGCGGCTGCCGTGGCCACATCCTCGGCGCTGAGGTTGAAGGTCTCGCCGGTGGGCGAATAGCCGAGCGGCGAGAGCACCACCACGGCACCGTCGTTGAGTTGTTTCTGCATCGCCTCGGCGTCGACCCGGCGTACCTCGCCGGTGTGCTGGTAGTCGACGCCGTTGCGCACCCCCAGCGGCTGGGCGGTGACGAAGTTGCCGGAAGCGACGCGGATGTGGGCGCCGGCCATGGGCGAGTTGGCCAGTCCCATGGAGAGCAGCGCCTCGATCTCGACCCGCACCGTGCCCGCCGCCTCCTTGACGCAGGCGAGGGCGGCGGCGTCGGTGACGCGCAGGCCGTCGACGTATTGCAGCTCGACGCCGCGCGCCTTGAGCCGCTCCTCGATCTGGGGGCGCGCGCCGTGCACCAGCACCAGCCGCACGCCGAGGCTGTTGAGCAGGCCGATGTCGTGCACGAAGCTGGCGAACTGCTGCTCGGCGATCAGCTCGCCGCCGAAGGTGATGACGAAGGTACGGCCGCGGAACGCGTTGATGTAGGGCGTGGAATCGCGGAACCAGCGGACAAAGGCCTGTTCGTCGGTGGGCGTGGTCACATCGGGATCCTTACCTTAACGTTGATCGGTCTGTGCATTCTCACGGCAGCGGGATCGTTGTGCAAGTGCCGGGATCGCGCGGCGCGCCATAACCGGAGGACGGGCGGCGCCGGCCGCAGGGACAGGGATGGCGGCGGGGAGAGCGCGAGGCCCTTCCCGCCACGTTTTGCGTCAGAAGTTTTGCGTGTATTGCAGGCTGACGATGTCCACGCTGACGTTGTAGTTGCCGATGAGATCGCCTTTTCCAGTGCCTTGCAGGTCGTTGATGGGAACCTTGCCGCCGAACAGGTGGGAGTAGCCGAAGTCCAGGGCCGTCGTTTTCGACGGCTTGTACTGGCCGCCCAGGGCGATTTGGATGCGATCGGCGTCGGGGATGCGCGCCGTGCGATAGGCGTCGCTGACCGGCGTCTGGTCGTAGGCGAGGCCGAGGCGCCCGGTCCAGCGTTCGTTGTAGTGGTAGCTGGTGCCTGCGGCGATGCGCCAGGTGTCGTGCCAGTTCTCCTGCACGTTCAGGTTGGTGGACTGGCTCGATGTCACGATGTTGAGTTCCTTGAGCACGCTCCAGCCGGTCCACGTTGCGTCGGCCATGACATCCCAGCGCTCGTTCATCTGGTGGAATACGCTGACCGAGAACGAATCCGGCATGTCGAGTTTGAGAGTTGCCGGGCCGCTGGAGTACGGGTAGTTGGAAGAGAAGGTGATGGTACCGCTCAACTTGAAGTTGATGCGCGAGCGATAGGCCAGACCGACGCGGGTCTGCGGTCCGGTTTTAATCAACATGCCCACGTTGTAGCCCCAGGCCTGATCGTCGCCTTTGAGCGTACTGATCTCGGATCCACTCACGCCGAGATTGACGGCGCTGGTCAGTTCGCCGGTGATGGTCTGGTAGTTGATGCCTGCGCCGACGCTCACGTTGTCGTTCACCTGATAGGCGAGCGACGGATTCACGTTGACGGTTTCCAGCTTGGATTTGATGGCCTGGAAACGTCCCATCCAGTCCGGGGTGTATTCGGTCTTCAGACCGAACGGGACGTTGACGCCCAGTCCCAGGCGCACGGACGGGTTCAGCTTCATGGCGAAATAGGCATTGGGTACCCACGTGCTATCGCCGGCGTTGCCGCCTTCGGTGCCCAACGACTGCGAATTGGCGGCCTGCGAACCGGTGTCGGAGAATTTGGCGGAAGGTGTGATGTCGTGGACTGCGACCACCAACTGGCTGTCCGGCAGGTTGGTCATACCGGCGGGATTGAAGTAGACGGTGGAGGCGTCGGCCGCGATGGCCGCACCGCCGGCGTAGGCGTTGCCCAGGCCGCTGGACCCGTTCTCCACCAGGGCAAACCCCGACGCCATGGCGCCACCGGAACAGACTGAGCACGCGGCGCCGATGAACGCCGCAAGTTTCCTGTTATTGATTGTCATGTGTTCCCCCTGAACGTAAACGACAAAGAGCGTGTTCCGTCGATATCCGTTACCGCGCCGGTTGCCGCGCGGTGACGAGGCATTTTCACGGCAGCGGGATCGTTGTGCAAGTGGGATGGTAGTTCCGGGTTTGATTGGTGTGGGTCGGGCTTTAGCCCGACAGCTTGTCTGTCGTTGACATAATCGTCGGGCTGAAGCCCGACCCACAATCGCTGTCTGTGAAGGTATCGCTGCGCTTACCCATCCTACGCCCCGGAACTTTTGATCAACAACAGAAGCGCTCGATCAGCCGTTCCAATATGTCGACCATCGGCCCGATGCGGTCCAGCGCCAGGTATTCGTCGGGCTGGTGGGCCTGGTCGATGTCGCCGGGGCCGAGGATGATGGTCTCCATGCCGAGGGCGTTGAGGTAGGGGCCTTCGGTGCAGAAAGCGACCGCCTCGGCGCTGTGGCCGGTGAGCCGTTCGGCCACCTGGACGAGCTCGGAGGTCTCCGGGGTGTGCAGCGCCGGGGTGCCGTGGAACAGGCGGCGGATGTCCAGTTGCAGGCCGCTGCCGGCCAGGGTCTCGCCCAGGCGCTGTTCCATCGTGGCGCGCAGCGCGTCCAGCTCCATGCCGGGCAGGGGGCGCAGGTCGATGTGCAGTTCGCACTCGCCGCAGATGCGGTTGGGGTTGTCGCCGCCGTGGATGTGGCCCAGGTTGAGGGTCGGCACCGGTACGGCGAAGTGCGGGTCGCGGTGAGCGGACTGCAACTCGCCGCGCCAGGCCAGCAGCTCGCCGATCACCTTGTGCATCCCCTCCAGGGCGCTGTTGCCGAGGGCCGGGTTGCTGGAGTGGCCGGAGCGGCCGGTCACCCGGATCCCCTCCATCATGATCCCCTTGTGGGCGTTGACCGGGCGCAGGCCGGTGGGCTCGCCGATGACGGCGTAGCGCGCCTTGGGCCGGCCCAGCTGGACCAGGGCCTGGGCGCCGTCCATGGAACTCTCCTCGTCGGCGGTGGCCAGGAGGATCAGGGGCTGTTGCAACCGCCCGGCGTCGAAGCGGCGCACCGCCTCGATGGCGACGGCGAAGAAGCCCTTCATGTCGCTGGTGCCGAGGCCGTAGAGGCGGTTGTCCGCCTCGATGAGGCGGAACGGGTCGTGGTTCCAGCGCCCCTCGTCGTAGGGCACGGTGTCGGTGTGGCCGGCCAGCACCAGTCCGCCCGGCCCGCGGCCGAGGGTGGCGATGAGGTTGGCCTTGTGCGGCTGCGTCGGCAGCGGCAGCACCTCGATCTGGAAGCCGAGGTCGGCCAACCACTGCGCCAGCAGGTCGATGACCGGCCGGTTGCTGGTGTCGAAGGCGGGGCTGACGCTGCTCATCGACGGGGTGGCGATGAGGCCGGTGAGCATGGCGCGCAGGTCGGGTGTCATATCAGCGGTTCCATGAGGATAGCCTTGTACAAGCCATCGTAAAATTCAAAACCAAAAGAATTCAACCACGGGTTCATTTCCGGCGTTTTCGTTTTGAGGTGGGTTCT
>CAYQWR010000234.1:0-4268 GCA_964421235.1 uncultured Thiohalomonas sp. | reverse complement strand
TTTTTGGTAGATCAAATTACAGAACAAATGATGCACTACCCCCCCTGTCGGGGCGCGCGCGGCAAATGCCGGTTCGATATCCGGAGCAATTCGTGAAATGGGCTCAGCGGGATATACTAGGGCGCTGATGGCGACAACCAGTACCCTAAGGAGGAGCGCGTGGCCGAATTGATCGAATGTCCCGAGTGTCACACGAAACGAACCCCTGACACCGAGGAATGCCCGAACTGCGACCGGGGCAAGGCAACCCCCAGGAAGCGTTCCATCTTCCAGCTCTCCCCCGAAAAGATCCTCCTGGTGCTGGCCTTGGGCTGGGGGCTGTTTCATCTGGTCAACTCCTTTTTCGGCAAGGATCTGCACCGCCAGAGCTTCACCATCGACTATGCCGCGGTCTCGCGCCACATGGAGCACCGGGTGTCCGGCGCGTTGCCGCTGTATGCGGACTTGCGACAAAAAACGGTTCCCATGCTCCAGGATCCCAGCTTCGCCCACGGCAAATTAACGCCGCAGATGAAAGCGTGGTTGCAGGAGGAGCACCGCTATCAGCAACTGGTCCTGTGGCAGGGCGCTGCGCGTCAGGTCCTGATGCAGGCACCGCCCGACATTGCGCCGAAACTCGAGATGAATCTGGAGGCGATGACCAATCTCGCCATCGCAGACAATGTGTTGTACCAGGCCTGGACCATCTTCGTGGAGAGCTGCAACGGTTCCATGGCGTCCTACCGCCCGTATCTGCGCGCCGCCGACGACGCCTACGCGCGGGCCCAAGAGGTGCTCGCCGGGCAGTTCGTCGGCAAGCCGTTTCACGCGGCGATCGTGTCGGAGCCCGGCTACCTTGCGAAGGCGCCGGTACCCAAGCGAATCTGTCCGGGCCACCGGCAATCTCGGCAACATAGCGCCCCGTAGGGGGCGGCATAACCCGGCGCCCCGTCAGTGGGCGCCCTCTCACGCCACTCACTCACAGACCGCCGCGGCGATTCGCGGCCTGCGAAATCACGGCGGGATGCGATCATACGGCGCCGGGCGGAACTCACCCGCCCTGGCGGAAATCCGGGTAGAGCAGCATGCCGCCGTCGATCGGAATGGTGATGCCGGTGATGTAGCCGGCGAGGTCGCTGCAGAGGAAGGCGATCGCATGGCCGATCTCGTCGGGTTCGCCGACCCGGCCCATGGGGATCTTCTCATCGAGATCGGCGAGTCCTTTGGGATCCTGCCAGACGTTGGCGTTGATCGGAGTCTTGATGGCGCCGGGGGCGACGGCGATCACCCGAATGCCCTGGGCCGCCACCTCTTGCGCCAGCGTCTTGCTGAACATGCTGAGCCCCGCCTTGGCGCTGGTATAGGCGCTGTAGCCGGCCCAGGGGATGAATTCGTGGACCGAGCTGGTGTTGATGATGACGCCGCGGCCCTGCCTGCCCATCCGTTCCACCGCCGCGCGGGCGCAGTAATAGGGACCGAACAGGTCGATCTCCACCACCTGCCGCCAGGCGTCGATGTCGCTCTCGGCGCACAGGGCGCGGGGGCCGTCGGTGCCGGCGTTGTTCACCAGGATATCCAGGCCGCCGAGCTCCCGGTCCACCCGCTGGAACAGCGCGTCCACCTGCGCCTTGTCGGAAACGTTGTCCAGTTCAAAGGCGTAGGCATTGACGCCGAACGACTTGGCGACGGCCACCACCTGCTCCGCGGCGTCGGCTTTATGGCGATAGGTGATCGCCACGTCGGCGCCGGCCTGGGCCAGGGATTTGGCCGTGGCTGCGCCCAGACCCGAGTCCCCGCCGGTGATCAGCGCCTTGCGGCCCTGTAGTTCGATTGCGATCACGTTGCTCTCCTGTGGCTAGTCGATAATCCGAACTTCATAGTCCCGGCCTTCCCAGCAACCCCGTTCGGGCCAGTAGAAGGTGAATTGAACCGTATCGCCGGCCTTGAGGCCGGTGAGCGGAAGCTCGACCCGATGGACGCCGAGCCCGGTATCGCTGGTATCGCTGTCCCGAACCGCGTTCCAGCCGTTGCTGCCCCAGTGCACGCGCGCCGGCGCCCGCAGCACCAGGGAAAAACGATTGCCCGCCCGGATGTGGCGCGGGCGATAACGCGGCCCCCAGATGTCATGGGAAATCTCGGGACGCACCCCTCGATAGCGCGCCCAGGTGGCGGCGGGCCGGTCCACCGGATAACCCCGTGCGCGGCTGTAACAGAGCTTGATGAACTCTCCGTGCGCCCACACCAGGGGCATGGCGGAGCCGCTGGGCTTGCCCGGCTCCAGACGGTGCTCCGGCATGGGAAGCCAATCCCACACCTGCTCCGGCAACAGGCCGGCGCTGCCGCTCATGGCCGCCATGGTCTTGATATACGGCAAGGGGTCTGCGCCGGCCAGCAGTGCATAGTGGCCGCGCTCCCCCACCAGCAGCGGCCAGCCACGCCCGCGGCCGCTGCCGTCGAAGGCGCTGCCGTCGTTGTGCTCGCCGTAGCCGTCGCCGTTGTAGCGGTGCCAGACGGGACCGTTGGGGGTGTCGGTCTTGAGCAGTTGGTCGACGGCTTTCAGCGTGCCGAGGATGAACGGGTCATCCGGTCGGCGCAGCCCGTAGCGCACCAGTTGCAGGAAGTCCGTGCCGATCTGCTCGTCGGCGGGCAGGTCGGGATCGATGGCGCGGTTCTTGATCAAGACGTGTTCGGCCTGGGCGCCATCGTGCACCAGCGCATCGGCCGGCGCGGTGCGGATGTAATAACCGCTCACTCCGAGGCGACGCGCCAGGGCCGTGTCCTTGGCGACGGTCCAGTCGTCGAGCCGCGCGTTCCAGCTGTCCGCCAGCAACAGGGCGAATTGCCGCATCTCGCCGTCGAGAAAGGTGCTGCCTTCGACCAGCGCCGCGATGGCGATGGCGAGGGTGAAGGTATTGATGCCGGGGTTCTCCTCCCACCGATCCTGACCGGTGGTCGGGCCCTCGCGGGCGATGAAGGAGAGGGCCCGCCGCACCATGTCGGCGACCGGGATCCCCTCCAGGGCCTCCTGCTCGCGCAACGCCGACGCCAGCAGCACCGGAAAGGCGGCTTCGTCCAATTGAATGCCCTGCCAGAAGGCGTTGCCGCCGAGCCACTGGTTCTGCAGCCAGTGCCCATCCTCCTGCTGTGTGGACATCAGGTAACGCAGCACGTCGCGGGCATCCTCGAACGCCCCCATGGCCACCAGCGCCCCGGCGGTCTCCACCAAATCGCGGCACCACACCAGGTGATAGCCGCCGCGACTCTGGCTGCTCTCGCCCCACGGAATGGCGAGGCTCGCCACCGCAGCGCCGGCGTAGGTCCGATCCTGGTGCACCTTGAGCACCATGCAGGAGAGCGTGAGCATCTTGCGCAGTTCATCCGGCACGTCGGGCGCGCTGCCCGCCCCCAGCCAGGCCTGCCAGACCCGGCATTGCGTATCCCAAACCTGGGTGAAATCCTTCATCAGGCTGGCCATGGCCAGGGTCGCCGCCGATTCGCGGCTGGTCCCGAGACCGAGGGCGAGGGTGGCCTGGGCGGGCAATTCGCCCATCAGAGAGACGGCCCCCGGCCCGGCGCTGTCGTATTGCCACGTCATGCGCCCGTGACGATCGAAATCCTGCCAGCCGTCGCTCGCTTCGAGGCAACCGACGGAGCAACGGCGCCAGGCGTCGGAGCCGTCCTCCGCCGCCGCCAGCAGCGCCAAGCCGAAGGGGCCCTGTTGCGCCCACAGCGCGGTGCGGCCGTTGTGCCTGCCGACCGCCGCCAGGTTGTTGTGCGCGTCGCCGCCCAAGCGCGCGGCCAGCAGGGCATAGGGGCGCAGTCCCTCGTCGCCCTCCAGCCGATAGCGCAACAGCAGCGTGTCGCGCCGTTGCGACGGACAGATCTGCAGCGTGAAGACGAAACGGGGATGGCGATGAACGATGGTGACCGCCGGCACGCCGGGCTGCGGCAAGGTCACCTCGTAATTCCCGAGGCGGCGCAGCTCGACCCAGAAACCCCGATCGTCGGCGATGATAAAACCGAGATCCTTGATCTGCGGGATATCGATGCGCGGATAGTAGACTTCCGTCAGGATGCCTTCGGCGACGGTAAACCAGAGCCGTGAAGATCCGAGGCTGGTACCGACCATATCCTTGCCGGCGTGAGCCCAAGTGGGGTGCGAAGAGGTTGCCTGGGGCGCTTGCATAACGGCCTTCCTGTTGTTCGCTATGGTAAGGAGACCCCAGTTTGGCCCGAACGTTTCAAAACTTCCGCTATCACACTCCGGCGACGGCGCGGCCATGCCCCTC
>CAYQWR010000233.1:0-4282 GCA_964421235.1 uncultured Thiohalomonas sp. | reverse complement strand
AGTCCCCGATGTCACGGGTTATCAGCACGCGCTCGCGATCGTCCAGCAACTGGAATTTCGTCAGATGGATGACGACGGATTTCGTTTGTGAATCGGCGGATTTCACCCGGCCATACAGCCGCATGTTGAATTGCCGGTAGCCACGCACCATTTTCGCAATCTTCGCGATCATGTCCGCATCGGTACAGCGGATACCGTTGAGCTTGGGCACGGCCTCATAGCTGTAATGGTAGGGCGAGACATCGAAGTAGTACTCCATCCCAGCGACAAACAGCCGGTTGTCCATGGGGAATACCCGACGCGCGGCGTCGTACTGTTGCAATGCGATCGGCTTCAGATCGAGCACCACATCCGCATGGGCCCTGGCCTCTTCTACCGCGCCATCGACCGCCCGTTCGAGCACCGCGCCCTTGGGTGCGCCAGCCGCGTCGCCGGGATAACGGACAAACTCGTTGGGGTCGATCCTTGCGTGCGAATAGGCGTAGTAATACGCCTTGAGTTGAAACGCGTCGTGCAGCGCCACTTGGCCGGACGGCAACGATGGGGCCGGCGCCGTGGCGTCGCCGCTTTCCTCTCCGTGGACCGGGCCGCCGGTGAACAGTATCGCCAGCACGAACAGCAATGCGGCAAACACTATCCGGCCGGCGATGACCGGCAAGTGTTGTTTTCGTTTCATTCTTCGCTGGTCTCCCATCCGCCGATCATGGCCTTGATGTGCGCCAACGGCGTGGCGCCGGTGGTGGTCAGATAGACGTGCAGCACGAAGAACAGCAGCATCATGTAGGCGCCGGCCGTATGCAGCCAGGCTGCCGTCTGCAGGCTGACGCCCGTGATCCAGTTGTAGGCAAAGAACAGCAGCACCAGTCCGCTGATCCAGAGGATCGGGTTGATCATCAACTTGACCCATAAATAGGCGAGACGCTGCAGCGGGTTGTGCTTGCGCGCCGCCGTCACGTGATAGGGATGGGGCTCACCCAGGAAGATGCCCCACGCATAGTGCCGCACCACCGGCCGGATGTTGGTCAGCGTGGGGATGTATTGCCTCCATTCGCCGGTGGTGAAGTGCCAGAAGACGGCGAATACCCACAGCACCACCAGCGCCCAGGCGGCATAGATGTGGAGCCGCAGTGCGGTGACGAAATCCACACCGCCGTACAGCCCGTGAATGCGGAAGCCGCTGAGCATCAGCGCGATGACGAGCAGCGCCTGGCTCCAGTGCCAGAAACGTTCGAAGCGCTTGAACAGATAGATGCGATGTGTCGGCATGGCCGCGCTCCTCAATGTTCCTGTGTCCGGCTGCGACGACGCAGCCACACAATAGTGCGAATGGCCCCATGGCCCAGGACGCCCAGCAGCGCCATTACGACCGCGAGCAGGCCGATGCGCTCGATCCACGGTTGATGGTCGGTCGAACGGCCGGGGATGTAGACGCCCGGTATGTTCTGCAGGCGGCCGCCGTTCGTGTGGCACTGGGCGCAGCGCAGGCTCTTCTCCGCCGGCGCGACCATGTGCGTGATGGGCCAGTACATCTGCGTCGGTACGAAATCGAAGTGACCCGAGTACGGCAGGTGCGCCGCCTTCATGCCGGTACTGATCGCCTTCTGCCAGTTGCCGGTGATGGTGAAGGCGGCATCGTCGAAGCCGAACGAATGGAACACGGCCAGGGTGTTGTTGACCGTGTCGTAGGGCTGGTTGTTGTGCATGATCTTGAACGGCCAGATGCGCGATTTGCCGTCGCCGGGGCCGCCGGCGATCCGGTTGACGTCGACGATGCCGTCCTTGTCGGGATGGATCTTGTCGCCGGTGTTCATCCAGGTTTCGGTGCCGTTGAACCAGCGGTATTCGGGGATCACGTTTTCGCCCCACTTGAAGCTGCCCTTCACCCCCCAATAGACGTTCCAGCCCTGCTTGTCGTTGATCACCAGCGGCGTACCGTTGGGGCCGAACTTGCCGGCGGTGGAGTAGTCCCAACTCATCTTGGTCGGCAGGCCGCCGCGGGCGAATTGGGGGATGTGGCACGCCTGACAGGCGATGTCGCGCGTGTGCATGTTGATGATCGAACCCAGATCGCCGTCGTGGTGCGGCGCAGCGCCGTGGCAGGACCGGCACGTGGCAGGGTTGCCGCCGTGCGTGGCGCCGCGCATGTAACGAATATCTGTCGGCTTGGCGTCGACCTCATAGTGACTGCCGGCCATGCGGTGATCGCTGGTCACGTGGCATTTTTCGCAGCTGAAGTTCAGGCCGTGTGCATCCATGTGCACGTCGAGACTCTTCGGCGGATTGTTCAGCGAGCTGTCCAGGTCGCCGTGTTTGACGCCGTCGCCGCCGCCGCCGTAGAAATGGCACACACCGCAGTTCTCGCGTTTCGGCGCACCCACGCTTTGCGCAATCAACGCCAGGTCGGCCGGCTCCACATACGGTTTGTCGGTACCGTAGACCTCGCCGCAACCGGGACGGACCGGCGTGCGCTTCATGGCCGGGTTGCCGCCGGTGAACGGGATCTTGCGATAGGTACCCGATTGGTCGTGGCAGACCAGGCAGTCCACGTGGTTGTCGCCCAGCTTCTCGAACGGCGTGAACTGTCCCGGTTTCGAGTTGCCGTAACCGACGTGACAGGTGGTGCAGAACTGTTCGTTGCTGGTGATGTTGGCGCAGAAAGTGTTGAACACATGTCGCTTGCCCACCATGCGTCCCGTCTTCGGATCGCGTTTCGACCAACTCCAGTGGATGGTCGACTTGACCTGCTTGGCGGCGTCGGTGTGGCAGCTGAGACAGGCGGCCGTCACCGCCTCCGGCGTCTTGAACGGCCCGGCCAGCTGCTTGAACTTGCGGTGATCGGCGGGCGTCCACGGACCGCGGGTTTGCGGCACCACATGCCAGTGCAGCAGTTCGCCGGACGCGGCGCCCGCTCCCGCTGTTGCCGCGGCGGGCGCATCGGTCTCGGCGCAGGTCCGCGCACTGAAAACGGCGCAGAGGCACATCACGGCAACAACGCTCAATCTGCGCAACGGCGTCACCACCGCCGGGTACCCGCCGGTGGCGACGGCGCTGCCGCGCACGATATGGCTGGGAACCGGTAATGGACCGAACCCGCGAGCTCCCAAACGCGCAACCGCGCTACCAATGATGTCGGCACTCAGGCCGATAGGACGCCTCATTCCTTAACCTCAGGATTCAACGGGTTCCCTGCCAAAGACAGCGTTGGCATGACCAGTACACAAAGTTGATGGTTGAAACCGGCGTAAACGCTCGTTCCGCATTCCGTCCGCGATCCGTATTGCGAACGACAACGACCCTTCTTCCTGAGGGCCTTGCTATGCGTTCAGGCGGTAAATCGGCCGCGACGGCACCATCCGGTTTATCGAGGTTGCCAGGAGGCACGCCCGCTCTGCGCATCCGCTCTCCAAAGCAACTCCTGTACCAAGGATGCGATTTCCCCGGAAAACAGCGGATATTCGCATGTCAATTCATGTGTCATGCCGCTGACATTCTCCATGACGCCGGAACATTTTGCCATTTATGGCGTACTGTCGAGGGATATATGCCATATATGGCGCACTCTCGCCGCCACTGATAGGCGGGCTGGATGGCCGAAGCCAACGTATCAGCCCGCCCCGGTCGATTGACAATTCGCAAAGCCAGACACGCCCAATCCCTTTTATGCTCAACCCCGCATTGCCGACGGACAAGACCCGATACCGGGCGGCCGTCGGCTGGGGGCAAGAGCAATAAAACGTTCGCGGCGCACGACGACCGCGGACCACTGGAGGAGTCACTATGGCTTGGTCGTTTCCACGCCTGACTCGGCGCGCCTTTCTCAAGGCGACCGGGTACGGCGGCGTATCGCTGTCTTTACTGTCACCCACCCGCCTGCTCGGCAAGACCGACGCCGGAGACAAAACCGAGTTCAGCTACAGCATCTGCAACTTCTGCTCCTCGGTGTGCAATCTGCGCGTCGCCTCGCGCACCCGCAACGGCATCAAGCGCATCGTCAAGCTGGACGGCAATCCCCACTCCACCCTCAACCGCGGCAAGATCTGCGCCCGCGGTCAGGCGGGGCTGCGACAGATCTACGACAGTGATCGCATCAAGGCGCCGCTGGTGCGCGTCGAGGGCAGCAAGCGCGGCGAGTGGGCCTACCGCGCCGTGAGCTGGGAGGAGGCGTGGCACTACATCGAACAGAAAACCAAGGCGGCCGACCTCAAGCCCTATGAATGGACCATGGTCGGCGGCTGGACCTCCTGCGTCTTCTACATGGGCTGGGCGGTGCCCTTCGCCATGG
>CAYQWR010000232.1:0-4291 GCA_964421235.1 uncultured Thiohalomonas sp. | reverse complement strand
GACGAGGCCATCGCCGGCCACGCCAAGACCATCGAGGTGACCCTCTATAAGGACGGTTCGCTGGAGGTGAAGGACGACGGCCGCGGCATGCCGGTGGACATGCACCCGGTGGAGAAGATGCCGGGCGTGGAGGTGATCCTCACCAAGCTGCACGCGGGCGGCAAGTTCTCCAACAAGAATTACCAGTTCTCCGGCGGTCTGCACGGCGTCGGCGTGTCGGTGGTCAATGCGCTGTCGAAGCACCTGGAGGTGTGGGTGCGGCGCGATGGCCAGGAGTACAACATCGCCTTCAAGAACGGCGTGCGCGTCTCCAAGCTGGAGGCGGTGGGCGAGGTGGGCAAGCGCAACACCGGCAGCACGGTGCGCTTCTGGCCCGACCCGCAGTTCTTCGATTCGCCCAAGTTTTCGGTGCCGCGCCTCAAGCATGTGATGCGCGCCAAGGCGGTGCTCTGCCCCGGCCTGCGCATCACCTTCCTCGACGAGGCGTCGGGGGAGAAGAGCGAGTGGCACTACGAGGACGGTCTGCGCGCCTATCTGCTGGACGAATTGCAGAACACCGAGATCGTGCCGGAGGAGCCGTTCATCGGCAGCCTCGCCGGCAACGCCGAGGCGGTGGACTGGGCGGTGGTGTGGCTGCCGGAGGGCGGCGAGCCGATCGTCGAGAGCTACGTCAACCTGATCCCGACGGCGCAGGGCGGCACCCACGTCAACGGCCTGCGCACCGGTCTGACCGAGGCGATGCGCGAGTTCTGCGATATCCGCAACCTGCTGCCGCGCGGCGTGAAGCTGGCGCCGGAGGATGTGTGGGACAAGGTGAGCTACGTGCTGTCGGTGAAGCTGGCCGACCCGCAGTTCTCCGGCCAGACCAAGGAGCGGCTCACCTCGCGCGAGTGCGCCCCGTTCGTCTCCGGCGTGGTGAAGGACGCCTTCTCCCTGTGGCTCAACCAGCACGTGGACCTGGGCGAGCGCATCGCCGAGCTGGCGATCAGCAATGCCCAGACGCGGCTGCGCGCCGGCAAGAAGGTGGCGCGCAAGAAGATTACTCAGGGTCCGGCACTGCCCGGCAAACTGGCCGACTGCACCACCCAGGAGCCTTTGCGCGGCGAGCTGTTCCTGGTGGAGGGCGACTCCGCCGGCGGCTCCGCCAAGCAGGCGCGCGACAAGGAGTTCCAGGCGATCATGCCGCTGCGCGGCAAGATCCTGAACACCTGGGAGGTGGACCCGGCCGAGGTGCTCGGCTCCCAGGAGGTGCACGACATCGCCGTGGCCGTCGGCGTCGACCCCGGCTCCGACAAGCTCGACGGGCTGCGCTACGGCAAGATCTGCATCCTCGCCGACGCCGACTCCGACGGCGCCCACATCGCCACCCTGCTGTGCGCCCTGTTCGTGCGCCACTTCCGGCCGCTGGTCGCCGAAGGCCACGTCTACGTGGCGATGCCGCCGCTCTACCGCATCGATATCGGCAAGGAGGTCTATTACGCGCTGGACGATGCCGAACGCCAGGGGGTGCTCGACCGCATCGCCGCCGAGGGCAAGCGCGGCAAGGTGCAGGTGACCCGCTTCAAGGGCCTGGGCGAAATGAACCCGCTGCAACTGCGCGAGACCACCCTGGCCCCGGACACCCGCCGCCTGGTGCAGCTCACCATCGAGCCGGGCGACGACACCAACCAGCTGCTCGACATGCTGCTGGCGCGCAAGCGCTCGCCGGAGCGCAAGAGCTGGCTGGAGGAGAAGGGCAACCTGGCCGAGGTGTGAGCGGGGCCAAAAGACGATATCTCTCGCCAAGACGCAAAGATCGCCAAGGAAAACCTAATTTACTGCCTTTCTTGGCGCGCTTGGCGTCTTGGCGAGAGCATCCCTATTTTGTTCCGTCATATGGACGATCGGGTCCGGACAACGGGCCCCTTCACACTTCTTTACCAAATTTCCGTTGTCCCGCCGGTCCGTCGCCATATACTCACAACGAACCGGTTTAACGGACTTTTCTCGGAGTTGCGATGAGGGCGAAACTGCTCACAACCCTGGCGGTCGTGGTGTTGCTGGCCGCGGGGGGCTACTACTTTTGGTCGCAGCGCTCCGCCGCCAAGGCGGGGAAGCGCGTCGGCGGCGGTCCCGTGCCGGTGCTGGCGGCCCAGGTGGAGCGGCGGGCGATGCCGCTCAAGGTGCGGGCGGTGGGCACGGTGACGCCGGTGGCGACGGTGGCGGTGAAGTCGCGCGTCGACGGCGAGATCATGCAGGTCGGGTTCCAGCCGGGCGGCGACGTCAAGGCCGGGCAGATGCTGTTCGTCATCGACCCGCGGGCGCTGCAGGCGCAGCTGGACCAGGCCCAAGCCAACCTGGCGCGCGATCAGGCGCTGCTGACGACCTCCCAGGCCGACGTCAAACGCTACACCGATCTGCTGCGGCAGCACCTCGTTTCCGACCAGGAGCTGGAGAAGATGCGGGCCACGCTGGGCCAGGTGCGGGCCGCCATCAAGGCCGATCAAGCGGCGGTGGAGAACTACCGCGTCCAGCTCAGCTACACCGTGATCCGCTCGCCCATCGACGGCCGCGCCGGGGCGCTGCTGCTCGACCGCGGCAACATGGTGAAGGCCAACGACACCAACGCCATGGTGGTGATCAACCAGCTCAAGCCCATCGACGTGGCCTTCGCGGTGCCGGAGCGGATGCTGCCGGCGATCCGCGGCGACATGGCCAAGGGCGACGTGGCGGTCGATGCGGTGGTGGCCGACGACAGCGCCCATCCGCTGCACGGCGTCCTCGACTTCATCGACAACGCCGCCGACCCGACCACCGCCACGGTGCAGCTGCGGGCGCGTTATCCCAACGACGATCTGGCGCTGTGGCCGGGCCAGTTCGCCCGCGTCACGCTGCTGCTGGGGGTCCAGCAACAGGCGCTGGCGGTACCGGCCCAGGCGGTGCAGGAGGGGCAGCACGGCAGCTTCGTCTACGTGATCCAGGCCGATAACAGCGTCGCGCTGCGACCGGTGAAGGTGCAGCGGGTCGAGGAGGGCGATGCGGTGATCGCCGAGGGTCTCCAGGCCGGTGAGACGGTGGTGACGTCGGGCCAGTTGCGTCTGGCGCCGGGGATGAAGGTGACCATTCGCCAACCGGAGACGGCCCGTCCGGCCGATGGAGCGGCCGGCGAATGATGCTGCCGGAGCTGTGCATCCGCCGTCCGGTGATGACCACATTGCTGATGGCGGCGCTGTTGATCTTCGGCCTGCTCGGCTACCGCGCGCTGCCGGTGAGCGACCTGCCCAGTGTCGACTTTCCCACCATTTCGGTCTCCGCCAGCCTGCCCGGCGCGAGTCCCGAGACCATGGCGTCGTCGGTGGCGGCGCCGCTGGAGCGGCAGTTCTCCACCATCGCCGGCCTCGACAACATGAGTTCCACCTCCGCCCTCGGGGCCACCTCCATCACCCTGCAGTTTGCCCTCGACCGCAACATCGACGGCGCGGCCCAGGACGTGCAGGCGGCCATCGCCGCCACCCTGCGCAACCTGCCGGCGGAGATGCCGGCGCCGCCGTCCTATCGCAAGGTCAATCCGGCCGAGAGCCCGATTATGTATCTGGCCGTCGAATCCTCGGTGCTGCCGCTCTCGCAGGTGGACGAATATGCCGAGACCATGATCGCCCAGCGTCTCTCCACCGTCCCCGGCGTGGCCCAGGTGATGGTCTACGGCTCGCAGAAGTACGCGGTGCGCATCAACGTCTCGCCCGAGGCGCTGGCCGCTCGCGGCATTGCCATGAGCGATGTGGCCAACGCCGTCGCCCAGGGCAATCCCAGCATCGCCACCGGTGTGCTGGACGGGCCGCAGCAGAGTTACACCATCGAGACCAACAGCACCCTGAAGGATGCCGCCCAATTCCGGTCGCTGGTGGTGGCGTGGCGCAACGGCGCGCCGGTACGGCTCGATCAGATCGGCAACGTGATCGACTCGGTGGAGAACGACAAGGTGGCCAGCTGGTATCGTCAGACCCGCGCCATCGTGTTGGCGATCCAGCGCCAGCCGGGTACCAACACCGTGGCGATCACCGACGCCATCCACAAGCTGCTGCCGTCGTTCGAGGCGCGGCTGCCGGGGGCGGTGAAGATGAAGCTGCTGTTCGACCGTTCGCAGTCGATCCGCGCCTCCATCGACGACGTGCAGTTCACCCTGATATTGGCCACCGGCCTGGTGCTGCTGGTGATCTTCCTGTTTCTGCGCACCGTCTCGGCCACCCTCATCCCCAGCCTGGCGATGCCGTTGTCGGTGATCAGCACCTTCGGCGGCATGTACCTGCTCGGC
>CAYQWR010000231.1:0-4319 GCA_964421235.1 uncultured Thiohalomonas sp. | reverse complement strand
GTGGCGAAGCTTGCCGTGTTGCTGGCCATGCTTACCGGCGGCGCTTTTGCCGGCAGCTGGTACCTGCGCCAGAGCGGCCTGCACTGGGCGCCGCGCGCCGCCGACCTTGCCGGCGGCCTGCTGCTCATCGGCCTCACCTTCACTTTGGGTATTCTCTATTCGACCGGTTCGGGTAACTGGCCGGCGCTGCTGCTGATCGATCTCGCGATACTGTTGCCGCTGGCCTATCTGCTGGACAACGTGCTGCTGCTGGTGCTCGACCTGGTGCTGTTCTTCAGCTGGTTCGGCGGCGTCACCGGTTACGACGCGGGCTGGGGCGCCTACTGGTTCGGCATGAACTATCCGCTGCGCTTCCTGCTGGCGGGCGGTGCCATTGCCGCCTTCGGCCTGCTTCATCGCCAGGCCGAATCGGGCGTGCTGACGCGCTACCAGGGCTTCTTTCTGGTCTGGCTCTCCGGCGGCGTGTTCTTCGCGGAGATGGCGCTGTGGCTGCTGTCGCTGTTCGGCAACTTCGGCGACATCAACGGCTATTACCGCAGCAGCGCCGCCGAGCTGTGGCTGTTCAACCTGCTGTGGGCGGGCGGCAACGTGCTGTTGCTCTGGTTGGGCGGTACCTTCCGTTTGCGCATGCTGCGCGGCTACGCCATCACCTTCCTGATCATCCAGGGTTATACCCAATACTTCTGGCACGTCGCACCGCTGTTCGGCGTGGTGCTGAGTACTTTCGTCGCGGGTGCCGTGGCCTTCGGTCTGCTGCGCTGGCTGGAGCGCGGGCGGGGAGCGGATAAGAAATAGTTGCGGGTTCAGAGTTTCGAGTTGCTGCGGGGGGGGGGATATGGAACCGGTCCTGATTACAGAAGAACGATTGCGTGATGTCCTTGCCGAACTGGAGGCGCGCGAACCGATCTTTCATCGACCGGAACTGGGTACCACGCGCGCGGACTTCGAGCGGATGATCGTGCCCGATTATTGGGAGGTGGGGGCGTCGGGACGCCGCTACAGCCGCGAGTACGTCCTCGATGTTCTCGAACAACGTCATCGGACGCCGGTGGAGGAGAACTGGGAGACCAGAGGTTTCCACTGCCGGGAGATCGCCGCGGATAATTATCTGCTGACCTATACCCTCATTCAGGGCGAGCGCGTCACCCGTCGCGCCACTCTGTGGCGCAGGACGCCGGACGGTTGGCGGGCGTTGTACCACCAGGGGACGGTGGTGGAGGGAGGCCTGTAGGCGGTTCAGGCCACGCCGTCCTTAAGCTACCCCTAAGGTATCCCGGGCAGACTCGTCACCGGCCACCCCCTGGTGACGGAGACTGCGCATGGGAATCTTCGACGAGTTGTTTGAATCGCACCGCAAACACGGCAAGCGGCATCACCACGATCATCACACCTATCACCACGACGGACGCAGGCATGGATCACGCGAGGCATGGCCCTATCACGCGTCTCATTCCCATGATTCAGGCGATCGCCACGGCGCTCGTTACCTGCCTTATCTGCATTGGTTGGCGCAACACCCCGGCGTATTGATCTCGCTGGCGCTGCTGATGTTAGTGTTGTTGGTCGGGATGGCCCTGTTCCTGTGGCCTCTCGCGACCAAACTGTTGGGTTTCGTCGCGGTCGACGGTATTCAGGGCGTGACGGACGAAGCGGCGCGAACGGTCAGCCGCTTGTGGTACGGCTGGTCGCGATGAGCACCGCGAATCCGGCCGGCAGGGAGACAGGGTACGGGTATGACCACGCATGAATAAGACCGATCAACTCTCCGGTTGCGCAACCACCGTCGAATGCGAGCGTGCGACGAAGCGGAGCACATGGGTCAGCGTCGTCGTCAATCTGTTCCTGACCATGGTGCAGGTCGTCGCCGGCATCTTTTCCGGGTCGCAGGGTCTGATTGCCGACGGCATTCACTCGTTGTCGGATCTGGTCGCCGACTTCGTGGTGCTGCTTGCGGTGCATCACGGGCGCAAGGCGCCGGACGGCGATCACCATTACGGCCATCGCCGTTACGAAAACGTGGCGTCGATGGTCCTGGGCGGCCTGCTGTTGGCGGTCGGCGTCGGGATGATCTGGAGCGCCATGCACAAACTTCAGGTTCCGGAAAGCATTCAGACGGTACACAGTGCGGCGTTGTGGGTGGTGTTCGGCGCCCTCGTTGCCAAGGAGCTGTTGTTCCGTTACATGCTTGCGGTTGCCAACAAGGTGCGATCGAGCCTGCTGGTGGCCAACGCGTGGCATGCGCGCTCCGATGCCGGTTCGTCGCTGGTGGTGGCGATCGGCATCGGCGGCAATCTGCTGGGTTTCAAGCTGCTCGACCCGATTGCTGCGGTCATCGTCGGCTTCCTTGTCAGTGCCATGGGGTGGCGCTTTTTCCTGGATGCGCTCCATGACCTGACCGATCGCGCCGTCGCCGAAGAGGAGCTGGAGCAGATTGTCGCCGACATATTGGCGACACCGGGCGTGCTCGGGTTGCACGATCTGAAGACGCGCCGGACCGGAGACATGATCATGATTGACGTCCATCTGGAGATGAACGGCAGCGTTACCGTGGAGGAGGGACATCGGATCGCCGTCCTGGCGCGTGAGCGCGTGATGGCGGGGCATCCGGTGCTCAACATGATGACGCATGTGGATCCTGCCGCCACATCCGTGCCGGCGGCTGCGGCCGCCGGTTTGCCCGATAACGCCTGATTCCGGCCGGGTTGATGTTTTGCCATCGGCGCGGCGAAGTGAGACGATCGCCGGATGAATTCGGATGATACCCAGCTGCCCATTTCCGCCCGCGTCTCGATCCCGCTGACCGAGATCGAGCTGACGGCGATCCGCGCCCAGGGGGCCGGCGGGCAGAACGTCAACAAGGTGGCCAGCGCCATCCACCTGCGCTTCGACGTGGCGGCCTCGTCGCTGCCGGAGTTCTACAAGGAGCGGCTGCTGCGGCTGTCGGACCAGCGCCTGACCAAGGAGGGTGTCATCGTCATCAAGGCGCAGCAGTACCGTACCCAGGAACAGAACCGGGAGGCGGCGCTGGCGCGGCTGCAAGAACTGGTGCGCAGCGTGGCCGTGGTGCCGAAGGCGCGCCGCCCGACCAAGCCGACCCGCGGTTCCCAGCAACAGCGCCTCGAAGGCAAGAGCAAGCGCGGCAAGATCAAGGCGCTGCGCGGCAAGGTGACCGACTGAAGAGCAGAACATAACCACGGAGGACACGGAGGAAAGAACCTCCAATTACCTGAATCTCCGTGCGCTCCGTGTCCTCCGTGGTTCATGGCTTTTCGCGTCGGGTAGTGCGATAGCTGTGCCGGTTGTGCGACAATAGCGCCGCGGCACCGCGATTCTGGTTCAACCCTTCCGGCTGTTCGGTTTTTCCCGCCAGGCATCGACGCAAGAGCGCTCCCCGACCTCGGGTGAGCGGGGCCGATTTATCTATTTCACCAACGTATCTGGAACATCTTCGTGCTGACCACCGCCAATATCACCATGCAGTTCGGGGCCAAGCCCCTGTTTGAAAACATCTCCGTCAAGTTCGGCGACGGCAACCGCTACGGCCTGATCGGCGCCAACGGCTGCGGCAAGTCGACGCTGATGAAGATCCTCGGCGGCGACCTGGAGCCGACCGCCGGCAACGTCAGCCTCGACCCCAACGAGCGCCTCGGCAAGCTGCGCCAGGACCAGTTCGCCTTCGAGGAGCACAGCGTGCTCGACACGGTGATCATGGGGCATGCGGAGCTGTGGCAGGTGAAGCACGAGCGCGACCGCATCTACGCGCTGCCGGAGATGAGCGAAGAGGACGGCATGCAGGTGGCGGAACTGGAGGTGCAGTTCGCCGAGTATGACGGCTACACCGCCGAGGCGCGCGCCGGCGAACTGCTGCTCGGCGTCGGCATCCCCATAGAACAGCATGACGGCCCGATGAGCGCCGTCGCCCCCGGCTTCAAGCTGCGTGTGCTGCTGGCCCAGGCGCTGTTCTCCGACCCCGATATCCTGCTGCTGGACGAGCCCACCAACAATCTGGACATCAATACCATCCGCTGGTTGGAAGACATGATCAACGCGCGCAACAGCACCATGATCATCATCTCCCACGACCGCCACTTCCTCAACAGCGTCTGCACCCACATGGCCGACCTGGACTACGGCGAGCTGCGCGTCTATCCCGGCAACTACGACGAGTACATGACCGCCTCCACCCAGGCGCGCGAACGGCTGTTGGCAGACAACGCCAAGAAAAAGGCGCAGATCGCCGAGTTGCAGACCTTCGTCAGCCGCTTCTCCGCCAACGCCTCCAAGGCCAAGCAGGCCACCTCGCGCGCCAAACAGATCGA
>CAYQWR010000230.1:0-4335 GCA_964421235.1 uncultured Thiohalomonas sp. | reverse complement strand
AAATTCCCCGACGGCGATGGCCGCGATCGATCCCCTGACCGGCCGGATGCTGGAGGTGAACCAGAGCGCGCTCGACATGATCGGCTACACCCGCGCTGAGCTTCTATCGCTAACTCTGCTGGAACTCACCGTGCAGGACAACGAGGAGTCAACTGCGCACTTCCTGGAACGGCTCGCCTCGGGCAAGATTCCACTCGTCCACTCCGAAGGCCAGTTCAGGCGCAAGGATGGGAATCTGATCATCGCTGACACCTACTTTTCCGCAATCCGGGACGATAGTGGCAAAGTCGTCAAACTGATCGCCAGCGCCATCGACTTCACCGAGACTCGACTCGCTCAGCAGCGGATCGAGCGAGAGAGCGAAAAAAACCGCGCATTGCTCCACAGCGCCAGCGACGGCCTGCACATTCTGGATGCCGAGGGGCATGTCATCGAGGCCAGTGACTCGTTCTGCGCCATGTTGGGCTACACACGCGACGAGATCATCGGAATGTCCGTTTCGGAATGGGACGACGTGAAGACCGGCCCGGAGATTCGGGACACGATGACCGAGATATTCGAGCGGAAGGAGCACGTCATCTTCGAGACTCGCCACCGCAGGAAGGACGGTTCTTTTTTTACGGTGGAAATTACCAGCATGCCCATTGAACTGGAAGGGCAGCCGGTGTTATTTAACTCCGCGCGCGACATAACTGTCCGCAAGCAGGCTGAAGATGCACTGCGCGAAAGTGAAACCCGCTTCCACACTCTCTTCGCTATGGCGCCTGTCGGCATCTCTTTCAGCCGCGACGGTACAATGCTCGGTACCAACAACACCTACAAACAAATGCACGGTTACGGTCTGGACGAAGACCTGAATGGGCGGCAGGCGCTGGATTTCTTTGCGCCCAGCGACAGAGAGGCGATGCAGGCACGGATCACTCGTCGCGCCAGTGGTAGAGAGGTCGAGTCTTCCTACGAGGTCATGGGGCTCCGCAAGGACGGTACGGAGTTTCCCAAGTTCATCTCAGACACCCGCGTAGAGATGGCCGACGGTTCAATCACATTCACATACACCATCGACTTCACCGAACTCAAACAGCTCGAGAGTCAGATCCAGAAGCTCGCCTTCTACGACCAGCTGACGCAACTGCCCAATCGCCAGTTGATGAATGACCGCCTTCATCAGGCCTTGTCCTACGCCGCCAGGGGTAGGCGCCATGGTGCGGTTCTGTTAATCGACATCGATAACTTCAAAACGATTAACGACACCATCGGCCACGAATCGGGGGACGTAATTTTGCAGCAGATCGCTACGCGCCTAGTCGACAACATGCGGAACGGAGACACCGTGGCGCGTCTTGGCGGAGACGAATTTCTCGTGATCCTTGAAAACCTGGGCGACGTGGAAAGCGAGGTGATTGCCCATACCGAAACGGCCGGGCAAAAGATTCTCTACCAACTTATTCAACCGTTCATGCTGGGAGACAGAGAATTCCATTGCACCGCCAGTCTCGGGGCAACCCTGTTTAAGGACGCATCCCTTTCCATGGAAGACCTGATCAAGCAGGCGGACATTGCGATGTACCAGGCCAAGAAGAGTGGACGCAATGCCATGCGCTTCTTCGATCCCCGAATGCAGGACAGCGTAAACAACCGCGCTCGCACCGAAAGCGACCTCTACAAGGCCATCGAGAAGTGGCAGTTCGAGTTGCACTACCAGATACAGGTCAATCACTTGATGCAGCCCGTCGGGGCCGAGGCCCTGATTCGCTGGCGGCACCCGGAACGTGGGCTTATTCCGCCGCTGGACTTCATCCCCTTGGCGGAAGAGACGGGCCAGATCCTCGCCATCGGACAGTGGGTGATGGATTCAGCCTGTCGGCAATTGAGATGTTGGCAGGAAGATGCGGCGACCCGTGAACTGGGGCTCGCCGTTAATGTCAGCGCTCTACAGTTCCACGAGCCGGACTTCGTAAAACAGGTAAAGACATGCATTCAGCGGCACGCTGCCCCCCCATGGCGGCTCAAGATCGAGCTGACCGAGAGCATGCTGTTGGGAAACGTTGAACACACCATTTCGATCATGGAGGAACTCAAGCGAATTGGCATCCAGTTCTCCCTCGATGACTTCGGAACGGGCTACTCGTCGCTGCAGTATTTGAAAAAGCTCCCACTCGATCAACTCAAAATCGACAAGTCCTTCATTCAAGAGATTGTCGACAACCCCAACGACAAGTCTATCGTCCAGACCATCACGGCCATGGCTCATACGCTGGATCTCGAAGTGATCGCGGAAGGGGTGGAAACCGACGAACAGCGCAACCTCCTCGCGCAGCTCGGGTGCAATACCTATCAGGGCTACCTGTTCGGGCGCCCCTTGCCCATTGACGAATATATGGCGCTAATCCGAGGGAACGTGTCGGCACGCTCAAGCACCCCTTCATAGAAATCAGGCTGAAGCGAACACGGCAGACGGAGCGGCGTGTTTCCGGAGTGATTGAGCAAACACCTGCATGATGGGCGCAAATCAGTAGTACAAACCGTCAACCGTGCTCAAGCGGTGGCAACCTTCTGTGCCGGTGACGGCAGTAGCTCCAGGCGTTGCCGGGCAAGCTGTAGAGAGGAGAAACCGAGCCTGGGATGGAGCACCACCTCCAAGGTCTCTTCTTTTGCGCTTATGCCACGTCGCAGTTCGCCGCGAATCACGCCGGCACTCTCCCAGTGGGCACGGTAATGGTGCTCGCCGATGCGATGGCAGCAGGCACGCAATAGATCGAAAACGGGCGCAGCAACTCGCCGGGAGGCGACACTCGACGGCGGCGCGTCCTGCCACTGCATCTCTTTGCGATAGACCAGCGGCATGCGCGGCAGCGCGGCGAACAGCGTGGCCAGATGGGGGTCGCTGCCCTCCAGCCGATAGAAATAGAAACTGTAATCGTCGCGGGCGAAATAGAGACGGCCGCGCCCGGAGTCGAGACAGCTTTCGCCGCCCTCGACCATGCGCACCGTCAATTGCAATTCGCCTTTCTGCCGTCCGTCTTCGAACAGGCGATAGTGCAGCCGGCTCTCCAGCGGAAACGCGGTGCGCAGTTCGAGGCCGCGGTCGGGATAGAGCGGCTCCACCGCGGCGCCGACGGCGGGCAGGCCGTGGGGACGGAACAGGCCGCGCTCGACGTAGCCCTTGAAACGAAACGCCAGGGTGACCGCCCCCACCTGCGCGGTCGCCTGTACCTGCACGTGGATATGGGGCTGGGGCGAATAACCGGAGTTGCCGCACAGGCCGAGGGGCGTTCCCATCTCGACCCAGTCGCCCTCTTTCACGCCGATGGAGGCGTGGGCGAAGTGGGACAACTCCACATACCAACCGAAGGGGCTTTCGATGATCACCAGATTGCCCCAGTTGTTCTGGCTGTCCACGTGGCCCGGCGGATTGTCGGGCAGCTCGGCGACCACCTTCACCACCCGGCCGCGGCAGGGCGCCACCACCGGCCGGCCCCAGGCGTAGTAGTCGGTCAGCTCGGTGCCGGCGCCGCTGTGGCTGGCGCCGTTGCGCTCGACGATGAAGTCGTAGGCGTAGCGCCAGCTGTCGCGGTGGGTCCAGGCGCCGTCGAAGGCCTGCCACACGCTCCACTCGCCCACCAGCGGCAGCGCGATCTCGCGGGCCGGCCAGCCGAAGCGGCGCGTGGTGCCGAGATAGTCGTCCAGGTTCTGTTCCGGCGTGGCGCGCAGCCGTCGGGTGACCAGGGGATAGCCGACGCTGCCCAGGGCGTAGAGAAAGCCCATCGCCACCAGGTTGAAGGGCAGGGTGAAGACCGGGATGCCGTAGTGGGCCCAGAACAGCCGCACCGCGCTGATCAGGAGCGTCGCCACCGCGACCCCGGTGGCCGCCACCAGGTAGCTGCGCGGCGAGGGGATCAGGAACACGCCGCCCAGGGCCATGGCGATGAGGATGTAGTTGAAGCCGTTGATGTCGCCAAAGGCGGCGACGGCGCTGCCGCCGAGCAGCGTACCGAGACCGGCGCCCAACAGGTAGCCGCCCAGCGCCAGCAGGAACAGGATGCGCGAGGCCCACAGCATCACCAGGGCGATGGCCAGGCCCGCCAGCGGCTGCGGCGTGAACAGGATGGCGCCGAGGGCATTGAAGAAACCTTCCAGCCACAACGGAAAGGTGCCGCCGGCGACGGCGACCCCGCTGTAGGCCCCGCCCACCAGATGGACCTCGCCATAGCCCTGGGCGGCGAGCCAGGTGATGGAACTGACCAGCACGAACGGCAGGCTGAGGATCGGCAGCTTGAGATAGAGGGAAAAGACGCTGTTGAGGGTGACGCTGATGACGAAGCTCAGGATACCGGC
>CAYQWR010000229.1:0-4340 GCA_964421235.1 uncultured Thiohalomonas sp. | reverse complement strand
CCAGCCCGTCTCGGTCTGCCAATAATGGTCGATCACCGGCCGCCCCAGCCCTTCCGCTATCCAGCGGTGGCTGGGCTCATCGAGAGGTTCTCCCGCCAGGAACAGATAGCGCAGCGAAGACAGATCGTACTTCTTCAGGAAAGCCTGATCCTGCTTCTTCAGCACGCGTATGGCGGTGGGCGCGCTGAACATAACCGTGACCTGGTACTTCTCCACGATCTTCCACAAAATGCCGGCGTCCGGGCGCACCGGCGTACCCTCGTACATGATGGTCGCCATGCCGGCGATCAGCGGCGCGTAAATGATGTAGGAATGTCCGACCACCCAGCCGATGTCCGAAGTCGAGAAATAGGTCTCGCCGGCGTTGCCGCAGTAAATGTGTTTCATCGAGGCCGCGAGCGCGACGGCATGCCCGCCGACGTCGCGTTGCACCCCCTTGGGCTTGCCGGTCGTGCCCGAGGTGTAGAGGATATAGGAGGGTTCGTTCGATTCCAGCCAGACGCAGGGAACTTGCGCGTTCATGTGCTGCGCGCGCAACTCGGCCCAGTCCAGGTCGCGCCCCGCGACGCGCGCCATGCCCGGATCGAGCCCGCGATTGACCATGATCACTTTCTGCGGCGGAAATTGGGACAGGCGTATGGCCTCGTCGAGCAAAGGCTTGTACGGCACGATCTTGCCCGCGCGCGAACCCGCATCGGCGCTGATGACGAGCTTGGGTGTGGCGTCGTCGATGCGGCTCGCCAGGCTGTGCGCAGCGAAGCCGCCGAAGACGACCGAGTGAATCGCGCCGATGCGCGCGCAGGCGAGCATCGCAAAGCAGGCCTCGGCGATCATCGGCATGTAGATCAGCACGCGGTCGCCCTTGCCCACGCCCAGGCTTTGCATCGCCGCGGCGCAGCGGTTGACCTCGGCGTGCAGCTCGCGAAAGCTGTACGTCTTCTCCACATCGGTTTCGGTGGAGACGAAAACCAGCGCATTCTGGTCCGGCCGGTCCTTGAGATGGCGGTCGACCGCGTTGTAGCAGAGATTGGTCTCGCCGCCGACGAACCACTTCGCAAACGGCGGCCGGCTGTAATCGAGCACCTTGGCATACGGCTTGTGCCAATCGATCAGACCGGCCTGCTCGCCCCAGAACCCTTCGGGATCGTTGATCGAGCGCCGGTGAAATTCCTGGTACACCTTATAGTCACTCATTTCTGCCTCCTCCTCGTGAGCCGCGAGGCGCGGCACCCTGCGCCGCCCGCGCGGCCGGTCAAATCACATATGGCCCTGCGTAATCCTGCGCCGTCGTGGCATCAAGCATCTTCTGCTGGAATCATTGCCGCTCGAACGCTTGTTGGAAGTGCGACACGACGTCAAAGCCTCCTGGTTTGCCGGCGCTCATTTGCGTTTTTCTATCGGCACGAACTTGAGGTCTTCGGGACCGGTGTAATTGGCCGTGGGGCGGATGATTTTGCCGTCGATGCGCTGCTCGATCACATGCGCGGCCCAGCCGCTGGTGCGCGAGATCACGAAGATCGGAGTGAACATCGAGGTGGGCACCCCCATCATGTGGTAGCTCACCGCGGAGAACCAGTCCAGGTTGGGGAACATCTTCTTCTCGCGCCACATCACCGTCTCCAGGCGTGCAGCAATGTCGAACATTTTCATGTCGTTACGCGCCTTGGAGAGGCGCCTTGCGACCTCCTTGATCACCTGGTTACGCGGATCGCCGATAGTGTAGACCGGGTGGCCGAAGCCGATCACGACTTGCTTGTTCGCCACGCGCTCTACGATGTCTTTTTCGGCAGCATCGGCATCCTCGTAGCGCTTTTGCACTTCGAAGGCGACTTCGTTCGCCCCGCCGTGCTTGGGCCCGCGCAGCGCGCCGATACCGCCGCAGATGGCGCTGTACATGTCGGAGCCCGTGCCGGCGATGACGCGGCAGGCGAAGGTGGAGGCGTTGTACTCGTGCTCGGCATACAGGATGAGGGAGGTGTGCATGCATTTGACCCATAGGTCAGAAGGCTCCTTTCCGTGCAATAGATGCAGGAAATGCCCGCCGATGGAGTCATCCTCGGTCTCCACCTCGATGCGCCGCCCGTTCTGGCTGTAGTGGAACCAGTACAGCAGCATCGAGCCGAGGGAGGCCATCAGCCGGTCGGCGATGTCCCGGGCCCCCGGGTGGTTGTGGTCGTCCTTCTCCGGCAGCACGGCGCCCAGCACCGACACCCCGGTGCGCAGCACGTCCATCGGGTGGGCCGAGGCCGGCACCCATTCGAGCGCCGCCTTGACGTTGGCGGGCAGCCCGCGCAGCGACTTGAGCTTCGCCTTGTAGCCATCGAGCTCGGCCTGCGTCGGGAGCTTGCCGTGTACCAGCAGGTAGGCGATTTCCTCGAATTCGCAGGCATCTGCCACATCGAGGATGTCGTAGCCGCGATAGTGCAGGTCGTTGCCGCTGCGCCCGACGGTGCACAGCGCCGTGTTGCCGGCGGCGACGCCGGAGAGCGCGACCGACTTCTTCGGCTTGGGGGTGACTTGTTGCGCTTCGTTCATGCTGATCTCCTTGGTCGATTCAGGTTGGGTCCGTTGCAGGCGCGGCCGCCTGCGCTATTTTGCCTTGCTAAACAATTCGTCGAGCTTGGTTTCAAACGCGTGGTAGTCCAGATAATCGTAGAGCTCCTCGCGTGTCTGCATGCTCGCGAGCACGTTCTTCTGGGTGCCGTCGCGGCGCACGGCTTGATACACATTGAGCGCCGCCTGGTTCATGGCGCGAAACGCCGACAGCGGATAGAGGGCAATCGCCACACCGGCTGCGCGCAGCTCTTCGAGCGTGAATAGCGGGGTGGCGCCAAATTCGGTGATGTTGGCTAGCACCGGCACGCCCACCGCCGCAGCGAATTCGCGGTACATGGAAAGCTCGGTCATCGCCTCGGGAAAGATCGCGTCGGCACCGGCTTCGACGCAGGCCACGGCACGCTCGATCGCGCGTGAAAGACCTTCGACCGCGAGCGCGTCGGTGCGCGCCATGATGACGAAGTCCGGGTCGGTCCTCGCATCCACCGCCGCCTTGATGCGGTCGACCATCTCGTCCTTGGACACGAGTTCCTTGCCCGGGCGGTGCCCGCAGCGCTTGGCCCCGACCTGGTCTTCGATGTGCATGGCCGCGGCGCCGAACTTGATCAGTGACTTCACCGTGCGCGCCACGTTGAAGGCGCTCGCGCCAAAGCCGGTGTCCACATCGACTAGAAGCGGGGTGTCCACCACGTCGGTGATGCGGCGCACGTCGGTGAGCACGTCCTCGAGGTTACTGATCCCAAGATCGGGCAGCCCGAGCGAGCCCGCCGCCACCCCCCCGCCTGACAGATAGATCGCACGGTAGCCGCTGCGCGCAGCCAGCCGCGCATGGTACGCATTGATCGCCCCGATCACCTGCAGCGGCTTCTCAACGGCAAGACTGGCGCGAAAGCGCGCGCCAGCAGACGACAGCGTGGGTCGATCAGTCATTTCCATCCTTTTTCCTTGTTCAGTCTTGTCGCTCATCTCAGTTTACAGGCGAACCCCGATGCGTCCCGGTTCGCGTTGTCTATGATCCCGCATTTCACTTTCGGCGCACGATCGCAATCGCCGTGCCAGATTCTCGTTCGGAATCTCAGGTCAGACACCTGCCACCAGTCATTTGTTTTTATGAACAATTTATCCAGGCAAGGAACTTCGCTAAACAGCTGCGTACAGGGTGCAATTCCGTTCGTGAGACACGATGTTTTATATTTGGAACACATGGGGTAGCATCACTGCCGGGAATTCTTCCAGGACCAACTGACCATGATTGCCAGCACCCACGCCGACGAAAGGAAGCCCATTATCTGGGCCGTGAGCCTGAGCAGGCTCAACGATCTCTATCAGCAGGTCATCCCCAGCTACTATCCGTTCGCGGACATCGAGGTGATACAGAAGGGCTTCGACGAGGCGGTCCATGCCGTGCGCGAACGCAGCCGATCCGAGGAAGTGGACGTCGTGGTGGCCGCCGGATCCAATGGCGCGTTTCTGCGCCGGCACCTCAGCCTTTCCGTGGTCCTGGTCAAGGTAACCGGCTTCGACATGCTCGAAGCGCTCGCGAAGGCGCGCCGGGTGTCGGAGCGGATTGCGATCGTCACGCACCAAACCATCACGCCCGAACTGGAGCAGTTCAAGCATCTGTTCAAGCTCGACATCGGGCAACGCCATTACACTACGGCCGACGACGCGAAGGAATGCGTGCGCGAACTGGCCGCCAACGGCATCAAGGTCATCGTGGGTCCGGGACTGGTCACGGAACTGGCGCAACAGGCGGGCCTCGCCGGAATCTTCCTGTACTCGCT
>CAYQWR010000228.1:0-4359 GCA_964421235.1 uncultured Thiohalomonas sp. | reverse complement strand
TGATCATGGCCGACCCCGGCCTGATGCTGCTGGTGCGCGAACGCTGGCCGGAGGCGGAGATCCATCTGTCGGTACAGGCCAACACCGTCAACTACGCCAGCGTCCGTTTCTGGCAGGACATCGGCATCCGGCGGGTGATCCTTTCGCGCGAGCTGTCGCTGGAGGAGATCGCCGAGATCCGCCAGCAATGTCCCGACATGGAACTGGAGGTGTTCGTCCACGGCGCCCTGTGCATCGCCTACTCCGGTCGCTGCCTGCTCTCGGGCTACTTCAACCACCGCGACCCGAACCAGGGCACCTGCACCAACTCCTGCCGCTGGGACTACCAGTTGCACACCGCGCCGGACGACGATGGCGGCGCGCCGCAACCACCGGAGGCCGCGCGCAGCTACCTGCTGGAGCAGGCCGAACACCCCGGCGAGTTGATGCCCATCGAGGAGGACGAACACGGCACCTACATCCTCAACTCCAAGGATCTGCGCGCGGTGGAACACGTGGCGCGACTGGTGGAGATCGGCGTCGATTCACTCAAGATCGAGGGCCGCACCAAATCGCACTACTACATCGCACGCACGGTACAGGCCTACCGCAGGGCCATCGACGATGCAGCGGCGGGTCGGCCGTTCGACACCGCGCTGCTCGCCACGCTGGAGAACCTGGCCAACCGCGGCTACACCGACGGCTTCTACGTTCGCCATCACTCGCACGAATACCAGAACTACATGAAAGGGGCGTCGAGCGGCGAACGGCAGCAGTTCGTCGGCGAAATCATCGGCTACGATGCGGCGCGCGGGATGGCGGAGGTGGACGTGAAGAATAAGTTTCGCGTCGGCGACCGCATGGAGCTGATCACGCCGCAGGGCAACCGGCGCTTCGTGCTGGAGCGGATGGAAGACCGCAGCGGTCGCCCGGCGCAGGAGGCGCCCGGCGGCGGGCATCGCGTGCACATCGCGCTGCCGCCCGCCGACTACCGCTACGCCCTGCTGACGCGCGAATTGTCCTAGGGTTCCGCGAATTGGCGCTCCCCTATGCGGAACGCCCGTCTGCCACACACACCCGATTGCGTCCCTGTGCCTTGCCGGCATAGAGCGCGTCGTCGGCCTGGGCCAGCAGCGCATCCAGCGTGAGCGGCTGTCCCGGCAGGGTCACCGTGACGCCGATGGTCGCGGTGATGAACAACGCTTCGCCATTGCGCACGCACACCGGACATGCCGCCACCGCCTCACGCAGCCGCTCGGCCAGGATGCGTGCGCCCGCGTCGCTCGTCTGCGGCAGCAACACCGCAAACTCCTCGCCGCCGATGCGCCCGATGATATCGTTGGCACGCAATATCAAATGTGCGCTGGCTGAACGGATAGATCACGAATGCGTTGGTCAGCACGATGAGGAAGAACCACAACGACAGGCGATGGAGCTGTGGCACGATCGGCTGCTGCGCCTGCAATCGCGCTGCCAGCCGCCAGCAGTACGGCAACACCATCAGACGCAGCACAAAATTGATCAGGAAGGTACGCGTCGGCCCCAGTGCCAGATAGTCGGAGATCACGAAAGCGAAATAGAGCGGACCGGTCACCTGCAAGACGACGATGAACCGGCGCAGTTCGTGATCGCGGACGTGATCCTGAAACTCGACCTCCATGGCGGGCTCGGCGAACTCGCCGCGCCAGCGGCTGAGATCGAGACAGCGTGGCGTCTTGTGGTCGTCGTATTCCTTCACCAGCAGCCCCCGCCGCACCGTCTCCCCCCAAGATAGGAGCGCCTGGCGTTCAGCGAAGCATATACGACCGTGTGGCTCGGAGCGACCCGAGGAGAGTGATACACTACGCCTCTTCGTGAACAGCGCACCGTCAGGAGTCCTCCCGTGAGCAGCATCGAAACCGGCCATGGCGCCTTTCCCTGGACCCGCATGCGGCGCATGCGCCGCGACGATTTTTCCCGTCGCCTGATGCGCGAGTCGCACCTTTCCGCCGACGACTTCATCTATCCGATGTTCGTGCTGGAGGGGCAGAACCGGCGCGAGGCGGTCGCCTCCATGCCCGGCATCGAGCGCGTCTCCATCGACCTGCTGCTCAAGGAAGCGGAGGAGCTGGTCCAGTTGGGCATCCCGATGGTGGCCCTGTTCCCGGTGACCCCGCCGGAGCAAAAAAGTCTCGACGCCGCCGAGGCGTGGAACCCCGACGGCCTGGCGCAGCGCGCGGTGCGCGCCCTGCGCGAGCGCTTCCCCGAACTGGGGGTGATGACCGACGTCGCCCTCGACCCGTTCACCACCCACGGCCAGGACGGCATCATCGACGAGACCGGCTACGTGATGAACGACGAGACGGTGGAGGCGCTGGTGAAGCAGGCCCTCTCCCACGCCGCGGCCGGCGCCCAGGTGGTGGCCCCGTCGGACATGATGGACGGGCGCATCGGCGATATCCGCGAGGCACTGGAGGCCGACGGCCACATCCACACCCGCATCATGGCCTACTCCGCCAAATACGCCTCCTCCTTCTACGGCCCGTTCCGCGATGCCGTGGGCTCCGCCGGCAACCTGGGCAAGGGCAACAAGCACACCTACCAGATGGACCCGGGCAACTCCGACGAGGCGCTGCGCGAGGTGGCCCTGGACCTGGAGGAAGGGGCCGACATGGTGATGGTCAAACCGGGCATGCCCTACCTGGATATCGTACGGCGGGTGAAGGACCGGTTCGGCGCGCCCACCTTCGTCTATCAGGTGAGCGGCGAATACGCCATGCTGATGGCGGCGGCGCAGAACGGCTGGCTCGACGAGCGCGCGGTGGTGCTGGAGTCGCTGCTCGGCTTCAAGCGCGCCGGCGCCGACGGCATCCTCACCTACTTCGCCAAGCGCGCCGCACGCTGGCTGCAAGGCCAGGACGCGTAATCACATACAAAAACCTTAACCACGGGGGATCACGGGGTTGGATGAGTGCAAAGAACACTGCCTCAGTCTGTAGCATCAAAGTCCCTGTGTTCCCCGTGTACCCCGTGGTTAATCTTCTGGTTCGTCGTTATTTGTGGAGACCACCCTGCCGATGGAAAGCGCCGCCGTCGATCGTTACGCGGTGATGGGCAATCCCATCGCCCACAGCAAGTCGCCGTTCATCCATGCCCGCTTCGCCGAGCAGACCGGCCAGGCGCTGCGTTACGACGCCATCCTGGTGGAGCCGGACGGGTTCCCGGCGGCGGTGGCCGAATTCGTGGCCGGCGGCGGCAAAGGGCTCAACATCACCGTGCCGTTCAAGCAGGAGGCGTGGGCGCTGGCCGGGCGTCACAGCGAGCGCGCGCAGCGCGCCGGTGCGGTCAACACCCTGCGCGTCGAGGCCGACGGCACGCTGTTCGGCGACAACACCGACGGCGTCGGACTGGTGCGCGATCTCGGCGTCAACCACGAAGTGGCATTGGCAGGAAATCGGCTATTGGTATTGGGTGCGGGCGGGGCGGTGCGCGGTGTGCTGGCGCCGTTGTTGGCGGGACGTCCGGCGCAGCTCACCATCGCCAACCGCACCGCCGCCAAGGCCGTGGATCTGGCCCGGCTGTTCGCCGACCTCGGGAGCGTCGACGGCTGCGGTTTCGACGCCCTCGGCGGGCAACCGTTCGACGTGGTGATCAACGCCACTGCGGCGAGCCTGCAGGGCGAGGTGCCGCCGCTGCCGCCGCGGGCGCTGGCCCCGGGCGCGGTCTGCTACGACATGATGTATGGCGCCGAACCGACGCCGTTTCTGCGCTGGGCCGCAACACACGGCTGCGCCGTCACCCTGGACGGGCTGGGGATGTTGGTGGAACAGGCAGCGGAGTCGTTCCTGCTGTGGCGCGGAGTGCTACCGCAGAGCGCGCCGGTGATCCGGGCACTGCGCGCCCGGCTCCGGCAGCCCGCCTAGCGATTGCCGCTCCCGGCGCGCTAGTGCTTGCGCGCAAAGTCCCGATAGCCTTCGATATACACCTCAGACGGCGTCGCTTTGTCTGCCGGTGCCGGGGGACTCGGCACATTGACCGGGACATCCGGCGCCTGTTTCCGTTGCCCCTTGCGGCGATCGGACTGGCGGCGCTCCGGCTCCGACCATGCACGGCTGCGCCAGTCCAGCGCCCGCCGTTCGTTGGCGTAGCCGCGGTGGACGAACTCGCGCACGATGATCGGCTGGCCTCGGAGCGTATGGCCGTCGAACTTGCTGATCGCCTTTTTTGCCAGACGATCCGAATCGAACGTCACCACGGCATAGCGCACGGCAGAGCTATCGGCCTGCGTCCTCACCACCAGATTGACGGGCGGTTGCTTGAAATCCCTGAACTGCAGTGCAACGTCGGGATAAGCGACCGCGTCATGCAGGTTCCCTACGAATTCGTCCATGTCGCCTCCTT
>CAYQWR010000227.1:0-4386 GCA_964421235.1 uncultured Thiohalomonas sp. | reverse complement strand
TCGAGCTGGATGCCGCGCCGGTTCGCGTTTCTGCGTTGAACGTACCCATTCCCTACAACCATAAACTGGAAGTGGCGGCGTTGCCGAACGCCGATAAGGTGGTGGAAGCCGTGCGGGCAATGTTCGGCCTTTGAAGCAATGTCGGAATGCGTAACCGGCGTGATGGCTTGCCTGACGGTGAGTGGATTGCATCACCGCGGCGGTTGCATCACGAGCCGCTGCGCTCCCGTGATTCTCGATTTTCTGTATCCGGCCTGCGGCTGGATGGTTTCTGAACGGGATATTTCATGTCTGAACCCTATGTGATCAAAATGCCCCAGCTCTCCGACACCATGACCGAGGGTGTCATCGTCAGTTGGGAGAAGAAGATCGGCGACAAGGTTGCGCGCGGCGACATCGTCGCCACGGTGGAGACCGACAAGGCGATCATGGACGTGGAGGTGTTCCGCGACGGTTATCTCTCCGGGCCGATGGCCTCGGTGGACAGCACCGTCCACGTGGGTGAACCCATCGGCTATCTGGTGGCGAGCGCCGAGGAGGTGGAGCGCCACGGCGAGGTGGGCGAGGCGCCGCCGCCGTCGGCCCATGACGTGCCGCGCAAGGTGGAGCTGGAACACGGTCCCTCCGGCAAGGAGGAGGGCGAGCCGGAAGGCACGGTCCACGTGATCAAGATGCCGCAGCTCTCCGACACCATGACCGAAGGCGTGGTGGTGAGCTGGGAGAAGCAGCCGGGCGCGAAGATCAGCCGCGGCGACGTGGTCGCCACCGTCGAGACCGACAAGGCGATCATGGACGTGGAGGTGTTCCGCGACGGTTATCTCTCCGGGCCGATGGCTGCGGTGGACAGCACGGTCCACGTCGGCAGTCCCATGGCCTATCTGGTGGAGCAGCCGGAGCAGGTGGTGAGCGAATCGGCGCTGGTCAGCGCCGCGCCCAAGCCGAAGCTGGAGCACGCCGCGCCCGCCGCGCCGGTGAGCGGCACCCCGGCGCCGACGGTGGCGGTGGTCCACGGCGAGCCCGCCGCGCGTCCGTCCAACAAGGCCGCGACGCCGTTGGCGCGCAAGCTGGCCGCAACCCTCTACGTCAACCTGAACAACCTCAAGGGCACCGGCCCCAACGGCGAGATCACCGCCGAAGACGTGCGCCGTGCCCAGCCGGTGGAGCGGCCCACCGAGGTCGCCCCCGCGGTGCCGGCCTACACCTTGCCCGAGATCCAGGTGCCCGGCCACGGCCGCCCGATGACGGCCATGGAGAAAGCGGTCACTCACTCCATGACTGCCGCGCTCACCATGCCCACCTTCCGCGTCACCATCAACGCGAAGCCTGAGGCGCTGCTCAAGGCGGCGAAGAGGAAGGGCGTGTCGGTCACCGTGGCCATCGCCAAGGCCTGCGCCGAGGCGATCAGGAATCACGCGCACATCAACTGGGCCTACCAGCCGGTGGACAAGCTGGTGGAGCGCGACCAGATCGACATCGGCATGGCCGTCTCCGCCGAGGGCGGCGGGCTGGTGGTGCCGGTGCTGCGCCACTGCGAGTCGCGCACGTTGGAGGAGTTGCATGAGGCGTGGACCGGCCTGGTGGATCGCGCCCGCAAGCGCCGCCTCGCCCCCGAGGAGTACGCCAACCCCACCTTCATGGTGTCGAACATGGGCATGCTCGGCGTCAGCTACTTCGACGCCATCCCCACCCCCGGCACCGCCGCGATCCTCGCCATCGCCGCCGCCGGTCCCGACGGCATGCCGCTCACGGTCACCGCCGACCATCGCGTGGTCAACGGCGCCGAGGTGGCGCTGTTCCTCAACACCCTGAAGGCCAAGATCGAACAGCCGGAAGAGTGGATGGGCCCGATGGGTCCGGCCATTCCCGCGGGTGCCTGGGATTACGACGTGGTGGTGATCGGCGGCGGCCCCGGCGGCGAGGATTGCGCCCGCGACCTCGCCGGCCACGGCATCAAGGTCGCCATGATCAACGACGCACCGCTGCCCGGCGGCGAGTGCCTGTGGCGCGGCTGCATCCCGTCCAAGGCGTGGCGGGCAGCCGCCGATCGCATGCGCGACCGCGCCCACGACGAACTGCTTGGCGTCACCGGCACCAACAAGGCCAAGCTCGACTGGGAGAAGCTGGAGCTGCACCGCCGCAACGTACTGGAAGAGCGCGGCAAGATGGCGCTCAACACCGACAAGGGCGTGCGCGTCGACGTGATCCAGGGCTACGCCTGGTTCGAGACGGAACACCGCATCTTCGTCGACACCTCCGGCAACGCCACCGACCTCCACGGCCGTCCGCGCAAGGGCGACGACTCCGAAGGCCGCCACATCACCTTCGGCTGCGCCGTCATCGCCACCGGCGCGCCGCCGTTCGTGCCGCCCCTGCCGGGCGCGCTGGAAGGCCTTGAGTCCGGCGGCGTGCTCACCTCCGACACCGTTTGGCAGTTGGAGAAGACGCCGAAGAAACTGGGCGTGGTCGGCGGCGGCGCCATCGGCATGGAGATGGCGCAGATCTTCCAGGACTTCGGCACCCAGGTCGTGCTGCTGGAGCGCCATGAGCGCGTGCTGGCCGAGGTGGAACCGGAGATCGCCAAGACGCTGATCGCCGTGCTGGAGAACGACCCGCGTCTGACCATCGTCACCAACGCCGCGACCACCGGCATCAAGGGCACGCCCGGCGCGATGACCCTGAGTTACGAGACCGCCGATGGCAAGAAGAACTTCAAGTGCGACTACGTGTTGATGGCCACCGGCAAGCGCCCGGTGCTCGCACCGCTCAAGCTGGAGAATGCCGGCGTCGCGGTGGAGAACGGCGTGATCAAGGCCGACAAGCGCTGCCGCACCAGCGTGCCGCACATCTTCGCCGTCGGCGACGTCATCGGCGGCTACATGCTGGCCCACACCGCCGGCCAGCAGGGCCGCGTCGCCGCCGCCACCATCCTCGGCGAAGAGATGAGCTACGACGAGGCGAAGGATTCCGGCGTCATCTTCACCCGCCCCGAAGCCGGCTTCGTCGGTCTCTCCATGGATCAGGCCAAGGCGCGCGGCATCGACGCCGCCGAAGTGAAGGTGCCCATGAACATCGACGCCAAGGCGATGATCACCGGCGAGACCCACGGCATGATCAAGATCGTCGCCGACAAGGCGAGCCACAAGATCATCGGCGTGCATCTGCTGGCCGACCACACCGACACCCTGATCGGCGAAGCGGTGCTGATGGTCAGCGGCGGGATGACGCTGGAGCAGGTGGGCGAGGCGATCCATCCGCATCCGACGCAGACGGAGTTGTTTGGGGATCTGGCGCGGAGGTTGTTGTCGCGGTTGCGCAGGTCGGTCAGGCAGAAGGACAAGGTTTAGCGGCATAGGAGCTCAGGGATGAGAGTGATGACAAAGAACGGCGCTTTCGGTTGAGGCGCCGTTTTTTGTTGCCATTAAGGTTGTCGATTGACAACCTTTGGGCGCGTGCCTAGACTCGGAGGGATCCGGATTGAGACCAAGACACCCGGACAAGGAAGTGGAGCGCGCGATACGCCACGCCGAAGCGGCGGGTTGGCGGTGCGAGAAGCGCGACGGGAAAGGGCGCAGTTGGGGAATCCTGATGTGTCCGCACAACGACAAGGCGTGTCGCTGTGGCGAGTTTTGCCGGATCTCGGTCTGGAGTACGCCGCGCAACGGCACCACTCACGCGAAGCAGATCATCAATCGTGTGGATGGCTGTATTCACGCGGACACGGACGCACCTTCATGAGCTACGAATTCACGGTTACCTTTTCGCTGCCGAATGCCGGAGGAGATCCGGAGCGGTATCTCGACGCGCTGTTCGAGGCGGGTTGCGACGATGCCCTGGCCGGGATCGGCCAGGCCGGGTTGATCGCGCTCGACTTCGAGCGGGAGGCCGCCGATGCCGTTGAAGCCGTGCGTTCAGCGATTGCCGACGTACGGCGCGCGATCCCGGATGCCGAAATCGTCGAGGTCAGCCCCGATCTGGTCGGCATGACCGACATTGCGCGACTCCTCGGCTGTTCGCGGCAGAATGTGCGCAAGTATGCCTTGAGCACAACGACCTTTCCGAAACCGCTCCATGCCGGTGATTCATTGCTTCTGTGGCATCTGGTTGATATCGCCAGCTGGGCTGAGAAGAGCAAGAAGTACCACAATCGCGTCGGGCCCCGCCTGCTGGAACTGGCCGCGGTTACGTGCAGGATGAATCTTGAACTTCAATTGGCGCGGCTGCCGTCCGACGTTTTGGTTCGGGATGTTTTCAGCAAGGTAGGGGACAACGACAAAGAGGCCGTCTACGACACATAACGGATGTTGTAGGCCGGACATAGCGACAGCGGTGTCCGGCAGTCAGTCTTGACTGACCGACTGCCCTTGTCTCATAGTCACTATCGAATAA
>CAYQWR010000226.1:0-4394 GCA_964421235.1 uncultured Thiohalomonas sp. | reverse complement strand
CTCGAATCCGGCAGGGCCTGAGCGTCGGCTGCGGGAGCGCTTGTCTGTTTGGGCAACCGAACTTCCGTTCAGCCGCTGAAGCTTTATTACTCATCCGCCGACTAGTCGAGGAGAGTACCTAAATGACCTTGTGTCCAACAGGGACACCGCCAGTGTCTGCGACGCGTACAACAATAACCCTTCGGTTCGGCCGCAGACTGGCCGCTAGCAACTATATCAGCGATGGAAAGTTGCATCAATCGCCATGGCGAGTTGATATGATCCGCTTATGAATCAGACAGATCATCCGGAAGTCAGGGTTATCGAGGTCGCCGCCGGGGAGGAGGGGCAGCGCATCGACAATTATCTGGTCACCCGGCTCAAGGGGGTACCCAAGAGCCGCATCTACCGTATCCTGCGCACCGGCGAGGTGCGGGTCAATCGCGGTCGGATCAAGCCCGGTTACCGCGTGCAGGCCGGCGATGCCATCCGCATCCCTCCCTTGCGCCAAGGCGAACCGGCGGCGGCGGCCCGGCCCGGCGATCGGGTACTGGAACGGGTGGCGGAGAGCATTATCTATGAAGACAAGGGCCTGCTGGTCATCGACAAGCCGTCGGGACTGGCGGTGCATGGCGGCAGCGGCCTGAGTTACGGCCTGATTGAGGCGTTGCGGGCGCTGCGGCCCGACGCACCGTTTCTGGAGCTGGGCCATCGGCTCGACCGTGATACCTCGGGCTGCATCGTCATCGCCAAGAAACGCAGCGTATTGCGCGCCTTCCACGCGCTGTTGCGCGAGGGCGGTAGCGACAAGCGCTATTTGGCGCTGCTCAAGGGGCGCTGGCAGGGGGGCGAGCGGCGGGTGGAGGCACCGCTGCGCAAGAACGTCACCCAGTCCGGAGAGCGCATGGTGCGGGTCGCTGCGGACGGCAAGCCGGCGTTGACTATCTTCCGACCGGTTACCCGCTATCGGGAGGCGACGCTGGTGGAGGCGGAACTGGTGACCGGGCGCACCCATCAGGTGCGGGTCCATGCGGCCCACATCGGCCATCCCATTGCAGGCGACGACAAGTACGGTGACGCATCCTTCAACACGCGGATGGCGGATTTAGGCCTGAGGCGGCTGTTCCTCCATGCCAGCTCGCTGAGCTTCACGCTGACCGAAAGCGGGCAGGAGGTGGACGTGAGCGCACCGTTGCCGGCGGAGCTGGGCTCCACCCTCGAAAAGATGGAAGAAATATGATGCAACCTTTTGAATTATTGGTATTTGATTGGGACGGAACGTTAATGGATTCGGAGGCGCGGATCGTCGCTTGTCTGCGCGCCGCGATCGGCGACCTGCAACTCCCTGAGCGCGACGACATGGCGTTGCGCAATATCATCGGCCTGGGACTGGTGGAGGCCGTCGACACCCTGTTTCCGGGTAGCGACGCACATCTGATCCAGGCGCTGACCGAACGGTACCGCTACCATTTCCTGACCGTCGACCCGACCCCTTCACAGCTGTTTGCCGGCGCGACCGAGACGCTAGAACGGCTCGCGGCGGAGGGTTATCTGCTGGCCGTGGCCACCGGCAAGGGACGCCATGGGCTGGAGGCGGTGCTGGATGAGACCGGATTGCGACCGCTGTTTCATGCCACCCGCTGCGCTGACGAGACCCGCTCCAAGCCCCATCCCCAGATGCTGCTTGAGCTGATGGAGGTGCTGGGGGTGGCACCGGCGGCGACGCTGATGATCGGCGATACGGAGTACGACATGGAAATGGCGCGCAACGCACAAACCGGTGCTCTGGCGGTGAGCTATGGTGTGCATGCACTGGAGCGATTGCTGACACATGAGCCGCTGGGATCTCTCGACTGCATTACGGAACTGCCCGCGTGGCTGACACGGCATGGAGCTGAATCACGTCAGGCATCCGCCTGACCAACAAAGGAAGTGACGCATGAGCGAGACGACACCGCCGCCGGACCACGACAGCGATGCCCAGGGGGAACGCGAGCTGCTCCACCGACTGGCGTTTGCCGCATTGACCGAGCAGCGGCGTGCACGCCGCTGGGGTATCTTTTTCAAGTCGCTGTGGTTCGTTGTTCTAATCGCGCTGCTGATGGCGTATTGGCCCGGCCGCGATGAAGGCGAGGGTATCAGCAGTGGTCGACACACGGCGCTGGTGGATCTCAAGGGCGTCATTGCCGACGGCAGCGGCAGTGGCAGCGCCGATACCGTCATTACCGGCTTGCGCAACGCATTCAACGATAAAGACACCGCCGGCGTCATCCTGCGCATCAACAGCCCCGGCGGCAGCCCGGTACAGGCGGGCTATATCTACGACGAGATTCGACGCCTGCGCAAAGAGCATCCCAAGATACCCATCTACGCGGTGGTCAGCGATATCTGCGCTTCGGGCGGCTATTACGTCGCGGCGGCGACCGACAAGATCTACGCCAACCGTGCCAGCATCGTCGGTTCCATCGGGGTGTTGATGAACGGTTTCGGTTTTGTCGGCACCCTGCAGAAATTGGGCATCCAGCGCCGTCTCATCACCGCCGGTGCGCACAAGGGTTTTCTCGATCCCTTTTCGCCGGAGAACCCACAAGAGGTCGCCTACCTGAAAAAGATGTTGGAGGATATCCACCAACAGTTCATCACCGCGGTGAAGGAGGGGCGCGGGGCGCGGCTGAAGAAGAACGATCCCGATCTCTTTAGCGGCCTGGTCTGGACCGGCGACAAGGCGGTCTCTCTGGGATTGGTCGATGGCCTCGGCAGCGCACGTTACGTCGCGCGTGATGTGATCGGCGCGCCGACCATCGTCGACTACACGCAACGTCCGCGCTACTTCGAGCGTCTAGCGGCAACCCTCGGCAGCTCGATGGTCAACAGCTTCGGTTCGCAGTTACGGATGGAGCGGTTGCAGTAGCCGGCGGTATCGCGCCTCGAAGACACAAAGGCGGCAAATCAACCACGGGGCATCGGGATAGCGGGGAATATGTCGGGCCCGCGTTATCTGCGGCGGCGGCTGGTTCACGGTGGTTGAGGGCTTAATACGCCGTTCAGAGAACCGACACCCCTTCCCGTTCCAGCATATCGACGAGCCGGATCAGCGGCAGACCGATGAGAGCGGAGGGGTCGTCGCCCGCCATGCGGCGGAACAGGCTGACCCCCAATCCTTCGGATTTGAAGCTGCCGGCGCAGTTGTAGGGCTGTTCGCGTTGCAGGTAGTTCTCGATCTGCTGCGGCGTCAACGCGCGGAATTCGACATCGAACGTCACTTGGTCGACTTGGAGCTGTCCGGTGGCGCTGTTGAACAGACACAGGCCGGTCAGAAAGGTGACCTGTTTGCCGCTGGCGGCGCGGAGCTGCTTGACGGCGTTGGCGTGGTCGCCGGGTTTGCCGAGGATCTTCCCGTCGAGTACGGCCACCTGATCGGAACCGATGACCAGCGCGTCGGGCCGGGTGGCTGCCACCGCTCGCGCCTTCGCCTCCGATAGGCGACGCACCAGCTGGGCCGGCGACTCCTCCGCCAGGCGCGTCTCATCCACGGCCGGTGCGGCGGTTTCGAAGGCCAGCCCCAGACGATCGAGCAGCTCCCGCCGGTAGGGGGAGGTGGAAGCCAATATCAGTTTCAACTATTCGATCTCGACCAGGGCCTCGTCGGGGGTGACGCGATCACCTTTGATGACGTGGACCGCGGCCACCTTGCCCGATACCGGCGCCTGGAGCTCCGACTCCATCTTCATCGCCTCGGTCACCAGCAGCGGTGCACCGGCCAGCACCTCGTCACCCAGTTTCACCATCACGTCGACGATGGTGGCGGGCATCGAGGTGGTGACATGCCCCGGCTTGGTGGCGCGCGGCCGTTTGCTGGTGCCGCTGCTGGTCTTGGCGGCGTCGGCGACCTCGGAGAACAGCTCTTCCAGAATCTCGATGTTGACCTCTTCCGGCTGGCCGTCGACCGTCAGATAGAAGGGTCGCTGCTGCCGGTTCTTGTGGCCGGTGCCGGTGACCTTGATGTGGTAGGTCTCGCCGTGCATCGTCACGTTGAACTCGGTCGGGGCCGCGGTGATCTTGCCGTTTTCGCTCGGCAGCGGCTCCAGCGGCTCGGGCTTGAGTTCACCCTGTTGGCGCTGCTCCAGGAATTCACGTCCCACCTCCGGGAACATGGCGAAGGTGAGCACGTCTTCGTCGCTCTGGGCCAAGCCGCCGGCCTGATCGCGCAGGTTGTGCAATTCGGCGGAAAGCAGGTCGGCCGGGCGGCACTCGATCACCTCTTCGTTGCCGATGGCCTGCTGGCGCACGATGGAGTTCACCGCACCGGGCGCCTTGCCATAGCGGCCCTGGAGATAGTACTTCACCTCGTTGGTGATGTTCTTGTAGCGCGCGCCGGTGAGGACGTTGAGCACCGCCTGGGTGCCGACGATCTG
>CAYQWR010000225.1:0-4397 GCA_964421235.1 uncultured Thiohalomonas sp. | reverse complement strand
TTGCCGTTCTACGTCGACGAGCGGGTGCTGATCCCGCGCTCGCCCATCGCCGAGCTGATCGAGTCCGGTTTCGAGCCCTGGATCGAGGCGGAGCGCATCGAGCAGCTCCTGGATCTGTGCACCGGCAGCGGCTGCATCGCCGTCGCCTGCGCCAAGTACCTGCCGCAGGCGGAGGTGGATGCGGTGGATATCTCCGAGGCGGCGCTGGAGGTGGCGCGCATCAACATCGAGCGCCACGGGGTGGCGGGGCAGGTACACCCGATCCGGTCCGACTTGTTTCAGAACCTGACCGGCCGCAAGTATGACGTCATCGTCAGCAATCCGCCCTACGTGGACGCGGCCGACATGGCGGCGCTGCCGCCGGAGTTCCGCCACGAACCGGCGCTGGCGCTGGAAGCGGGCGACGACGGCCTCGACCTGGTGTTGACGATGTTGCAGGAGGCGGGCAATTACCTCACGCGCGACGGCATCCTGATCGTCGAGGTGGGCAACAGCCAGGAGGCGCTGGAGGCGCTGCTGCCGGAGGTGCCGTTCACCTGGCTGGAGTTCGCCCGCGGCGGTCACGGTATCTTTCTATTGACGGCCGAACAGGTGCGCGAACACCGCGCGCTGTTCCGTCTGGTACGCTGATAATATTTCCTGTAGGAGCGGCTGTGCCGCGACCGTCGCGGCACAGCCGCTCCTACAATCGATGTAATGTTGTTGCAGGAGTGAATCATGGCGTTGAGTCTGAGGCCGAAGACGGCCGAGCAATATGTGGATATGGTCGAGCAGGCCATCGTCGAGGTGGACGAATTGCGTTCCAGCTACGAGTACGATATCGAGGAGATGGGATCGGTTCCGACCTATCTTGATGCGCTGGAGCAGATGCTGCAGCGCCTGCACGACTCCATGGCCGACGGCAGCTACGTTTTCGGCAACGACAATCTGCCGTTCATGGAGATCGTCAATCGCAATCGCGGCCGGATCCCCTTCGCCGATCTGCTGGCCATGATCAACAAGACCCACAAAGAGGGTCTGGACATCGATAGCGAATAACCCGCGCCGATCGCGTGGTGGAGGCAGTGCAATGAGCAACAGCAACCAACAGATCATCTTCGATCCGGAACTGATCAAGCGTTACGACAAGTCCGGGCCGCGCTATACCTCCTATCCCACGGCGGTGCAGTTCCACGACGGTTTCGGCGCGGCCGAGTACCGGCGCTATGCGCAGGCGAGCAACGCCGGCGGCAATCCGCTGTCGCTCTATTTCCACATTCCGTTCTGCGACACCGTCTGCTTCTACTGCGGCTGCAACAAGGTGGTGACCAAGGACCGCGCCCGCGCCGCCCCTTATCTGCAGCGGCTGCACCGCGAACTGGAGTTGCAGGGGGCGTTGTTCGATCGCAACCGCACGGTGGATCAGCTGCACTGGGGCGGCGGCACGCCGACCTTCATCAGCCACGAGGAGATGAGCGCGCTGATGGCGAAGACGCGCGAGTGTTTCAATCTGCGCGACGACGACAGCGGCGAATACTCCATCGAGATCGATCCGCGCGAGGTGAAGGTCGACACCATCGCGCTGCTGCGCAAGCTCGGCTTCAATCGCATGAGCCTGGGCGTGCAGGACTTCGAACCGCGGGTGCAGAAGGCGGTCAACCGCATCCAATCGGAACAGGAGACCCTGGGGGCGCTGGAGGCGGCGCGGCGCGAGGGCTTCAAGTCGATCAGCCTCGATCTGATCTACGGCCTGCCGTTCCAGAGCGTGGAGACCTTCTCCGCCACCCTCGACAGGATCCTGGAGATCTCGCCGGACCGGTTGTCGGTGTTCAACTACGCCCATCTGCCGGAGCTGTTCAAGCCGCAGCGGCGCATCAACGCCGAGGAGCTGCCCGCGCCGCAGGAGAAGCTCAACATCCTGCAGATGACCATCGAAAAGCTCACCGGCGCCGGCTACGTCTATATCGGCATGGACCACTTCGCCAAGCCCGACGACGAACTGGCGGTGGCGCAGCGCAGCGGCACCCTCTACCGTAACTTCCAGGGCTACTCGACCCATGCCGATTGCGACCTGATCGGTCTGGGCAGTACCTCCATCGGCCAGGTCGGCCACAGTTACTCCCAAAATATGAAGGAGCTGGAGGAGTATTACCAGCGTATCGACGCCGGCGAGCTGGCGGTGTTCCGCGGCGTCGAACTGAGCGCCGACGACGTGCTGCGGCGCGCGGTGATCACCGACCTCATCTGCCACTTCCACTTGGAGAAGACCAAGGTGGAGGAGCAGTTCGATATCGACTTCGACGGCTACTTCGCGACCGAGCTCCAGGCCCTGGAGGGGATGCAGGCGGACGGCCTGCTGACCATGAGCGCCGACCGCATCCAGGTCGAACCGCGCGGCAAGCTGCTGATCCGCAACATCTGCATGACCTTCGACCGCTACCTGCGCGAAAAGGCCAACCAGCGCTTCTCCAAGGTGATTTGAGCACATGCGCTGGCTCGCGCTGCTGGTGTTGTTCAGCGGCGGGGTAGCCGGCGCCGCGCCCGCGCTCACGGGCGCCGACCCTACGCCGCGGGAACGGGATACGTTTCTGCGCGGTGAGCTTACCTACTTCATCGAACACGACCTGGGGTGGACACGCGGCAGTTATCAGCTGCGAGTGAACGGCGGCGTCGCCACCATCACGCTGCCGGAGCGGGAGGCGGAGCGCCGCACGGTGCTGCAAGCACGCATGCCGCGTCTGGAACAACTGAAGGGCGTCAACATCGTGGTCGCCCCGAAGATCCCGGCGGCCGCCCAGGAGGAATCGTCGTTCTACAGCTTTCTCGGCCTGGCGCGCGGCTCGATGCCGTTTCCCGTGGGCGATCTGTTTGTGCCGCTGCTGGCCGACCCGAAGCAGCCGCAGTTCTTCACCAGCTACCGCTACTACAGCACACCCATCAACGGAACCCATGCGGTGGCGGTGGGTTACGGCGAGACCTTCGGCTTCTATCGCATCGACGGGCGGCGGCCGGGCGATGGGTTGCAGGTGAGCCTCGCCGGCGCACTGTTCGCGCAGTTCAATCTCGATACGCCGTCGCAGGATCTGATTAACGCCGACTACACGATCGGAGTGCCGATCACGTGGCGCAACGGCAGCACCTCGGCGCGGGTACGCATCTATCACCAGAGTTCGCACCTGGGCGATGAATATCTGCTGCGCGCCCAGCCAAATCGGGTCAACCTCAGCTTCGAATCGCTGGAGGTGCTGGTGTCGGAACAGCGCCAGGTCTGGCGTGTCTACTTCGGCGGCGAATACCTGTTTCATCGCGACCCGGCCGAGTTGAAGCCGGCGGCCCTGCATGGCGGTGTCGAATTCCGTACCCGGCACGACGTATGGGAGACCGGCCACTGGGTCGGCGGTCTCGATGTGAAGAGCTGGCAGGAGCATGACTGGAACCCCGATGTCAGCCTCAAGGTGGGGTTGGAATTCGGCGCCCACCAGCCCGGGGAGCGGCGCGTACGCCTTATGTTGGAAGGTTATCGCGGCTACGACCCGCACGGGCAGTTCTACCAGGATTTCATCAGCTATTACGGTCTCGGTCTGTATCTCGGCTTCTGACGCGACGACCGCCCATTTACCCGCTACAATAGCGCCCCATGTCAGGAAATACGATCGGCAAACTGTTTACCGTCACCACCTTCGGCGAGAGCCACGGCCCGGCGCTCGGCGCCATCGTCGACGGCTGCCCGCCGGGGCTGGAACTGAGCGAGGCGGACCTGCAGCACGACCTGGACCGGCGCAAGCCGGGCACCTCGCGCCACACCACCCAGCGCCGCGAGGCGGATCAGGTGCGGATCCTTTCGGGCGTGTTCGAGGGGCGCACCACCGGCACGCCCATCGGGCTGCTGATCGAGAATACCGATCAACGTTCCAAGGACTACTCCGACATCGCCGCCACCTTCCGTCCCGGCCACGCCGACTACACCTATCAGCAGAAATACGGCATCCGCGACTACCGCGGCGGCGGCCGCTCCTCGGCGCGCGAGACGGCGATGCGCGTGGCCGCCGGCGCCGTGGCCAAGCGATATCTCCACAACATGGGTATCGAGGTCCGCGGCTATTTGGCGCAGCTCGGCCCGATCCGGGCAGAAAACTTCGACTGGACGCAGGTGGAGCAGAACCCCTTCTTCTGTCCCGACGCCGCCAAGGTGGCGGAGATGGAGGCCTACATGGACGAGCTGCGCAAGGAGGGCAACTCCGTCGGCGCGCGCATCAACGTGGTGGCCACCGGCGTGCCGCCGGGACTGGGCGAGCCGATCTTCGACCGCCTCGACGCCGACCTGGCCCATGCGCTGATGAGCATCAATGCGGTGAAGGGGGTGGAGATCGGCGCCGGCTTCGACTGCATCGCGCAGAAGGGGACCGAGCACCGCGACG
>CAYQWR010000224.1:0-4535 GCA_964421235.1 uncultured Thiohalomonas sp. | reverse complement strand
ATTCGAACCCTCGATGGGCTTTTGACCCATACGCCCTTAGCAGGGGCGCGCCTTCGGCCACTCGGCCATCTCTCCAAAACTCGGCAGCCGCTAAGGATACCTGCCTCAGCAGTACGCGTAAAGACGAAATTCGTCTTTTATCCCTGTTCGTCCTGGCCCTGCTTTTCACGCTGAATACGCTGGTAGATCTCCTCGCGATGTACGGATACATCCTTGGGCGCATTCACACCGATCCGCACCTGATTACCCTTGATACCCAGCACCGTTACACTCACTTCTTCACCGATCATGAGCGTTTCACCGACGCGGCGAGTTAATATCAGCATCTCTCCGTCTCCTCAATTCTTAGCGATAGCGCCAACGCGGCTTCGACCCATTCCTGGCCTCGGCGCTGACTATATAATAGACCTAAAATACCAGCTTACCGCGTCCAACAGCTACCTTCGGCAGACTGAACCTTGAAAAAATATCAGGCCGCAGGCGCCTGATCCAACTTGAATACCGAGTGTAGCGCACGCACACCGAGTTCAAGGTACTTCTCTTCGATAACGACGGAGATCTTGATTTCGGAGGTGGAAATCATACGAATATTTATCCCCTCCTTCGCCAAAGCCTCAAACATCGTACTGGCAATTCCGGCATGCGAACGCATGCCGACACCAACCAGCGAGATCTTGACGGTCTTCGTATCACCCGTCACTTCACGCGCGCCCAGTTCAGCGGCAACATTCTTCAACACCGCGAGAGCTTTGTCGAAATCGTTGCGATGTACGGTAAACGTCAGATCGGTAGTAGTACCGTCAGCGCTGGTATTTTGCACAATCATGTCCACTTCGATGTTGGCGGCACCGATGGGACCGAGAATTCTATAGGCGACGCCGGGTTGATCGGGCACCCCCTGAATCGTCAGCTGTGCCTCATCGCGATTGAACGCGATACCGGAAATAAGCGCCTCTTCCATTCCTTCTTCCTCGTAGGTAATGAGGGTACCGGGGCCGCCCTGAAAAGAGGACAGCACTCGCAGCGGAACATTGTACTTACCGGCAAATTCCACTGAGCGAATTTGCAGTATCTTGGAACCCAGGCTCGCCATCTCCAGCATCTCCTCAAAGGTGATGCGATCGAGGCGGCGTGCCTCCGGCACAACCCGCGGATCGGTCGTATAGACGCCGTCGACGTCGGTATAAATCTGACATTCATCGGCCTTGAGAGCCGCCGCCAGCGCCACACCGGTGGTATCGGAACCGCCGCGACCGAGCGTGGTGATATTGCCGTGCTCGTCCACGCCCTGGAAACCGGCCACCACCACGACGCGCCCCGCCGTCAGATCAGCCCGCATGTTCTCTTCGTCAATCGCCAAAATGCGAGCTTTGTTGAATGAGCTATCGGTCAGAATCCGCACCTGGCCACCGGTATAGGAACGTGCATCGTAGCCGCGTTTCTTCAGCGCCATGCTCAGCAGCGCGATGGTCACCTGCTCGCCGGTAGCGATCAGCGCATCCAATTCGCGCGGATCCGGTGGGCTCTGAATCGACTTGGCCAGCTCGACGAGGCGATTGGTCTCACCGCTCATGGCGGAAACCACCACGACAACGTCATCGCCGCGGTCACGGAAAGCAGCGACCTTGTTGGCTACATTTTCGATACGTTCCGCGCTACCGACGGATGTACCACCGTATTTTTGGACGATTAAAGCCATGATTACAGATTCGCCAACCCTACTGGGTATAAAGGGCGCAGATTAAACACCAAATCAGCCCGGAATTAAAGGGGAGACGGGTTATCGGCCCACTAATTGTCCTTCTATCCAGCGCGGAACCGCGGCCAGAGCGGCACCCAATTTGGCCGGCTCGGTGCCACCGCCCTGGGCCATGTCCGGCCGACCGCCGCCCTTGCCACCCACTTGCTGCGCCACTTCCTGTAGCAGCTTGCCGGCCTGCAAGCGGTCGGTCAGATCCTTGGTAACGCCGGCAACCAGACTGATCTTGTCGCCCTGCACGGTAGCCAGCACGATCGCCGCCGACCCCAGCTTGTTCTTCAGCTGGTCGACCGTATCGCGCAACGCCTTGGGGTCGAACCCCTCCAAATCGGCCGCCAGCACCTTTATCCCCTTGACATCAACAGCTTGACTCGCCAAGTCGGAACCCTGATTGCTCGCCAATCTGGCCTTAATCTGCTCCAGTTCCTTTTCCAGCCTGCGCTGGCGGTCGAGCAACTGCCTGACCCTGTCGACGACCGAATCGCGGGCGCCTTTGACGGCGGCCGCCACCGCATCGAGGTTCTCCTCGGTGGCTTCGACCCATTCCAATGCGCGACGCCCGGCGACCGCCTCGATGCGCCGTACCCCGGCGGCAACACCGCCTTCGGCAACGATCTTGAACAGGCCGATATCGCCGGTGCGCCCGACGTGGGTGCCGCCGCACAGCTCGGTGGAGAAATCCCCCATGCGCAGCACCCGCACCTTGTCGCCGTATTTCTCGCCGAACAGTGCCATGGCGCCGGCGGCGATGGCCGCGTCGGCGTCCATGATAGACGTATCCACGGCGTTGTTGCTGCGCAACTGTTCATTAACAAGCTGTTCAACACGACGTAACTGCTCACGACTCATGGGCTCAAAGTGAGAAAAGTCAAAGCGCAGACGTTCGGGCGTAACCAGTGACCCCTTCTGCTGCACATGCTCCCCCAGCACCTGGCGCAGCGCGGCGTGCAGCAGGTGGGTGGCGGAGTGGTGGGCCGCCGTATCGGCACGCGCAGCCGAATCCACTTCGGCGTCCACCACGTCGCCCACGCGCAGCGTTCCGCTCTTCATCACACCGAGGTGGCCGAATGCCTCACCCTGCTTCTGCGTATCCTGCACCTCGAATTCGCCGTTGCCGGCGCGCAGTCGGCCGCGATCCCCGGCCTGGCCGCCGGACTCGGCGTAAAACGGCGTGCGCTCCAGGATCACCATCCCCTGTTCACCCGCCGCCAGTCGCTCCACGCTCTCGCCGTCCTGGTACAGCGCGGCAATCGTGCCGCGATCGTCGAGCCGCTCGTAACCGCTGAACTCGGTCTTGCCTGCGATCTCCAGTTTGTGGCCGTAAGCCACGCCGAAGGTGCTGGCGGCACGGGCACGTTCGCGCTGTGCCGCCATCTCGCGGTCGAAACCGTCCATGTCCAGTTCCAGGTTGCGCTCGCGGGCGATATCCGCCGTCAGGTCCACCGGAAAGCCGTAGGTGTCATACAGTTTGAAGATGGTCGCGCCCGGAATCCGGTGACCGGCAAGACCGGCAATGACCTCTTCCAGCACCTGCATACCCTGGTCCAGCGTCTCGGCAAAACGCTCCTCTTCCTGATGGAGGATACGTGTCACCTGCGACTCGGCCTTGGCCAGCTCCGGATAGGCAGCCCCCATCTCCATGACCAACGGCGCCACCAGCAGGTGGAAAAACGGCTGGCGCAGACCGAGCTTGTGGCCGTGGCGGATGGCACGGCGGATGATGCGGCGCAAGACGTAACCGCGCCCCTCGTTCGACGGCACCACGCCGTCGGTCACCAGGAAGGCGCAGGAGCGGATATGGTCCGCGATCACCTTGAGCGACGGATCGCCCAGCGCCTTGGTGCCGGCCAGGGCGGCGACGGCTTTGATCAGATTCTGGAACAGGTCGATATCGTAGTTGCTGTTGACGTGCTGTATCACCGCCGCCAGCCGCTCCAATCCCATGCCGGTATCCACCGACGGTTTCGGCAACGGCGTCAGCTTGCCGTCGGCACTGCGATCGAACTGCATGAACACCAGGTTCCAGATCTCGATATAGCGATCGCCGTCCTCTTCCGGACTGCCCGGCGGCCCACCCCATATTTCGGGACCGTGGTCGTAGAAGATCTCCGAGCAGGGGCCGCAGGGACCGGTATCGCCCATGGACCAGAAGTTGGACTTCTCGCCGAGGCGCGTGACGCGATCGGCGGGCACGCCGATCTCATCGGTCCAGATAGCGCCCGCCTCGTCGTCGTCCTGATAGATGGTGATCCACAGTTTGTCGGCCGGCAATTTCAGCACGCCGGTAAGGAACTCCCAGGCGTAGTGAATCGCCTCGCGTTTGAAGTAGTCGCCGAAACTGAAATTGCCGAGCATCTCGAAGAAGGTGTGATGACGCGCGGTATAGCCGACGTTTTCCAGATCGTTGTGCTTGCCGCCGGCGCGCACGCAGCGCTGCACGCTCACTGCGCGGGAATAGGAGCGCTGTTCCTGGCCGAGGAACACATCCTTGAACTGCACCATGCCCGCATTGGTAAACAGCAGCGTCGGGTCGTTACCGGGCACCAGCGGACTGGTAGGCACCACGGTATGACCATGGCCTTGAAAGAAGTCCAGGAATGACTGGCGAAGCTCTGCGCTTTTCATCGTCGAGTGTTCCACATAATGCTCGTTTCGTTCGGCACCGGTTCATTTTCAACTGGGAACAACAGGAATTCGCAAGCGAGCGCCAAGCAACGCGAATACCCAATTGCCCGAGTCGGCAAATCATGCATCTATGTTTGCGTCCATTCGCGCC
>CAYQWR010000223.1:0-4638 GCA_964421235.1 uncultured Thiohalomonas sp. | reverse complement strand
TGTTCTGCCCCTACGGCATCGACACCGCCGAAATCTCCATGGCCGCGCGCGAGATCATGGACTCGGTCGGCTATGGCCAGAAATACTCCAACGAGATCATCGGCAAGCTGCATAAGATCGGCAACAACCTCGGTCTGCCCGGTCCTGCACTGAAAGCGACTCTTGCAGAGTTCGCCGAAGAGATTTCTGACGAAACCGGATGCGACGTTGAGATTCCGCTCGATCGCGAAGGTGTCGACGTACTGCTCATCGCTCCGTCCGCGGACTTCTTTGCCGAGCCGCACATCGACGGTCTGATGGGTTACGCCAAGGTATTCCACGCCGCCGGCATCAGCTGGACGCTTTCCAGCTACGCCTCGGAAGCCGCCAACTTCTCCATGTTCATCGGCTCCTACTCGAACTTGAAGAAGGCCGCGGAGCGTATTCGCAAGGCCGCCATCGATCTGAAGGTCAAGCGTGTGATGGTCGGCGAATGCGGGCATGCATGGCGCGTCGCCTACGACTTCTGGAACACCACTGCCGGTATCGGTTCCGGCGGCGACGATCCGTATGCCAAACAGCTGCAGGATCAATTGGATCACAATTATCCCATTCCGCAGCATATCTGCGAGTTCACCTGGGATCTGATCCAGGAGAACAAACTGGAGTTCGACAAGTCGGGCAATGATCACCGCACCGTCACCTACCACGACTCGTGCAACGTGGCCCGCGCCACCCGCATGGGTCCGAAACCGGGCGGCCAGTTCGAGATACCGCGTAACATCATCAAGACCGTGTGCAACAACTACGTCGATATGGATGCGGATACCATCGGCGAGAAGACTTTCTGTTGCGGCGGCGGCGGCGGTTTGCTGACCGACGACCTGATGGAAATCCGCGTCAAAGGTGCCCTGCCTCGCATGGAGGCCCTCAAACGCGTAATGGATGAAGACAAGGTCAATGCCATGGCTGCGATTTGTGCCATCTGTAAGGCGCAGTTCGCCAAGATCATGCCCTATTACGACGTCCCCATGGACACCATTGTCAGTCTGCACCAACTGGTGAAGGACGCAATCATCCTGCCGGGACAGAAAACGGAAGAGGCGGCGCCTGCGGAAGAGGCGAGCGAGTAAAAAAATTACATGTTCCGCGGCGAGGGGTTTCGCCCGGAACCAGACCAGGCTACAGGCATAGGAGATTGAAAATGGCAACTTCTAGCGATGACATGAAGAAAGGCTTTACCTACCGCCGCTACAAGGACGGTGACAGCAAGCACCTCCCGTGGAACCAGGAAATCTGGCAGGCGAGTTGGACCCATAAGTGCCCCACCTATGTGCACCGCACGCCGCCCTGCCAGGGCTCCTGCCCCTCCGGCCACGACATCCGCGGCTGGCTGGATATCGTGCGCGGCATCGAAAAGCCGACCGAAGGCATGTCGATGCAGGAGTACGCCTTCCGCCGCAACACCGATGCCAATCCGTTCCCGGCGATCATGGGCCGTGTCTGCCCGGCACCGTGTGAAGACGGCTGCAACCGCAACCAGGTCGACGATCACGTCGGCATCAATTCTGTCGAACAGTACATCGGCGACCAGGCGCTGCACCATGGCTACAAGTTTGAAGTCGGCGCGGACAGTGGCAAGAAGGTCGCCGTTATCGGCGGTGGCCCCGCTGGTTTGGCTGCTGCCTATCAGCTGCGTCGCAAAGGCCACGCCGTTACCATCTTCGAACAGAAAGAGCAGCTGGGCGGCATGGTGCGCTACGGTATCCCCGGTTACCGTACCCCGCGCGAGGTGCTGGACGGCGAAATCAACCGCATCATCGAGATGGGCGTGACCGTCAAGACCGGCGTCAAGATCGGCAAGGAGATCACCGTCGATCAACTGGCGAAAGACTTCGACTCGGTACTGTTTTCCATGGGCGCATGGTCCGGTCGCAGCCTGCCGATCCCCGGCGCCGACGCGCTTAACTGCATCACCGGCGTCGCCTTCCTGGCCGCGTTCAACGAAGGGCGCCTGAAGCATGTCTCCGGCAAGGTCGTTGTCATCGGTGGTGGTGATACCTCCATCGACGTCGCCTCCGTCGCCCGCCGTCTCGGCAACATCACCGTCGAGAACGAGAAGGACCGTCCGGAGCACGTCATCATCAACCAGACCGCTCACGACGTGGCCATGAGTGCCAATCGTCAGGGCGCCGACGTCACCCTGCTTTCCCGCTCCCCCATCGACAAGATGGCAGCGGCGCAGCACGAGATCGAAGATGCCACCCGCGAAGGCGTCGAGATCCTGGGGCAGCTGAACCCGGTCGAGGTGATCAAGGGTGCCGACGGCCGCGCCAAGGCGCTGCGTGTGCAGAAGCTGGAAGAGGACGGCAAGACCCCGATCGCCGGTTCCGAATACGACATCGAGTGCGAGCTGATCGTTGCCGCCATCGGCCAGACCGGCGACGTCGACGGTTTCGAGGATTACGCCAACGACAAGGGGCTGGTCAGCGCCGACAAGCACTTCCAGGTGCCGGGCAAGCCGGGCTTCTTCGCCTGCGGCGACATCGTGCGTCCGCACCTGCTGACTACCGCCATCGGTCAGGCCTCCATTGCGGTCGAGAGCATCGACCACTACCTGCGCCACCAGGAGCAGGTACATCGTCCGAAGGTTGACGTGCATCACTTCAACCTGATGGAGAAGCTGATGGAGACCGGTTTGCAGCCGCAGCATTTCGAGGCGCTCAATCGCGATGAGGTGGTCAAGGCCGAAGGTTTTGCCAAGGAAATCGACCGCGGCGTGCGCGGCACGTCGGAAGCGAACTTCGCAGTGCACAACTACGAAGACCGTTCCTTCGCCGAGATCATCCCTGCCGACGAACTGTTCCTGGGCCACTTCAATTACACGCCGCGCAACAAACGCGACCATATCGAGGTCAACGCGGATGAAGTCATCGGCCACTTCCAGGAGCGTCTGGTGGCGTTGGATGAAGCCCATGCCATCGATGAAGCCAAGCGCTGCATGAGCTGCGGTATGTGCTTCGAGTGCGACAACTGCGTGGTGTTCTGCCCGCAGGACGCGGTGAAGCGTACGCCGGTCAAGGAAAGAACCACCGGACGCTACGTCTATACCGATTACGACCGTTGCATCGGTTGCCACATCTGCGCGGATGTCTGCCCCACCGGCTACATCCAGATGGGTATGGGCGAGTAAGGTGGCTGGGATGAAGCGTTTCCTACCACTGCTTTTCGCCGCGGCTGCGCTGGCGCTGACGATGTCGGCGCCGGCCCAGGCCGCCGACAAGGATGGGGGGGTTCCCCTGCCCTATCTCATTCCGGCGATGAAGGGCACCAAGTGCGTGCAGCCCACCGAGGTAATGCGTCGCGATCACTATGAGTTCCTGCTGCGCCATCGTGAACAAACGGTGCACGAAGGCATTCGCACCAAGAAGTACAGCCTCAAGGCGTGCATTCAGTGCCATGTGCCGCAGGAAGGGACCACGGCCGCGGCGGAAGCCAAAGGCAAGGGGTTCTTCTGCCAGAACTGCCATCTGTACGCCGGCGTGAAAGTCGACTGCTTCGAATGCCATTCGAAAAAGCCCGTAAAGGACACCGCGTTTCATCCGATGGTGACTCCGGGGGCGGTTGCGATGCAGGCTGCGGAGCGTTCCAACGGCGCCAGCTCTGCCGCAATGCTCAATCAGGCGGCAGGCGAAAATACAAATACGACGGGGGCCGCTCATGAGTGAACAACAGCAACCGGATCTGGCTCGTCGCAACTTCTTTACCCGTAGCATCAGCGTCGCCGCCGCCGGCATGGCAGTCGTGGCGCCGGGTGTGATGCTCTACGGCGTAGCCGAAGCCAAACCGGCGGATCAGCCGGTCAGCAGCAAGCAACGCTGGGGCATGTTGGTGGATACCACCAAGTGCAGCAGCGGTTGTCACGATTGTGTTGACGCCTGCGTCAAATACAACGGCCTGGATAACGAGGTGCACTCCAATGCGGAGCAGCGCACCCAGTACATCCGCAAGGTGGACCTGCGCAACCTCTCTACCGGCAACACCTACTCGCTGCCGATGATGTGCCAACACTGCGCCAATCCGCCGTGTGCCGATGTCTGCCCCACCGGCGCTTCGTTCAAACGCGCCGACGGCATCGTGCTGGTCGACCGCCATCTGTGCATCGGCTGTCGCTACTGCATGATGGCCTGCCCGTACAAGGCCCGCTCCTTCGTACATGAAGAGCTGCACAATCAGGTACCGCAGGATCCGCGCGGCAAGGGTTGCGTCGAAGCCTGCAACATGTGCGTGGATCGCGTCGATGCCGGCCAGCAGCCTGCCTGTGTCGATGCCTGCGCCGCCAATGGCAGCCGTGCGATCATCTTCGGTGACCTGAACGATCCCAAAAGTGAAATTGCCCAACGCCTAGCGAAATACGCCTCGACCGAAATCCGCGCGGATTTGGGACTCGATACCGGCGTCCGTTATCAGGGCATTTAACGAAATGGTGAGCTTCTAGTATGAAAAAAACAAAGTTCGAGGAGATCGGGGGCGGCAAGGGCTATTACGGCTTGCTCGCCATACTGGGTGTATTCATTCTGGGTGGATTGGTGTCATTCATCGCGCTGGAGACCAACGGCCACTGGATAACGGGGATGAACGATCAGACCGTGTGGGGCC
>CAYQWR010000222.1:0-4641 GCA_964421235.1 uncultured Thiohalomonas sp. | reverse complement strand
TCCTGGCTTACGAAGGCTTCGAGTTGATTGCCAACACGGCCAACGATGTGCGTGACGTGGCAAAGACGCTGCCGCGCGCGTACTACACCGCGGTCGGGTTTGTGATCGCACTCTATGTGCTGGTTGCGCTCGTCACGGTGGGTAATCTCCCGGTGGATCGTATCGTGGCGGCCAAGGATTACGCCCTGGCGGAAGCGGCCCGGCCATTTCTCGGCCAGACCGGCTTCACCCTGATCGCGATTGCGGCGATGTTATCCACCGCATCCGCGATCAACGCCACGCTCTACGGCGCGGCGCGCTTGAGTTACAGCATCGCGCGTGACGGCGAATTGCCGGCAGAGCTAGAGCGCAAAGTGTGGGGGCAACCGGTGGAAGGGCTGCTTATTACCGCTGGGCTGACGCTGTTCGTGGCCAACGTCTTCGACCTGACGAGCATCGCGACGCTGGGCAGCGCCGGCTTTCTGTTGATCTTCGCCGCAGTCAATGGCGCCAACGCGCGCCACGCGCCGCACACCCATAGCCGTGGCTGGATATCGGTTGCCGGCGCGGTCGCGTGTCTGCTTGCCTTGGGCGCGTTGATCTGGCAGACGGCCCAGACCGCGCTGGGCAAGTTATGGGTGCTCGCGACGATGCTTGCGTTGGCGGTGCTGATCGAGGGCGCGTTCCGGCTGGCGAAACGGGAGATCCGGTTGCATGAATAGACCGCCACACCGGCAGCGGGCTCAAACGTGACGAAAAGCGGAGCACTCAAGCATGAAGACCAACACGCTTTTCGTGGAACCGCTGAAAAACGCCGGTAGCGGTCTATAGAGCGGCTGCGAATATTCTGCGAGGAGTTAGATGCATCTGAGGTAATTGGAAAAGTGACGTTCGTCATCTGGAATGATTCTCCGGATGCGTTCGTAAATGTATTTGCGAGGGATATCTGTTATGGACAACGAATACGACGTACTGGTGATCGGCGGCGGCCCCGGCGGCACACCGGCTGCGATGGCGCTGGCCCAGGCAGGCAAAAAGGTATTGCTGGTTGAGGCGGGCGCGGGGCTGGGTGGAACCTGTCTGTTCGAGGGTTGCATCCCTTCCAAGATTTTCCGTGAGACGGCCCAACGAATCCGCGATATTGCCATGTCGGCTGAGTTCGGTATCAATCTTTCACATGAGTCGGTACAACTCGATTGGCAACAGGTGCAGGCGCGCAAGCGGGCGATATTGCATCGGCGCAGCGAGGGTGCGATCCACAAGGCGGGCCAGTTCAGCAGTCTCCATCTGCTCTTTGGCCACGCCCAGTTGCGTGGCCCGCGCAAGGCATTCATCAAACCGTTCGAGGGTGAGGGTGTCGAGATTACATTCGGTCAATGCATTCTGGCCACCGGTTCCACACCGAATGCGCTGCCTGTACCGGGCGCCGATTTACCCCAAGTCTACAGCAGCGACAGCATCCTCGATATCGACAGCATACCCGAGCGGCTGTTGGTGGTCGGTGGCGGCCCGATCGGTGTCGAACTGGCGCAAATATTTCACGCCTTGGGCGCCCAGGTCACGCTGATGGAGATGGAACCCAATATTCTCGGCGGTGTGGATCAGGAGTTGGCGTTGGCACTGGAACAACATCTGATCAAACAGGGCATTAATCTGCTCGTCAAATGTCGAGTCAAAAACATTAGTAACAGTGGCCAAGGCGTGGTTGTTCAATACGCTACCGAACAGGGTGACGATCAACTCCTCGCCACTGCGGTATTGGCCGCCACCGGTCGCCGCCCGCGTGTGGAAGGATTGGGGCTGGAGCACACTGCAGTGAAGGTCGGTCCCCATGGCGTCGAGGTGGACGAAACGCTACAGACGTCCGAACCCGGCATCTACGCTGTCGGCGATGTGCTTGGTCAGCCCATGTTTGCCCACTGGGCCACTGCGCAGTGTCTGGCATTGGCACGCCATCTGTTGGGCCTGCCCGTCGCGTTTCCAAAAACCGAACACAACACGGCAGTCATCTTCAGCATCCCGGAACTGGGTATAGCGGGACTGACCGAAGCCCAGGCTGCCAAGGCCGGGATGGAGGTGGGCGTCGCCCGTTACGACTTCGCTCAGGACGCCCGCGCTCAGATTGGCGGCCATGATAACGGCCAGCTGAAGATCGTCTACGAAATGGACACCCGGCGGGTGGTTGGTGTTCACGCGTTGGTGGAAGGGGCGGCAGATGTGATGGGCGAAGCAGCGCTGCTGGTGCGGGCGGGACTGCCGCTGGAGGCCATTGCCGGGGCGATTCATCCCCATCCCACCCTGACTGAATCGTTTGTGATGGCCGTGCGAGCCACACTGGCGGCAGAGGCGATGAAGCGCCATAAATGAACTGGCGCCATTAAAAGGGGCACAGAAGCATGAAGAGCAACACGCTTTCCGCGGAACTGCTGCACAGGATCGATGCTTACTGGCGTGCCGCCAACTACCTGTCGGTCGGGCAGATCTATCTCTACGACAACCCGCTGCTGAAGCGGCCGCTGACGCTGGCTGACGTGAAACACATGTTGCTGGGACACTGGGGCACTACCCCTGGGCAGAACTTCATTTACGTGCATCTGAATCGTGTCATCAAGAAATATGACCTCGACATGATCTACGTCTCCGGCCCCGGCCACGGCGGCCCGGCGGTGGTGGGCAACACCTATCTCGAAGGCACGTACAGCGAGATCTATCCCAACATCAGTCAGGACGAGGCCGGGCTTCAGAAGCTCTTCAAGCAGTTCTCGTTTCCCGGCGGCATTCCCAGTCATGCTTCGCCCGAATGTCCGGGCTCGATCCACGAAGGCGGTGAACTTGGCTATTCGATCAGCCACTCCTTCGGGGCGGTATTCGACAATCCCGACTTGATCGTGGCGTGCGTCGTCGGGGACGGCGAGGCGGAAACCGGGCCGTTGGCCACGGCATGGCACTCGAACAAATTTCTTGATCCGATCACCGATGGCGCGGTACTGCCGATTCTGCACCTCAACGGCTACAAGATCGCCAACCCGACCATTTTCGCGCGCATCGAACCCGAGGAGCTGGAACAGTTTTTCCGCGGTTGCGGTTGGACGCCGTACTTCGTCGAGGGTCATGAGTCCGAGCTGATGCACGAGACCATGGCGGCGACACTCGACAAGGCAGTGGAACAGATAAGGGAGATCCAACGCGATGCCCGCGTCAACGGCAATCTTACGCGCCCGCGGTGGCCGATGATCGTTTTTCAGTCGCCCAAAGGCTGGACGGGGCCGAAGGTGGTCGATGGCCTGCAAATCGAAGGCACCTTCCGCGCGCATCAAGTGCCAATTGCCGTGGATTCCGACCATCCCGAACACCTCAAGCTGTTGGAAGAGTGGCTGAAGAGCTACCGGCCGGAGGAGCTGTTCGACGGGTCGGGCCGACTCAAACCGGAGCTGGCCGAACTCGCGCCCGAGGGCGAACGGCGCATGGGCGCCAATCCGCACGCCAACGGCGGCATGCTGCTGCGCAATCTGATCATGCCGGACTTTCGCGACTACGCAGTGAAGGTACCCTCGCCGGGAGCCGTGACGGCCGCCGACGCCCACGAACTCGGCGTGCTCCTGCGCGATGTGGCGAAACTCAATCGGGCGCAACGCAATTTCCGCATCTTCGGTCCGGACGAAACTCTTTCCAACCGCCTGGGGGCTGTGTTCGAGGTCACCAACCGCCAGTGGGAGGCGCGGGTACAGGACAACGATGAATTTCTCGCCCCGGAAGGCCGGGTCATGGAGATGTTGAGCGAGCACCAGTGCCAGGGTTGGCTGGAAGGGTATCTGCTCACCGGCCGGCATGGGCTGTTCAACAGCTACGAGTCGTTCATCCATATCATTGATTCAATGTTCAACCAGCATGCCAAGTGGCTGAAGGTCACGGCGGATCTGCCGTGGCGGCGGAACATTGCGTCCCTGAATTATCTGCTCGCCTCACACGTCTGGCAGCAGATGCATAACGGCTTTACCCACCAGGACCCCGGTTTCATCGACCATGTGGTCAACAAGAAAGCCGATGTCGTGCGCGTCTATCTGCCGCCGGATGCCAATTGCCTGCTTTCGGTCTGGGACCACTGCCTGCGCAGCCGTCACTACGTCAACGTGGTGATCGCAGGCAAATATCAAGCGCCGCAATGGCTGTCGATGGACGCCGCCGTCAAGCATTGCACCGAGGGCATCGGCATCTGGCAGTGGGCCAGCAACGACCAGGCTGTGGCGCCCGACGTGGTCATGGCCTGCTGTGGCGATGTGCCGACGCTGGAGACGCTGGCTGCCGTCTCCCTCCTGCGCGAGCATCTGCCCGAGCTGAAGATTCGCGTGGTCAACGTCGTCGACCTGATGAAACTACAACCGCAAATCGAACATCCCCACGGTTTGAGCGACATGGATTTCGACGAGTTGTTCACCAAGGACAAGCCGGTGATCTTCGCCTTCCATGGCTACCCGTGGTTGATCCACCGGCTCACCTACCGCCGCACCAATCACGCCAACTTCCACGTCCGCGGCTACAAGGAGGAGGGCACCATCACCACGCCTTTCGACATGACGGTGCTGAACGATCTGGACCGCTTCCACCTCGTGATGGACGCGATCGACCGCCTGCCGCAGACCGGCGACAAGGGCATCTACCTGA
>CAYQWR010000221.1:0-4728 GCA_964421235.1 uncultured Thiohalomonas sp. | reverse complement strand
TCGAGGAACGGCAGGGACTCGATGTCGCCGACGGTGCCGCCGATCTCCACCATCGCCACGTCGGAGCCTTCGGCGCCGGCCTTGATGGAACGCTTGATCTCGTCGGTGATGTGCGGAATCACCTGCACGGTGCCGCCGAGATACTCGCCACGGCGCTCCTTGCGAATCACGTTTTCGTAGATGCGGCCGGTGGTGAAGTTGTTGCGCTTGGCCATGGTGGTGCGGACGAAGCGCTCGTAGTGGCCCAGGTCCAGGTCGGTCTCGGCACCGTCTTCGGTAACGAACACCTCGCCGTGCTGAAATGGGCTCATGGTCCCCGGATCGACGTTGATGTACGGATCCAGCTTGAGCAGAGTGACCTTGAGACCGCGGGCTTCGAGAATGGCCGCAAGAGAAGCGGAGGCGATGCCCTTGCCCAGTGAGGACACAACACCACCCGTAATAAAAACGTACTTTGTCATCAATGAGTAAGGTTCGTTGGAACAGGAATTTGTTGGAGCCCGCGGGCCGGGTCAATTGTCGTTGTTTTCGCCACCGCTTGCAATCTCTGCGGGCGGCAACCAGCGAATAAAGATGGCCTCTTCGTGCTCCGCAGCGGCAAACGGCCGGCACGCCCAATGGCCGACCACCAACGCCAGTTGGTCATCGACAAACAGCAGGGGGATGCGCGCGCGCTGCCACGGCGGCACTCCCGCCTCCTGCAGCAGCTTCTTCAGCGCATGGTGCTCGCCGCGGCCGGCCGGCGCGCAACGCTCGCCGCCGCTGCGAAATCCCACGCTAATGCGCGCGCCTGCGCAGCGGACGCGCGCCAGCCCGGCGCCGCGGCCCGGCTCCGCCAGCAATGTCCCCAGTCCGGCGGGCAACGACAGCGGTCGCTGCAAATCCCACGACAAGGTCTGCCCGGGGAGCGGGGCCAGCGGCACCAGCGCATACAGTCGATCACGGTAACGGCGCACCTCGGCACCGGGCCAGGCCACCTGCGGCTCGGCATCGGCGCGCGCCGCCAGCACCTCGCGCTCGATGCGTTGCAGTTGCACGGTGCTCGGCAACGGCAGACCGCGCTGGACGAGCCAATGGCGCAGCGCATTGCGGCGCCGTGCCGGGGACAGCGCCAGCAGGCCAGCGACCGACAGCGTGTCCGTGCCGGCTCCGGCCAGCGCGGCCACATCGCCGGCCGCCAGTTCGGCCAGCAGCTCCGCCGCCTCGCCCAGATGCGCCGCGCTGCGGGCCAGGGCGCGGTCGGCTGCGGGCCAGCCGTCGCGCAGCCGCGGCAGCACCTCGTGACGCAGAAAGTTGCGCTGCAGACTGGTGTCGAAGTTGCTCTCGTCCTCGACCCAGGTCAGGCCGTGATGGACGGCGTAGTCCCGCAGCGCCTGGCGCGACAGCGGCAGCAGCGGCCGCGCCAGCCTGCCGCGACCGAGCCCGCGGCAGGCCGGCATCCCGGCCAGGCCGGCAACCCCGGCGCCGCGCAACAGCATCAGCAGCAGCGTCTCCGCCTGATCGTCCTGGTGGTGGGCGGTGAGCAGGATGTCGTCGGCTTCGAGGATGTCGGCAAACGCCGCGTAGCGCGCCGCGCGCGCCGCCGCCTCGCGGCCCTCGCCGTCGACGGGGCGCGCCTGCACCTCGCGCACTTCAAGGGGAACGCCCAATGCCGCACACGCCGCTCGGCACTGCGCCGCCCAGCGATCGGCGTTGGGGCTCAAACCGTGATGGATATGGATGGCGGCCAGGGGCGCGGCCAGTTCGTCGCGCAGCTGCGCGAGCGCGTGCAACAGTACCTGGGAATCGAGGCCGCCGCTGAAGGCGACGTAGTAACGGGCGGCGGGCGGCAGCGCCGCAAGGGTCCGGCGGAGATGTGCGGTAATGTCCGCGGCGGCCTCCAACATGGCGTTTGCCGCCGGCGCCGAATCAATCTTCCGCGAAGTTGCCGAAGCGCATCAGCCGTTCGTAACGCTGATCGATCAGCTTGGGCAACGACACCTTGCACAGCGCGTCCAAACTCTCGCTCAATGCGGCCTTGATGTTGGCGGCGGCCATATCGATGTCGCGGTGGGCGCCGCCCAGCGGTTCGTCGATGATCTTGTCGATCAGCCCCAGCTCCTTGAGCCGCGCCGAGGTGATGCCGAGGGCCTCGGCCGCCTCCGGCGCCTTCTCCGCGCTCTTCCACAGGATCGAGGCGCAGCCCTCCGGGGAGATGACCGAATAGGTGCTGTACTGCAGCATCATCACACGGTCGCCGACGCCGATGGCCAGCGCGCCGCCGGAGCCGCCCTCGCCGATCACGGTACAGACCACCGGGGTCTTGAGGCGCGACATCACGTAGAGATTGCGGGCGATGGCCTCGCTCTGGCCGCGCTCCTCGGCGCCGACGCCGGGATAGGCGCCGGGGGTGTCGATGAAGGTGAGCACCGGCAGCTTGAACTTCTCCGCCATCTCCATCAGGCGCAGCGCCTTGCGATAACCTTCCGGTCGCGGCATGCCGAAGTTGCGCGCGATCTTCTCCTTGGTGTCGCGCCCCTTCTGGTGGCCGATCACCATCACCGGTTTGCCTTCAAGTCGCGCCACGCCGCCGACGATGGCGCTGTCGTCGGCATAGGCGCGATCGCCGTGCAGCTCTTCGAAGTCGGTGAAGATGCGTTCGATGTAATCCTGGCTGTAGGGGCGCTGCGGATGGCGCGCCAATTGCGAAATCTGCCAGGAGCTGAGATTGCTGAAGATGGACTTGGTGAGCGTCTTGCTCTTGGCCTGCAGCCGCGCGATCTCGTCGCTGATGTTGATCTCGTTGTCGTCGCCGACGAAGCGCAGCTCTTCGATCTTCGCCTCCAGCTCGGCGATCGGCTGTTCGAAATCCAGGAAATTCAGATTCATATGGGTATCGGCACTACGTTCTGGATAAATTCAGCTTAGTCTACCGGTTTCGGCAATTTCCGTACACAGCGCGGAAGACAAAGGCCGAAGCATTAACCGCGGGGAACACGGGGGGCACGGGGTTCTTAAGCAAGGAGTTTAGTGTTTCCCCGTGTTCCCCGTGGTTCAAGCTTTTCTTCAGTATTCCAGCCGCACCTCGCCGCCGGAGAGCTGGCGCAGGCGGTGCAGCAGTTCGTCGCTGGGGCGCACGCGCCAGCGCTCGCCCAGGGTCAGGCGCGCCCGGCCGGTGGGGTTGGCGTACTCCAGGGCGATCGGGCAGCGCCCTTCGCAGAAGGGGCCGAGGGTTCCCTCCAGGGCGTCGATGAAGCCATTGCCGGCGCGGGCGGCGTCCAGGTCGACCACCAGCCGCTTGGCGAACTGGTCACGCGCCTGCTCCAGGTCGAACACCTCCTCGGCGCGCAGGGCGATGCCGCCGGAGTAGTCGTCGTGGCGCACCTCGCCCTTGATCACGATGACCCGGTCCTGGCCCAGCAGGTGCTGGCAGCGGGCGTAGACGTCGCCGAACAGCGTCGCCTCGATGCGGCCACTCTTGTCGTCGATGGTGACGAAGGCCATGCGGTCGCCGCGCTTGGTCGGCCGGGTGCGCAGCGCCATCACCAGTCCGGCGACCACCACCGTGCGCGGCCGGTCGGCGTTGAGGTCGGCCAGACGGGTGGAGGTGAACTTGGCCAGCTCCGGTAGGTATTGGTCGATCGGATGGCCGGTCAAATAAAGCCCGAGGGTCTCCTTCTCCCCCGCCAGGCGCACGTCGTCGGTCCACTCCGGCACCTCTTCGTAGACCGCCGGGGCCGCCTCGCCGGCGACCGGCGCCGGTTGGAAGCCGAACAGATCCTCGACCCCCGCCTGCTGATTCTGCAGGTGCTGCTCCGCCTGGCGCAGCGCTTCGGGCAGGGCCGCGGTCAGGGTGGCGCGATTGGGTCCAAGTTGGTCCAAGGCGCCGGAACGCACCAGCGCCTCCAGTACCCGGCGGTTGGCCTTCTTCAGGTCGATGCGCGTGCAGAAGTCGAACAGGTCGCGGAACGGACCGTTGGCCTCGCGCTCGGAGACGATGCCCTCGATGGCCCCCTCGCCCACCCCCTTGATGGCGCCCAGGCCGTAGACGATGGCGCCATGATGCTCGCCATCGCTGACGGTGAATTTGTAGCTGCTGGCGTTGACCGTGGGCGGCACCACCTGCAGCTTCATATGGCTGCACTCGTCGATCAGGGTCACCACCTTGTCGGTGTTGTCCATGTCGGCGGAGAGTACCGCGGCCATGAAGGCGGCCGGATAGTGGGCCTTGAGCCACATGGTCTGGTAGGAGACCAGGGCGTAGGCGGCGGAGTGGGACTTGTTGAAGCCGTAGCCGGCGAACTTCTCCATCAGATCGAACAGATCGCCCGCCTTGCGCAGGTCGAAGCCGAGCTTCTCGGCGCCTTCCAGGAAGGTGCTGCGCTGCTTGGCCATCTCCTCGGCCTTCTTCTTGCCCATGGCGCGGCGCAGCAGGTCCGCGCCGCCCAGGGTGTAGTTGCCGATCACCTGGGAGATCTGCATCACCTGTTCCTGGTAGACGATGACCCCGTAGGTGGGCTTGAGGATCGGCTCCAGCTCGGGGAACGGGTACTCGACCTTGGCGCGGCCGTGCTTGCGGTTGATGAAGTCGTCCACCATGCCCGACTCCAGCGGGCCGGGGCGGAACAGGGCCACCAGGGCGATGATGTCCTCGAAGCAGTCCGGCTGCAGCTTCTTGATGAGCTCCTTCATGCCGCGGGACTCAAGCTGGAAGACGGCGGTAGTCTCGCAAGCCTTCAGCAGCCGGAA
>CAYQWR010000220.1:2907-4732 GCA_964421235.1 uncultured Thiohalomonas sp. | reverse complement strand
CGGTGGGTCCGGTCACCAGGACGATGCCGCGCGGGTTGTCGGAGATGTCCTTGAAAATGGGCGGGCAGTTGAGATCCTCCAAGGTCAGAATCTTGGACGGGATGGTACGGAACACCGCGCCGGCGCCCCGATTCTGATTGAACGCATTCACACGAAAACGAGCCAGCCCCTTGATCTCGAAAGAGAAGTCTGTCTCCAGGAACTCCTCGAAGTCCTTGCGCTGTTTGTCGTTCATGATGTCGTAGACCATGCCGTGCACGGCCTTGTGCTCCAACGGCGGCACGTTGATGCGGCGCACGTCGCCGTCGACACGGATCATGGGCGGCAGACCGGAGGAGAGGTGCAAATCCGAGGCGCCGTTCTTAACGCCGAAAGCCAGAAGTTCGGTAATATCCATACACCCACCTCGTAGAATTGTTATTGGACCGGCAGCGGCAAACGACAGCCGGCGAATGGGGATAAAGTATAACGGGCGCGCATGACACACAACCTTGACACGATTCACGACCGGCTGCAGCAAATACGGGAGGCCATCACGGCGGCGGAACGCCGGTACGGCCGGACGCCCGGTACGGTTCGGCTGCTGGCGGTGAGCAAGACCCATCCACCGGAGGCGCTGCGCGCGGCCGCCGCGGCCGGCCAGGCCTGTTTCGGCGAGAGCTATCTTCAGGAGGCGCTGGCCAAGATCGAGCTGCTGCACGACCTCGCTCTGGAGTGGCATTTCATCGGTCCAATCCAGAGCAACAAGACGCGCCCCATCGCCGAACGCTTCCACTGGGTACATAGCGTGGACCGCCTAAAGATAGCCCAACGCCTGTCCCAACAGCGGCCGCCGGAACTGCCCGCGCTCAACGTCTGCCTACAGGTGAATGTCAGCGGCGAATCGAGCAAATCAGGCTGCGACCCGGAGGCATTGCCGGCACTGGCGCGGGAGGTGGCGGCACTGCCGCGGCTGCGCCTGCGCGGACTGATGGCGATTCCCGCGGCGGCGGCGGATTTGGAACGACAGCGCCTGCCGTTTCGGTCGCTGCGCCTGGCGCTGGAGGCGCTGAACGACGCCGGGCTGGCACTCGATACGCTGTCGATGGGAATGTCCGACGACCTGGAGGCCGCCATCGCCGAAGGGGCGACCCTGGTGAGGGTGGGCAGCGCCATTTTCGGCAGTCGGCCGCGGAAAGCGGCGCCCTGACGGCGGCGCCCTGGCATGACGCCGGGCATACCGTTATCCTTGTAAGGTTCTCTCCGGCGCACTCCCCAGGATATTCATGAAAGACGCAACAATCGGTTTCATCGGCGGCGGCAACATGGCCGGCAGCCTGATCGGCGGACTCATTGCAGACCACGTCGACCCCGGACACATCTGGGTGTCTGAACCCGACGACGGGCGCCGCGGCCAATTGGCCGACACCTTCGGCGTCACTACCACCGGCAACAACGCCGAACTGGTCGCCGCCGTCGACACCGTGGTGCTGGCGGTCAAGCCCCAGGCGATGAAGGAGGTCTGCGCCACCCTGACCGGCGTCGTGCAGACCAAGCACCCGCTGCTCATCTCGGTCGCGGCGGGCATCCGTATCGACGCCATCCAGCGTTGGCTCGGCGGCAACCCGGCGGTGGTACGCGCCATGCCCAATACGCCGGCACTGGTACAGTGCGGCGCCACCGCCCTCTATGCATCGCCGCAGGTGAACAACGCCCAGCGCGAAATGGCGGAGGGGATCATGCGCGCCGTCGGCCTCGCTCTTTGGCTGGAACAGGAGGAGCAGATGGACGCGGTTACCGCCCTCTCCGGCAGCGGCCCCGCCTACTTCTTCCTGCTGATGGAGAC
>CAYQWR010000220.1:0-2897 GCA_964421235.1 uncultured Thiohalomonas sp. | reverse complement strand
GGCCGGCCTCGAGCTCGGCCTGACGCGTGACACGGCCCGCCTGCTCACCCTGCAAACCGCTTTCGGCGCGGCAAAAATGGCGCTGGAAAGCCGCGAGGAGACGGCCGTTCTGCGCCGGCGCGTCACGTCGCCCGGCGGCACCACCGAACGCGCCGTCGGCATCCTGCAACAGGGCGAGCTGGAGACGCTGTTCGCCCAGGCACTGACGGGCGCACGTGATCGCTCCCGCGAATTGGCGCAACTGCTTGGGGAACAATAGATGAGCAACGCCTATTTCACCTCACCGCTGACCTTCCTGATCTCCACCCTGTTCACCCTCTACATCCTGGTGCTGCTGCTGCGTTTTCTGCTGCAACTGACCCACGCGGACTTCTACAACCCCTTGTCGCAGTTCATCGTCAAGGCCACCAGCCCGGTATTGCGCCCGCTGCGCCGCGTCATCCCCGGCTGGGGCGGCATCGACGTCGCCTCGCTGGTGGCGATACTGGTGTTGCAGTTGGTTTCCGTGTGGCTGGTGCTGCTGCTGACGCATCGCCCTATCGGGCTCGGCGGGCTGCTGCTCATTGCCGTGGCACAACTCGTGGATCTGGTCTTCAGCATCTATATCTGGGGCATCGTGATCCTTGCAGTACTCAGCTGGGTCAACCCCGGGGTCTACAATCCGATGACCAGCGTACTCGGTAGCCTGACCGAGCCGCTGCTGCGGCCCGTGCGGCGCGTGCTGCCGCCGATGGGCGGCTTCGACCTGTCGCCGCTGGTGGTGATCCTCGGCCTGCAGGTGCTGCGCATGCTGGTCATGCCGCTGTTCGGCTACGCCGGCGCCTCCCTGTTTTCCCTCTGATTCAATGGCGGCTTGGTACCAGTGGCGGGGAGAGGACCTGATCCTCATCCTGCGCGTGCAGCCGCGCGCCAGCCGTGACGAGATCGTCGGCCCCCACGGCGCTGCCCTGAAGGTGCGCATCACCGCCCCGCCGGTCGAGGGGCAGGCCAATGTGCACCTGGTAAAATTCATCGCCGCCGCCTTCGGCGTGGCTCGCAGCAACGTCGAGTTGCTGGCCGGCGACACCGGCCGCAACAAACGAATGCGTATTCACTCCCCCCGCATTTTGCCTCCCGGCGCCGAGATCACCTGCGCAAAATGAGAAAAGAGTCCTTGTGAATATTAAAAATTTCAATATATTAGTTACATTAGGCCGCTAAAATTAGGTGCCTCGCCCGGCCAAGGTTTGAGTGAAGGGTGGGGGCCATAACATGGACAGAACCGACTCATGGTAAGCCAACGCTTCGATCGGCAGATGCAGGCCTACGGCCGCTGGAAAAGTGCCCTCATTGACGGCATTGAGCGCTATCAGCGTTGGCTGGACGGCAGCAAGATGGGAGACGCTGAAGACGACCTGCGCATCTATGAGGTGCTGGATGCGCTGAAGGCCGATCGCCTGACCATCGCCTTCGTGGCCGAGTTTGCGCGCGGCAAGACCGAACTCATCAACGCCATCTTCTTTTCCGAATACGACCGCCGGCTGCTGCCGTCGGAGGCCGGACGCACCACCATGTGTCCAACCGAGCTGTTCTGGGACAACAACGTTCAGAAGGCCTACGTGCGTCTGCTGCCGATCGAAACACGCCTGTCCGACACCAGTATCGCCGAGTACAAACAGGAGGCGATCCACTGGACCAACATCGACCTGGATCTGACGTCGCCCGACAGCATGGCCGACGCCTTCCAGGAGATCGTGAAGGTCAAACAGGTGCCGCTGGATGAGGCGCGCAAGCTGGGGCTCTACAGCGATGCCGACGCCCAACTCCACGCCCAGGGCGGAAAAGCACCGACCCACATCGACGTCCCGATGTGGCGCCATGCGCTCATCAGTTTTCCCCATCCGCTGCTCAAGCAGGGTCTGGTGATCCTGGATACGCCGGGCCTCAACGCCCTCGGCTCGGAGCCGGAGCTGACCCTCAACATGCTGCCCAACGCCCAAGCGGTGGTGTTTGTCCTCGCCGCGGATACCGGCGTCACCAAATCCGATCTGGAGATGTGGCAGCACAATGTGAAGCCGCTGCGCAGCGGCCACAAAAAGGGGCTGTTCGTCGTGCTCAACAAGGTGGACACCTTGTGGGACGAGTTGAAAACATCGGCGCACATTGAAAAGACCGTCCACGACCAGTGCCAACGCGCCGCCCAGACGCTCGGCATCGAGCCCGATCAGATCTACCCGGCGTCAGCACAAAAGGGGCTGTTGGCGAAGATCCGTCATGATCAGGATCTGTTGGACCGCAGCAACATTCCTGCGTTGGAAAATGTCCTGGCCAGCGAGGTGTTGCCTTATAAACAGAGCCTGGTGCGTGAGCACATACTCAGCAGCATCGGAACGATGGTGAAGGAGACACACGACCTGCTGGCATCCCGTCTTGGTTCGGCGCGCAAACAGTTGCAGGAACTCAAAGGACTGGCCGGCAAGAACAATGACGTCATCGAGCACCTGATGAAGAAGACGCGCGAAGAGCAGGTGGCCTACTACAAAAATGTCGAAAGCTTTCAGGGCAACAAGCGCATCATCCAGGAGCAGTCGAAGAGACTGGGTGCGACCATCAACCTGACCGCACTCGACGAATTGGTGGCGCAGACGCGTAAATCGATGTCGAACAGCTGGACTACTCACGGTCTCAAAACGGGCATGAAGACCTTTTTCGACGGCATCAGCGCACGCTTGTCCGAGGTGTCCGAGTTTGCCGATCAGCTCAATCGCCTGGTGATTACCATCTACCGTACCTTTCACCAGGAACACGACCTTACCGAAATCAAACCGGTGCTCTATTCGCTGACCAAGTACAAGCAGGAATTCCAGCAACTCTATCAGGAGGCCGAAGCGTTCCGCTCCAGCCCGGTCACGACCATG
>CAYQWR010000219.1:2938-4734 GCA_964421235.1 uncultured Thiohalomonas sp. | reverse complement strand
GCAAGCACATCATCACCAGCAAGACCGAGCACAAGGCGGTGCTGGACCCGTGCCGTCATCTGGAGCGCTTCGGCTATGAAGTGACCTACCTGGAGCCGGAGAGCAACGGTCTCATCGACCTGGCCAAGCTGGAAGCGGCCATGCGGCCCGATACCATCCTGGTTTCCATCATGCATGTGAACAACGAGATCGGCGTGATTCAGGATATCGCCGCCATCGGCGAGATGACCCGCGCCCGCGGCATCCTGTTCCATGTGGACGCGGCCCAGAGCGCCGGCAAGGTGCCCATCGATCTGGAGCGGCTCAAGGTCGACCTGATGTCTTTTTCCGCGCACAAGATCTATGGCCCCAAAGGTATCGGCGCGCTCTACGTGCGCCGCAAACCGCGGGTGCGCATCGAGGCGCAGATGCACGGCGGCGGCCACGAGCGCGGCATGCGTTCCGGCACCCTGCCGACCCATCAAATCGTCGGCATGGGCGAGGCCTTCCGTATCGCCAAGGAAGAGATGGCGCAGGAGAACGAGCGCATCCGCATGTTGCGCGATCGCCTGCTCAGCGGCGTCCAGGACATGGAGGAGGTCTACGTCAACGGCGACCTGGAACAGCGCGTGCCGCACAACCTCAACATCAGCTTCAACTACGTCGAGGGCGAGTCGCTGATGATGGCGCTGCGCGACCTGGCCGTCTCTTCCGGTTCCGCCTGCACCTCGGCCAGCCTGGAACCCTCCTACGTGCTGCGCGCCATCGGCCGGCCCGACGAGCTGGCCCACAGCTCGATCCGCTTCTCCATCGGCCGCTTCACCACGGAGCAGGACATCGATCACACCGTGGAGCTGATTCGCGCGAAGATATCGAAGCTGCGCGAGCTGTCGCCGCTGTGGGACATGTACAAGGAGGGGATCGACCTCGCCACTGTGCAGTGGTCGGCTCATTGATTTATCATCGCGCGCCTGGAGCGCGATTCAGCGGTACGGTGAGGAAGTGAGATATGGCTTACAGTGACAAGGTAATCGAGCATTACGAAAATCCGCGCAACGTCGGCAGCATGGACAAGGATGCCCAGGACGTGGGGACCGGCATGGTCGGCGCGCCGGCGTGCGGCGACGTGATGCGGCTGCAGATCAAGGTGGGCGACAACGGCGTCATCGAAGACGCCAAGTTCAAGACCTACGGCTGTGGCTCGGCCATCGCTTCCAGCTCGCTGGTCACCGAGTGGATGAAGGGCAAGACCCTGGATCAGGCGCTGGAGATCAAGAACAGCGCCATCGCCGAAGAACTGGCGCTGCCGCCGGTGAAGATTCACTGCTCGGTGCTGGCCGAAGACGCCATCAAGGCGGCCATTACCGACTACAAGACCAAGCAAGGCAAGGCCTGAGCGGCGGGAGACGAAGATGGGCGTACTACTGACCGAACGGGCGGCGAATCACATCCGCAAATTCCTCGAGCAGCGCGGCAAGGGCGTAGGCATCCGCCTCGGCGTCAAGCCGTCGGGCTGCTCCGGCATGTCCTACGTGCTGGAGTTCGTCGATGAGACGCAGGAAGAGGATCAGGTGTTCGAAGGCCACGGCGTGAAGGTGATCGTCGACCCCAAGAGCATGCTCTACCTGGACGGTACCGAACTGGATTTCGTGCGCGAGGGTCTGAACGAAGGCTTCAAGTTCAACAACCCCAACGTCAAGGACGCCTGCGGCTGCGGCGAAAGCTTCAACGTCTGAATCTGCTCACCGCAGAGACGCAGAGTACGCCGAGGCCCTGATGACGAGGGGCAATAGACTGTTCAGCTCTGCGTTCTCGGC
>CAYQWR010000219.1:0-2928 GCA_964421235.1 uncultured Thiohalomonas sp. | reverse complement strand
TGAGCGAGAACTACTTCCAACTGTTCGGTTTGCCCGCCACCTTCGAGGTGGACGGGGAGGCGCTGGCGCTGCGCTACCGCGACCTGCAGCGCGCTGCGCATCCCGACCGTTTTGCCGGCGCCTCGGATCGCGAGCGGCTGCTGTCGGTGCAGCAGGCGTCGCTGATCAATGAGGCGTACCGCACGCTCAAGGACCCGCTGGCGCGCGCCCGCTACCTGTTGCAGCTGAACGGCATCGAGCTCTCCGACACCGACACGGCGATGGCGCCGATGTTCCTGATGGAGCAGATGGAGTTGCGCGAGGCGCTGGACGAGGTGCGCGCCGCCGCCGATCCCTTCGCCGCGCTCAACGCGGTGCGCGACCGGGCGGAGCAGCGCGAACGCGGGCTGATGGCCGACCTCGCCGATCTGTTCGGCAGCGCCCCGGAGGCGTTGCAATCGGCGCCGGAGCTGGTGCGCAAGCTACAGTTCATGCGCAAACTGCTGGAAGAAGTGGACGAGCGCGAGGAAGACCTCGTGCATGGGACGTGACTGACATAGAACTACAAGATTTCACCGCAGAGACGCAGAGGACGCAGAGTGGGTTGATGCGGTTGAACGCGTTGCAGATACCGTAGGACGGCACCCCGTCGTATGCTCTGGGACGGCCGATTAAAGCTTTCTCTGCGCCCTCCGCGTCTCTGCGGTGAATTTACAGGCAACCGCGTATCCCGTGGTTCAAGGTTTTTTTATGGCACTACTGCAAATCGCTGAACCCGGCCAGTCGACGGCACCGCACCAGCACCGGCTGGCGGCGGGCATCGACCTGGGCACCACCAATTCCCTGGTCGCCACCGTGCGCAGCGGGGCGGCCGAAACCCTGCCCGACGGGCAGGGCCGCCATCTGCTGCCGTCGGTGGTCCGCTATCTGGCCGACGGCGGCCGCGTAGTGGGTCAGGAGGCCAAGGCGGCCGCCGCCACCGATCCGCTCAACACCATCGCCTCGGCGAAACGCCTGATGGGGCGCGGGGTCAAGGACATCAAGGCCCTGGGCAGCCGTCTGCCCTATGCGTTCGTGGACGCCGACGCCGCGGTGCCGCGGCTGCACACCGCCGGCGGCGATGTCAGCGCGGTGGAGGTGTCGGCGGAGATCCTCAAGACACTCAAGGCGCGGGCCGAGGCGGCCCTGGGCGGTGACCTCATCGGCGTGGTGATCACCGTGCCGGCCTATTTCGACGACGCCCAGCGCCAGGCGACCAAGGACGCCGCCAAGGTGGCGGGCCTCAACGTGCTGCGCCTGCTCAACGAACCCACCGCCGCCGCCGTGGCCTACGGCCTGGACCGCAGCGGCGAGGGCATCATCGCCGTCTACGACCTGGGCGGCGGCACCTTCGACATCTCCATCCTGCGGTTGCACCAGGGCGTATTCGAGGTGCTCGCCACCGGCGGCGACTCGGCCCTGGGGGGCGACGACCTGGACCACGCCGTCGCCGAGTGGATCATGGCCGAGGCCGGCATCGGCGACGACGCCGACCACAAGCAGATGCGCCGTCTGCTGCGCGACGCCTGCGCCGCCAAGGAGGCGCTGAGCGATGCGCCGACCGCGGCCATCAGGCTGGAGCTGGCCGACGGCAGCCACTGGCAGGGTGAGCTGAGCCGCGAGCGCTTCAACGCCCTGGTCGAACCGCTGATCCGCAAGAGCCTGCTGGCCTGCCGCCGCGCCCTCAAGGACGCCGGAATCGACGCCGACGCCGTCCGGGAGGTGGTGATGGTGGGCGGCTCGACCCGGGTGCCGCGGGTGCGCGAGCTGGTGGGCGAATTCTTCGGCCGCACCCCGCTGACCGACATCGACCCGGACAAGGTGGTGGCCGTCGGCGCCGCCATGCAGGCCGACGTGCTGGCGGGCAACAAGCCCGACGACGAGATGCTGCTGCTGGACGTGATCCCCCTGTCGCTGGGGCTGGAGACCATGGGCGGCCTGGTGGAGAAGGTGATCCCGCGCAACACCACCATTCCCGCGGCCCGCGCCCAGGAGTTCACCACCTTCAAGGACGGTCAGACCGCCATGGCCGTCCACGTGGTGCAGGGCGAGCGCGAGCTGGTCTCCGACTGCCGCTCCCTGGCCCGCTTCGAACTGCACGGTATCCCGCCGATGGCGGCCGGGGCCGCCCGCATCCGCGTCACCTTCCAGGTGGACGCCGACGGCCTGCTGTCGGTCTCCGCCCGCGAGATGACCTCTGGGGTGGAGAGCAGCATCCAGGTGAAGCCCTCCTACGGCCTCACCGACGGCGAGATCGAGCAGATGCTGCGCGACTCCCTCTCCCACGCGGAGGACGATGTGGCGGCGCGCAGCCTGCGCGAACAGCAGGTGGAGGCGGACCGGGTGCTGGAGGCGCTGGGCGCCGCCCTGGCCGCCGACGGCGACGCACTGTTGAATCCGGCCGAGCGAACCGCCATAGATCAGACCATGGACGCGCTGCGCCGCTGCCGTGACGGCAGCGACCACCGCGCCATCAAACAGGCCATCGAGGCCACGGACCGTGCCAGCGCCGAATTTGCCCAGCGGCGCATGGACGCCGGCATCAAGCGCGCCCTGACCGGCCACCGCGTCGACGAGCTTTAGAGTCAACAACTTAGGCGGTCTGCAGATGAACGCAAATGAACGCAAATTTTCTTCGGCTCACGAAGTACCGGGTGTATGCGACGATGGCATGCCCCATGGCCGATACGTTGATTTGCGTCCGTTGGCGTTCATTTGCCGACTGACTCTTCTTCCGCTGTCTGAGTGAGGAAACCTCTGCCGTGCCCCAGATAATCTTTCTGCCCCACGAGGAGATCTGCCCGGACGGGGCGGTGATCCAGGCCGAGCCGGGCACCACCATTTGCGATGCGGCGCTGGCCAACGGCATCGAAATCGAGCACGCCTGCGAGAAATCCTGCGCCTGCACCA
>CAYQWR010000218.1:4030-4741 GCA_964421235.1 uncultured Thiohalomonas sp. | reverse complement strand
TGTCCTGCCTGTACAGGGCATCGTAGATATGCAGGACCGCACCCCCAGGATAGCCAAACAGATGCTCGACGCCCTCGTCCTCGAGGAAGCGTACGACGATCTCGGCACCGGACAGTTCCACCGCAGAAGTCTCCTAGAAAAAAAGCCCGCGAAAACGGGCACGTTGCGAAAAGATGACGATTGGAAGGTGGGAAGCTACTGAGAATCGCGGTCGAGGTCAAGTCTGAGGGCGCCGGACTTCACGGTTTCAGGCCGCACCCCTTGTGCCACGCGACCAAAAACCGATAATAGAGGCATCAACCTACCGAGTTATGCCAGCAACGAGGGAATACCGTTACCATGACCAGGGAAATCAGTTTTTGGCCGGCCATCTTCATGGCGGCATCTCTGCTGCTGGCCGGCAGCGCGGGCGCCGCAGGTCTGTATAAATGGACGGATGCCCAGGGCAACGTCCACTACACGCAGGATCCGCCGCCGCAAGGACAGTACCAGCAGTTGACCGCGCCGCCGCCGCCGTCGGCAACGGCGCCGGACGACGCGTTGCAGAAGGCGCGCGACACGTTGACGCCGCCGCCGCCGCCCACCGCCGATATTGCAGCGGATAAGAAACGGGCCGCCGAGTTTAAGAAAAACTGCGAGATCGCCAAACAAAACCTCGCCATCTACACGGCCCATCGCCGTATCCGCAATGCAAAAGGCGAGATCGTGACG
>CAYQWR010000218.1:0-4020 GCA_964421235.1 uncultured Thiohalomonas sp. | reverse complement strand
GTATATGACTCTCATCGATGTCGTCCAGGGAGACCGCGTCCGCGATACAAAAGGCAATGTCGTGACGCTGGATGACGATGCGCGCAAGGCGAAGATCAAGGAAAGCCAGGATCAGATAAACAAATTCTGTAACCAGTGACCGTCCCATGCCCTACCTGTTGATAAGAACCAACCAGAAAGTGGCCGATGCGGCGGCAACGGCCCTGCTCACCCGGGCCTCGCACGCGGTGGCCGAACTGCTCGGCAAGCCGGAGCGCTACGTGATGGTAAGCCTGGAGCAAAGTTGCGCGATGCTGTTCGGCGGCAGCGCCGACCTGCTCGCCTACCTGGAACTCAAGAGCATCGGCCTTCCCAGCGGGGAAACCGGCCGGCTGTCGGCTGCGCTGTGCGATCTGGTGGGGCAGGAACTGGGGATCCCCGGCGACCGCATTTATATCGAATTTTCAAACGCCAGCGGCCCGTTGTGGGGCTGGAACGGCGCGACCTTTTAGCCGCTCTCGATTATCATATCCGCACATTCCGTGCCGCCATGGCGGCAGCGGACGGTTACTGTCTTGCCAGGAGAATCAGCGTCACCATGCGTGCATCCCGCTATTTGATTGCCACCGTCAAGGAGACCCCGGCCGACGCCGAGGTCATCAGCCATCAGCTCATGCTGCGCGCCGGCCTGATCCGCAAGCTGGCCGCCGGCCTCTACACCTGGCTGCCGCTGGGTCTGCGGACCTTGCGCAAGGTCGAGGCCATCGTCCGCCAGGAGATGGACCGCGCCGGCGCCCAGGAGGTGCTGATGCCGGCGGTGCAGCCGGCGGAGCTGTGGCAGGAGTCCGGCCGCTGGGATCAAATGGGCGAAGAGATGCTGCGCTTCAAGGATCGCCACCAGCGCGAATTCTGCTTCGGCCCCACCCACGAAGAGATCATCACCGATCTGTGCCGCAACGAGTTGCGCTCCTACAAACAGCTGCCGGCCAACTTCTACCAAATCCAGACCAAGTTCCGCGACGAGCGCCGGCCCCGTTTCGGCGTGATGCGCGCCCGCGAGTTCCTGATGAAGGACGCCTACTCGTTCCACCTGGACGAGGCGTCGCTGCAGGAGACCTACGCGGTGATGCACGCCGCCTACTGCCGCATCTTCGACCGGCTGGGACTGCAATATCGGCCGGTACTGGCCGACACCGGCGCCATCGGCGGCACCGGCTCCCATGAATTCCACGTGCTGGCCGACTCCGGCGAGGACGCCATCGCCTTCTCCGACGGCAGCGACTACGCCGCCAACGTCGAGATGGCCGAGGCCCTGGCGCCGGCCGGCGAGCGCCCGGCGCCGACCGGGGAACTGCGCGTGGTGGACACCCCCAAGGCCAAGACCATCGCCGAACTGGTGGAGCAGTTCGACCAGCCCATCGAAAAGACGGTGAAGACGCTGGTGGTCCACAGCCGCGAAGGGGGGCTGGTGGCCCTGCTGGTGCGCGGCGACCATGAGCTGAACGCCATCAAGGCCGCCAAGCTGCCCGCCGTCGCCAATCCGCTGACGATGGCGACGGAGGCGGAGATCCGCGCCGCCGTCGGCGCCGGTCCCGGCTCTCTCGGACCGGTCGAGCTGCCGCTGCCGATCATCGCCGACCGCAGCGTGGCCCAAATGGCCGATTTCTCCGCCGGCGCCAATATCGACGGCAAGCACCACTTCGGCATCAACTGGGAACGCGACCTGCCGCTGCCGCAGGTGGCGGATATCCGCAACGTGGTGGACGGCGATCCCAGCCCGGACGGCCACGGCACCCTGCAGATCAAACGCGGCATCGAAGTGGGGCACATCTTCCAGCTCGGCAAGAAATATTCGGAGACGATGAAGGCCACAGTACTGGACGAAAACGGCCAGTCCGCGACCCTGACCATGGGCTGCTACGGTATCGGCGTATCGCGGGTGGTCGCAGCCGCCATCGAGCAGAATCACGACCAGCGCGGCATCATCTGGCCCGAGGCCATCGCCCCGTTCCAGATCGCCCTGGTTCCCATCGGCATGCACAAGTCGGAACGACTGGCGGCCGCCGCCGAGCAGATGTACAACGAACTGCAGGCAGCGGGCTATGAGGTGCTGTTCGACGATCGCAAGGAGCGACCCGGCGTCATCTTCGCCGATGTCGATCTAATGGGCATCCCGCACCGTATCGTGCTATCCGAGCGGGGACTCGACGCCGGCACCATCGAATACAAGGGGCGCCGCGACGAACAGACGAGCGACGTCGCCATCGCTGAGCTGACGACATTTCTGCATGCCCGCGGCGGGCACGGATAGCGGCTGAGGCACCATGCGACGCCACCGTTGGTTGAGTATCGGCTTGATATTGGCGGCACTGTGCAGCACGGTGGCCCACGCCGACCCAACGGTGGATGAAAACCTGCGGCAACGCCTGGCGACCGCCATGGCCGATCAAGGCACTGTGCCGGACCGCTTCACCGCCGAGGTGTGGCTGACCGACATGTCGACGCGGTTGAAACGCAAGATCCCGGACGCCGACCGCCGCCTGCATCTGCTCGAAACGGTCTATTACGAAGCGACCCGCGCCAAGCTGCCGCCGGAGTTGGTGCTGGCCCTCATCGACGTCGAAAGTAATTTCGACCGCTTCGCCATCTCCAACGCCGGCGCGGAAGGACTGATGCAGGTGATGCCGTTCTGGCTGGCGGAGATCGGACATCCTCACGACAACCTGTTCAACATCCGCACCAACCTCAGAATGGGCTGCACCATTCTGCGCTACTACATGGAGCTGGAACACAACAACATCACGCTCGCTCTCGCCCGCTACAACGGCAGCAGCGGCAGCTACAAATATCCGCAACGCATCTACCAGGCGCTGCGCACCCGTTGGTTCAAGTAAGGGAGAAATCCGGAAGGCGCCGCGTCAACCTGTCATAAATGCCGACGGTCGCTCACCTGCTACGGCTTCACACCGGACATCGATCACCTCCGCCGCCGGCGGTCCCTGCCACAGCCATGCCTGCAACCGTTCCAGCGCCGATGCCTCACCGCAGGCCAGCACCTCGACCCGTCCATCCGCCAGATTCCGCGCATAGCCGGTGATCCCCAATGCCTGCGCCTGCCGCTGCGCGGAGGCGCGATACCATACGCCCTGCACCCGGCCCGCCACCAGGCAGCGCAGACACGGCATCAGGGCAACACCACCGAGACGCTTTCGCCCGCGTGCAGGCCGTCGGCAGGTGGATAATCAAACACAATATCCACCGCATACTTGCCCGCGGAGGCGGCCACCGGCTCCATACCGATGCGGCGCACCGTACCGGCATAGCGCCTGGCGCCGACGCGCACCTCCACCGACTCCCCCCGTTTCAACGTCGCCAATTGCGCATCGCCCAGCTCGATGCGCGCCAGCATGCGGCCAATCTCCGCCAGTGTCAGCAGCGGCACGCTCTGCAGCCGCGTCACGACCGTCTGCCCCTCCTCGACGCTGCGCCGCAACACCACCGCGCGAAACGGAGCCCGCACATGACTGTATTCAAGATGGAGCCGCGCCAGCGTCAGATCGGCCTTGGCGCTTGCAAAATCGGCCGCGGCGCTTGCCGCCGCGATCTTTGCCACCTGCAATTCGTGATCGGACAACAAAGTGCGATCGTAGAGGTCCTTGGCCCGCGCCAGCTCGCGTTCCGCCTCCGCGCGCGCGCCGCGGGCCTTGATCACCCCGGCCTCGGCCTTCTGCACTTCCGCCTTGAAGCCCCGGTCGTCGAGACTCAACAGCAGCTGTCCCTTGCTCACCTCATCGCCCGCGTGCACATCCACCGTGCGCACCACACCCGAGACCGGGGTGCTCAGCTCCACGCGCCGCACCCAGCGCAGCGTTCCGTCTACCGTCGCGGCATAGAGCGGCGACACGCTCACCAGTAACAGCAACGCCAATATTATCCGCTTCATAAGTTCCACCTGTTGACCATGCACACCGTCACTGCGCAGCCCCGGCGACCGCATCGAGCCGCAACGGTCCGCCCGTCAAGGCGGCCATCGTCTCCCAC
>CAYQWR010000217.1:0-4746 GCA_964421235.1 uncultured Thiohalomonas sp. | reverse complement strand
ATAGAGGATGACCGCCAGCCACAGCAGCGCCGCCACGGCGAATTTCACCGGCGGATGCACCGCGCCGTCGGCCGACCAGAACGCCTCGATGAAGGCCGCGACCAGCAGCAGCAGCGCCGCCCCCATGATCAGCTGCACCGCCTCCAGCGCCTCGGCGCGCAGGGCCTCGCCGCGGCTGCGCCGGCCCGGCGCCACCAGGGCCCGCGCCAGCATCAGGCCGGCGGTGCCGCTGACGCAGATCGCCGTCAACTCGAAGGCGCTGTGGCCCGAGACGAACGGCCAGAAGGTCCGCACGAACCCCAGCTCCGTCAGATGGCCGGCCACCGCCCCGATGGTGACGCCGTTGAACAGCAGCGCCAGCAGCGTGCCGAGGCCGAGGAAGATGCCGCTGGCGAAGGTGCGGAAGCCGATGCCGATGTTGTTCCAGATGTAGTAGCCGAACATCTGGAAATCGGTGCTCGATGCGCGCGCCTCGCTGCGCCCGAGCTTGCTGTTGCCCGGATCGTACATGTACTCCATCTGCGCCACCTGGGGCGGGCTCATCACCGTGTAGATGAAATCGTTGTCGTGGTAGCAGAGACCGCCCATGACCAGCGCCGGCAGATAAAACAGCGCCGTCGCCAGCCAGAACAGGCGGGCATTCCTGCGCAGCGTTGAGGGAAACACGACCCAGATAAAGGTGACGACGCGCCACCACCACAGGCTCTTGCGCCGATACAGCACACGATGGCCGCGCAGCGCCAGGTCGTGGAGTTCATCCACCAAACCGCTGCTGTAACGGCGATCCTTGGCCAGAGCGAGGTCGGCGCACACCCGCCGGTAGAGTTCCGGCAAGCGCTCCAAATCGGCGCCGCCGCGCCGCCGCGGCGGCTTCTCCAGTTCGTCCAGCGCCTGACGCAAGGCTTCCCAACCCGAACGGTGATGTTCGATAAATTGCTGCTGCTTCATCGTCCTCGCGCCAGCCAACAGGCATAACCGTGCACTGTGTGCACCGCCTGCGCTCCATGTTGCCCCGTCAGAATCTCCGCCAACTCCGCCACCCGTGCCGGTGCCAGCGTACCGCTCCGTTCCGCAAAATCCAGCAGCGCGCGCTGCTCATCCACCGAAACCGCCACCGGCAACGGCAGCGGTTCCGCCTGCGGGATCTCCGCGGCGGCTCGGCCCTGTTCGGCATACACCACCAGGGTGCCGGCGGCCAGATCGCCGAGGCGCTTGAACTGCCGGCTGATCAATACACTGGCCAGCCCGGTCGCGTACAGCACCGGGAAGAAATCCACCACCCGCAACAGATTGCGTATCAGCGATGCGGTCCAGCCCACCGGCGTGCCGTTGTCGTGCAGCACCACCAGCCCCAGCGCCTTCTTGCCCGGGGTGGCGCCGCGCGTCACCTCGAAATATACCGGGTAGAGCCACTCCAGCAGAAACAACACCACCAGAAAGACGCCCATGCCGAGCTTGGCCAGAGAGAAGATCACCAGCGACAAGCCGAACACCACGGCATACCGTATCGCCGCGTCGATGGCCCAGGCCAGCGCACGCGGCACCGGACCGGCAATGCGCAGGCCGAGGTCCACCCCTTCCGGAGTTTCGAAGGTATAAGCCGTGTCGAGCGGCGCGTTCAACAAAACGCGATCAGCGGGCAAACAACGGAATGAGCACGGCGGCAAAGATGCCGATGATCCCCAACGCCCAGAAACCGATGGCGATGTAGCCGAGCACCATCTCCCAACCGCGGGTAAGGCGCGGCGGTCCGTAGCGGTTGGCGCCCGCCGTGCCGGCCTTGAGGATCAGCACCAAGGCAAAGATGACGTTGACCAGCGGCACGAACAGCAGCACCGTCCACCAACCCGTGGCGTCAAAATCGTGCAGCCGGCGGATGATGAACAACACAAAGACTACCGACATCACCAACTGCGGCAGCAACAGCATCCCGACCCGCGGATGCGCCATGTCCTGCGTCAGCATCATCGAACCGCCGAAGGCGATCATCACGATATAGGCAATGACGCCGGCGACCATGCCCCATGCAAGATAGCTGAGCCGGCCAAAACGCCCTTGCGGCGACAACGGACCGGTTTCGTCATATCCCACCCCGGTCGGAACGGCGGAAACGTCGGCGGACGGCGCCTGATAAGGATTAGTCTGTTCCATCATCGATTCTCCACGCTCTTGTTATTGTGACCGGTACGGCGCCCCCACGATCCCGTTGCCGCCCGCTCGTATCGCTACACAAACACAAAACCGATGTCACTGCAACCATGTCCGCAGCGCGACCGCCGCCCGTCCGCGCAACTAGGATTTATTTTCCTTGTAATGGTTGATCAGCCCGTTGGTGGAGGCGTCGTGCGTACCGGCGGCTACCGCGTCCGCCAACTCCGGCAGAATGTTCTTGGCCAGCTGCTTGCCCAGCTCCACCCCCCACTGGTCGAACGAATTGATGCGCCAGACGATGCCCTGGACGAACACCTTGTGTTCATACAGCGCGATCAGCCGGCCCAGCGTGCGCGGCGTCAGTTTGTTGAACAGAAGGGTATTGCTCGGATGGTTGCCGGGAAATATCTTGTGATTGAGCAGTTCGTTGATCGCCGCCTCATCCAATCCTTCGTCCGTCAGTTCGGCGCGCGCCTCCTGCTCGTTCTTGCCCTTCATCAACGCCTCGCCCTGGGCAAACACGTTCGACAGCAGGATCGCGTGGTGATCGCCGATGGGATTGTGACTCTGCAACGGCGCCAGAAAGTCCACCGGTATCAATTTCGTTCCCTGATGGATCAGCTGGTAAAACGCGTGCTGGCCGTTGGTGCCCGGTTCGCCCCAGATGATCGGCGCCGTCGACCAGGTGAGGTTTTCGCCGTCGCGCGTCACCCGCTTGCCGTTGCTCTCCATCTCCAGCTGTTGCAGGTAGGCGGGAAAGCGGTGCATATATTGATCGTACGGCAGAATCGCATAGCTTTGTGCGCCGAAGAAATTGTTGTACCAAATGCCCAGCAGTCCGAGGATCACCGGCATGTTGCGCGCCAGCGGCGCGCTGTGGAAGTGGCTGTCCATGTCGTGGCCGCCGGCCAGCATCTCTTCGAAATTGTCCATGCCGATATACAGCGCGATGGACAGGCCGATGGCCGACCACAGCGAGTAGCGGCCGCCGACCCAATCCCAGAACTCGAACATGTTGCGCGTATCGATGCCGAAGGCGGCCACCGCCTCGCTATTGGTGGAGAGCGCCACGAAGTGCTTCGCCACGCTCGCCTCGTCGCCCGCCGCCTCCACCAGCCAGCGGCGTGCGGTGCGCGCGTTGGTCAGCGTCTCCTGGGTGGTAAAGGTCTTCGAGGCCACAATGAACAGCGTCGTTTCGGGCTCCACGCGCTTGAGCGTCTCGGCGATGTGGGTACCGTCCACGTTGGAGACGAAGTGGACGCGCAACCCCTCCTTGCCGTAGGGGCGCAGCGCCTCGGTCGCCATGTAGGGGCCGAGATCCGAACCGCCGATGCCGATGTTGACCACATCGGTGATCGCCTTGCCGCTGTAGCCGGTCCAGCCGCCGTCGCGCACCGCCGTCGAGAACTCGCGCATCTTCGCCAGCACCGCCTCCACCTTGGGCATGACATTCTCGCCGTCCACCATGATCGGCTGGCTGCTGCGGTTGCGCAGCGCCACGTGCAGTACGGCGCGGTCCTCCGTGTTGTTGATCTTCTCGCCGCGAAACATGCGATCGCACCAACCGGTCACGTCGGCCTGGCGCGCCAGCTCCAGCAACAGCGCCATGGTCTCCTCGGTGATGCGATTCTTGGAGTAATCCAGCAGCAGATCGTCGACGCGGACGGAAAAGCGCTCGAAGCGCTGCGGATCGCGCTGAAACAGATCGCGCATATGGACATGCGCCATGTTCTCGTAGTGCGCGCCCAGCCTTTTCCAGGCGGAAGTCTTGACCAAGTCAGTCATCACATCGTCCTTATCACTCGTTATCGTCTTCGGCGGAATCGATAGAATCGCGCCACATCTGATCTTCGCGATCGAACAGCCGGTTCGCCTCCTGCGGTCCCATGCTGCCGGCCGGGTAGGTGTGAATGAAATCGCGCTCCATGGACCACACCTTCAGAATGGGGTCGACCACCTGCCATGCCCAACGCACTTCATCGTAACGCAGAAACAGCGAGTGATCGCCCTCGATGACATCCAGCAGCAGCGCCTCGTAGGCATCCAATTGTCGTTGGGCAATGCCGCAATAACTGGCATCGAGACGCGTGGTGCCGGTGCGCATCTCCAGCCCCGGAACCTTCACCTGCATCTCGATGCGCAGGCATTCGTGCGGCTGGATCGACAGCAACAGCCAGTTGGGCCGGATCTCCTCCGAATGGGTGCGGCGGAACAGCTGTTGCGGCGGATGCTTGAAGCGAATGGCGATCATCGAGGTATCGGCCGCCATGCGTTTGCCGGTGCGAATATAGAACGGGACGTTGCGCCAGCGCCAGTTGTCGATGTAAAGCTTGAGCGCGGAGTAGGTTTCGGTGGTACTGCGATCATCGACGCCCTCCTCTTCGGTATAGGGAGAGACCTTGTTGCCGCCGATAACACCGCGGCCGTACTGGGCGCGAAAGGCGTGGGCGTGCACGGCGCTGGGCGGGATCGGGCGGATCGATTTCAGCACCTTCACCTTCTCGTCGCGCAGCGACTCGGCATCGAGCGCCGCCGGCGGTTCCATCGCCACCAGGGTCAGCATCTGCAACAGATGGCTCTGCAACATGTCGCGCA
>CAYQWR010000216.1:0-4815 GCA_964421235.1 uncultured Thiohalomonas sp. | reverse complement strand
ACTATCCGTAGTATTCCTTCGCGCCCTTTGCGCCTTTGCGGTGGCTTTTCATGTTCAAAGGCTTTCCACAAACGCGCGGATGCGGCGGGCCGCCTCCACGCACTCATCCAGTTCCGCCACCAGGGCGATGCGCACCCGGTTGGCGCCCGGGTTGCTGCCGTGGGCCGCGCGCGACAGGTAGCTGCCGGGCAGCACCGTCACGTGCTGCTGCGCATACAGCTCGCGGGTGAAGGTCTCGTCGTCCAGCGGCGTCTCGACCCACAGATAGAACCCCGCATCGGGCCGCTCCACCTTGAGCACCGGCTGCAGGATCGCCAGCACCGCATCGAATTTGCGCTGGTAATAGAGGCGATTCTGCGCCACATGGGCCTCGTCCTGCCAGGCGACGATGCTGGCGGCCTGGGTCGGCGGCGGCAGGGCACAGCCCTGATAGGTGCGGTAGAGCAGGAATTTATTCAATACCGCGGCGTCGCCGGCGACGAATCCCGAGCGCAGCCCCGGCAGGTTGGAGCGCTTGGAGAGGCTGTGGAACACCACGCAGCGGCGGAAGTCGTCGCGGCCGCTCGCGGCGCAGGCCTGTAACAGCCCCGGCGGCGGATTCCCTTCGTCGAAGTAGAGCTCCGAGTAGCATTCGTCGGAGGCGATGACGAAATCGTGGCGGTCGGCCAGTGCTATCAGACGTTGCAGCCAGGCGAGCGGTGCGACCGCGCCGGTCGGGTTGCCCGGCGAACAGAGGTAGAGCAGCTGGCAGCGCTGCCATACCTCCTGCGGCACGGCATCCAGGTCGGGCAGGAAGCCGGTGGCCGCAGTGGTGTTGAGAAACCACGGCTCGGCCCCGGCCAGCAGGGCGGCGCCCTCGTAGATTTGGTAGAACGGGTTGGGCGTCAGCACCAGCGGCGCACGGCTGCGGTCGACCACCGCCTGGGCGAAGGCGAACAAGGCCTCGCGGGTGCCGGCCACCGGCAGCACGTGGCGTTCCGGGTCGACGCTGTCCGCCGCCAGCTGGAACCGTTTTGTCAGCCAGGCGGCGATGGCGCCGCGCAGCTCGGGGCGGCCCTTGGTGGTCGGGTAGTTGGCCAGGCCGGCCAGCTGCGCGATCAGCTCGTCGACGATGAACGGCGCCGGCCGGTGTTTCGGTTCGCCGATGGAGAGCAGGATCGGCGCCAGCTCCGCCGGCGGCGTCACCCCGGCCTTGAGCCGGTTGAGCTTTTCGAAGGGATAGGGCTGGAGCCTGTCGAGGTCCGGGTTCATCGCCATGGGTTCGGTTCGGCCTGTGGGCTGGTCGGGTTGTTTTGTGGACAAAATCAGCCGGTTATTATAATGGGAGGCGGAGGCAAGCGTCCAACGCTTCGCCTGAACCGATGTTAGAGCGACGTCCGCCGCCGGGACGCTGAGGACGCAGAGGAAGATTTTTTTCCGGATATTCGGACAAAACGTCGCCGACACGGCCTCTTGGACAAACGATGCCCGGCGTCCTCTGCGTCTCGGCGGCAAGTTCCCCTTTAGGAGGCATGATGCAGATCCATCACGTCAGCCTGCTGGTCGCCGATACCGGCAGGGCGCTGGCCTTTTACCGCGACCTGCTGGGGTTGCCGCAGGCGGAGCGGCCGGACCTCGGTTTTCCCGGCGCCTGGCTGGCGGTGGGCGAGCGGCAGATCCACCTGTTGGAACTGCCCAATCCCGATCCGGTGACCGGCCGGCCCGAGCACGGCGGGCGTGACCGCCATCTCGCCCTGGCCACCGACGCGCTCGACGCGGTGACGGCGCGACTGGAGGCCGCCGGCATCCCCTACACCCGCAGCCGCTCCGGCCGTCCGGCGATCTTCTGCCGTGACCCGGACGGCAACGCCGTCGAATTGATGGCCGTGGATCGCTGATAAAAAATCATTCACCGCAAAGGCGCAAAGAACGCCGAGAGAGGGCCGGTCATGCAATCAGCCGCAAATACTGCGATATGCACGAAGCACGAAAGACTCTTTGCGGTCTTTGCGCCTTTGCGGTGAGTTCCCTGTGTGTATTCAGGTCGCCAGCAGCTCCTTGATGCGGTCGGCCAGTTGCTCGGTCTGCTGCGCGTCGTGCAGCGGCCGGTTGGCGGCGTCGGTGATGAAGAAGATGTCTTCCACGCGGGCGCCGAGGGTGGCGATCTTGGCGTTCTGTAGGCGCACGTTGCACTCCATCAGCGCCTTGCCGATCTGCGACAGCAGTCCGGGCCGGTCCGAGGTGATCACCTCCATGATGGTACGGCTGTTGTTTTCGTCCTGTTGGAACGTCACCTCGGTCGGCAGGGGGAAGTGTTTCACCTGGCGCGAGATGCGGCGCAGTACCTGGGGCGGTGTTGGGTCCGGGTGGGCCAGCAGGTCGTAGAGCGTGCCTTCCAACTCCTGGACGCGGTAGGCGTCGCGCACCGGCGCGCCGTCCTCCTCCAGCACGATGTAGGTGTCCAGGGTGTAGCCGTCGCGCGACGGCAGGATGCGCGCGTCGGTGATGTCGAGGCCCATCTGGTCGAGGGTGCTGGTGATCAGGGCGAACAGATTGTCGCGGCGCGGGGTGTAGACGAAGATCTCGGTGCCGCCGCGCTGGGTCTGTTGGCGGATCAGGATCAGCGGTGCCGCGGTATCGGCGGCGGTGGCGATGGTCTGGGTGTGCCAGGCGATCTCGTCGATGGTGTAGCGCAGGAAGTAGTCGTCGTCGAGCCGCGCCCAGAAGGCGTCCACCGCCGCCGGCGTGACCGCGCGGTCGTGCAGCCGGGCGCGCGCCTCGTCCTTGGTTTCGGCGATCAGTTGGTCGGCATCCACCGGGTTGGCCAGACCGCGGCGCAGGGCGTTGCGGGTGGCGTTGTAGAGTTCGTTGAGCAGCGTCCCTTTCCACGAGTTCCACAACGTCGGGCTGGTGGCGCGGATATCGGCGATGGTCAGCAGGTAGAGGTAGTCGAGATGGATGCGGTCGCCCATGGCGACGGCGAATTCGTTCACCACCTCCGGGTCGCTGGTGTCCTTGCGTTGGGCGGTGCCGGACATCAGCAGGTGGTTGCGCACCAGCCAGGCGGCGAGCCGGCCGTCGTAGTCGGAGAGGCCGTGTTCGCGGCAGAAGCGCAGCACCTCGTGGGCCCCCAGTTCCGAGTGGTCGCCGCCGCGGCCCTTGGCGACGTCGTGGAACAGGGCGGCGATGTAGAGCACCTCACGCTTGGGGATCTGCTCCATCAGTTCGCTGCACAGGGGAAATTCGCTGCGATAGTCGGCGCCCATGTAGCGGCGCACGTTGCGCAGCACGAACAGGGTGTGCTCGTCCACGGTGTAGACGTGGAACAGGTCGTGCTGCATCTGGCCGACGATGCGGCCGAACTCGGGCAGATAGGCGCCGAGGACGCCGAAGCGGTTCATGCGGCGCAGGCCGTGGTAGATCCCGCGCGGCTGGCGCAGCAGCTCCATGAACAGGCTGCGGCTGCGCAGGTCCTCGCGAAAGGTGTCGTCGATCAGGTGCAGGTGGCTGCGGATCAGGCGGATGGTCTCGGCCCTGATCCCCTTGAGGTCCTCATGCTGTGCCAGCAGCAGGAACACCTCCAGCAGGGCGAACGGGTAGTGGTGGAACACCAGTTCGCCGGTCACTTCGAGAAAGCCGTTGCGCGCCTGGAAGCGGCGGTTGAACGGCACGATCCGCGCCGGCTCGTCGGCGTAGAGGATCTTCTCCTGGAACAGCTGCAGCAGCATTTCGTTGAGCTGGCGCAGCTCCGCCACGGTGCGGTAGTAGCGCTTCATGAATTGCTCCACTGCCAGGGTGGAGTTTTCGTCGTCGTAGCCGAACAGCTGGGCCAATGCGCGCTGATGGTCGAACAGCAGCCGGTCCTCGCGGCGTTTGGCCAGGATGTGCAGGCCGAAGCGCACGCGCCAGAGGAAGTTCTGGCCGCTGATCAGGCTCTTGTATTCGCTGGGGGTGAGGAAGCCGTGGCCCACCAGGTCGTCGAGGGTCTGGCCGCCGAAGTGGCGCTTGGCCACCCAGCCGATCATCTGAATGTCGCGCAGGCCGCCCGGCCCCTCCTTGATGTTGGGCTCCAGGTTGTAGGCGGTGTCGTGGAACTTGTGGTGGCGCGCGATCTGCTCCTGCCACTTGGCCTCGAAGAACTGGCGCGTGGGCCAGATGCGGTCGGGGCCGACCACCTGGCGCATGGCGTAGTAGAGCCCGGCGTCGCCGCTCAGCAGGCGCGACTCCATCAGGTTGGTGGCGACGGTGATGTCGGCCTGGCCTTCGCGTTCGCAATCCTCCACGGTGCGCGCGCTGTGACCCACCTCCAGCCCGATGTCCCACAGGAACAGCAGGAAGCTCTCCAGCGCCTGGTGCAGCGCCGGCGGCTCGCCCTGGGGCAGCAGCACCATCAGGTCGACGTCGGAGTGGGGATGGAGCTCGCCGCGGCCGTAGCCGCCGACCGCCACCAGCGCCGCTGCGCCGGCAGCGCCGTCCAATTGGAGGCGCCAGGCGCGCGTCAGCAACTGGTCCACCACCCAGGCGCGGCCGCGCACCAACTGGACCACCGGGGCGCCGTTGATGAAGCGCTGTTTCAGTACCTCGTGCGCCCGGCGCAGGGTATCGCGGAACAGGGACAGCGGGGCGGCACCGTCGGCGAGGGCGGCGTCGAAGGCCTCGCCGTCGAACAGGATATCTTTTTCGGTCATGGGGGATTCTATATCGGTTGGATCAAATCTGGGTCCGCAAATTGCCGGTCATCGCAACGTTCAGAAAAAAAGATATAAACCACGGGGGACACGGGGTATTTCAACTAAAATAGCAAAGGGTCTGAATTATTCCCTGTGCACCCCGTGT
>CAYQWR010000215.1:0-4821 GCA_964421235.1 uncultured Thiohalomonas sp. | reverse complement strand
CAGCCGGAACCTCATCGCAACCGGCAACGGCCATATTGCATCGTGGCGGGCATCGGCACGGCCGCTGTGGAATCGCTGTTGTCGAACGCGAACGACGATTGCGGTGACCGGCTTTGACGGCTGCGTAGCGAGTTTAACCGAAGTTTCAGTGAAGGACGAAATAGATGCAGGGAAGGTGGTGCGGTGCGGGGTGCCATCGCGCACCTACCTCCCGATCGTTTGTGCGGATATCGAGAGGCCGCCACGTCGCGCGTTATCCTGCTGTCTCTGGAATTTTCCGCGCAGGGAATTCAGTGTTTGCTGATGAATGACGTGAAACTTTTCCGTGAAACCATCGAACCGGTCCGGCGTTTTGACGCCGACGCCCTGAAATTCGCATGCTACCGACGCAGCGAGCACTTACCTTTATCCCCTTGCGGCGCAAAACAGGCCGGCAACTACCCTGTTTGCCCACTATATCCGCATGGCGAAAGATGTTGACTTTTACGATAGCTTGCAAAAAAAAACCTCGCTATACTTGGTCCGGCTGCGCTGGTTGAACATGGTCCTGATGGGACTCCGGTATGGATACCCGAACGTTCATCTTCAACGGCGGTAGTAGAAACGCACTATTATTTTTTTTGAGGTAATTTGCATGGCTACTGGTACTGTGAAGTGGTTTAACGAGACCAAGGGTTTCGGCTTTATCGCCCCTGTTGATGGCAGCGAGGATGTGTTCGTGCATTTCTCCGCCATTCAGGGCTCGGGCTTCCGCACCCTCCGCGAAGGTCAGGCGGTTTCGTTTGAAACAGAAAAAGGTCAGAAGGGATTGCAGGCGAGGAACGTCGTTCCCAGCTAAGCAGCTGCGATTTTCACTTTTTGGAAACCCGCCGTTCGGCGGGTTTCTTTTTTTGCGGCGTCAATAGCGGAGCCGGGATACCGTGTGCCCGCTGCCATTTTCTCAGGACGCCTTGAACGATGCGCTCTCCGCGGCGACCAGTTCGTGCAGCTGGTTCATGCGCTGCAGCACTTGGCTGCGCAGTTCGAACAACTCAGGTATTCGCCGCCGCAGATCCTGCGTCCGGCCCGCATCGCGTAAGCCGATCAATTCGTTCGCCAAATTGTGGACCCGGCTGTGGAGGGTCGACAGTGCCCTGAATTCGGGCAGATGGCCGTAGCGGGCGCGGCCGGGACCGTCGTACCAGCGGCCGAAGCGGCATTCGTGCGGGTCCAGCGGCGGAAACAGCACATCGACGGCAGAGTTGCTTTCCAACTTGGTCGCCAGGTCGTCGATCCAGCGGCGGTGTTCCAGCTCGGCGGTGATCAGCGGCAGATCGTCGCGTGACCAGTAGCCGGCCCGGTCTTCCAGCCACAACGGCTCGGGCTTATAGGCGGTGATCCACTGCGGCAACTGCTGGGCGGGCATCGGGCGCGCGATGCCGTAGCCCTGGGCCAGGTCGCAGCCCAGGTGCAGCAGCATCACGCCGTGCTCCACGGTTTCGACGCCTTCGGCGACCACTTGGCGCTGGAAGGCCTGACTCAGTCCGATAATGCCTTCGACGATGGCCAGGTCTTCGGGGTTGTGCAGGATTTCGCGCACGAACGATTGATCGATCTTCAGCTCGTTGGCCGGCAGCTGTTTGAGATAGGTGAGGGAGGAGTAACCGGTGCCGAAATCGTCCAGCGCAAACGAGACGCCGAGGCCGCGGCAGCGTTCGATGATGTCGGATACCGTGGCGATGTCGTTCAGGGCGGCGGTCTCCAGCACCTCAAGCATCAGTTGTGCCGCGGGTACTTGATCGTATTCCGCCAGCAGCTGCGCGATATAGCCGGGAAAATCGCTCTGTTGCAGCTGGCGGCTTGAGATATTGACGCTGATGGTGATGTCCAATCCTTGCCGCTTCCACTGCGTCATGTGCTGCAGCGCCCGCCGCAGCACCCAGTCGCCGACGCGGCTGTCGAGGTCCGTATCCTCGATGCTCGGCAGGAACTCGGCGGGCGACAACAGGCCGCGTTCGGGATGCTGCCAGCGGATCAGCGCCTCGGCGCCGACGACGCGTCCGTGACGCATATCCACCTTGGGCTGGAAATAGAGCAGGAATTCGTCATCGGCCAGCGCCGCCTCGATACGGGCCCGTGCCTCATGGCGGGCGCGGGCCTGACGGTCGAAGTCGGGATCGAACAGGTGGTAGCGGTCGCGCCCCGCCTGCTTGGCCAGATACATGGCCTGGTCCGCATGGCGCAGCAGCACGTCGGCATTGTCGTCGTCCACCGGATAGAGCGTGACGCCGATGCTGGCCGATATCTTCACCTGACGGTCGTCGCCGATATCGAAGGGGGCATCGAGGGTGCGCAGCAGGCGCTGCAGGGCCTGCTCGCATTCGATCGCCGTGTCGAGCGAACCGAGCAGCAGGGCGAATTCGTCGCCGCCCAGGCGCGCCACGGTTTCGCCGCCGCGCATGTCGAGCGCGAAGCGTTCGGCCACCTTGATCAACAGCCGATCGCCGACGGCATGGCCGTAGCGGTCGTTTATGGGTTTGAAGCCGTCCAGGTCCAGGTAACAGACCGCGAGCAATTTGCCGCTGCGCCGGGCCTGCGCCATGGCCTGTTGCAGGCGATCCACCAGCAATACCCGGTTGGGCAGCTGGGTGAGCGCGTCGTAATGCACCATGCGTTCGAGGTACTGCTGGTGTTCCTTCAGCACCGATATGTCGGTAAAGATGCCGACGTAATGGGTGATCGTCCCCTCGCTATCGGGGACCGCCGAGATGGTGAGCAGCTCCGGATAGACTTCGCCGCTTTTCTTGCGATTCCATATCTCGCCGCGCCAGTGTCCCTGGTGCTGCAGCGCTTGCCACATGGCGGCATAGAATTCCCCGTCCTGGCGTCCCGATTTGAGCGCCCGCGGCGTCTGGCCGATGACCTCGTCGCGGCTATAGCCGGTAATGGCGCAGAAGGTTGGATTGACGTCGATGATGCGCTCTTCGGCATCGGTGATGGCGATGCCTTCGGCGGCGTGGCCGAATACCGATGCCGCCATACGCAGGCGCTCGGCGGATTCGCGCAGCTCCGCGGTCATCGCCCTGGCCTTCGTCTCCACCCGTTCGTGTTCGTTGGCCAGTGAGCGGACCACGACGAACAGCAACAGGCTCATCGCCAGACCGCCGCACAGGATGAGCAGCGGTCGGCCGCTGGCCATGGCGGCTTCGAACGCGGGCCGGCTGGTGAATTGTGCCGTCCAGGTGCCTCCGGGCAGGGCAAGCGTGGTCGTGGCAGAGTAACGCGGAACGAACGCCGTCGCCGTGGTGCCGCGGGAGTCGAACAGCAAGGCGTCGCTGTCGGCGGTGGCGCTGTCGAACAAGCGGAAATTGAGCTCCAGCGGCGATCCGCCGAGGATGTCGCGCATCAGGTCCGCGGTGCAGAAGGGGGCGAACACGTATCCGACCAGGGCGGCGCGTCGTTGCGGCACGGTCGCTGCGGGGCGACCCGGGCGGTAGACCGGCAGGTACATCAAAAAGTCGCCTTGGCGATCCGGCTGCGCCTCCTCGACCAACGTTACGCGGTCGGAGAGCGCGGGATGGCCGCTGTCGCCGGCCCGAGCCATGGCCGCCCGCCGTACCGGATCGGTGTACATGTCGTAGCCGAGGGCGCGCCGGTTGCCTGCATCGAGCGGTGCGAGGTAGACGATGGCGCTATAGCGCGCACGCCTGCCCGGCGGGAAGAGGTGATAGGCGGGAAAACTTGCGGCTCGCATGGCCCGCTGCTGCGCCGTCAACTGCTGCGGCGTGAGCATCACGCTGAGACCGATGCCCCGGATGCCCGGAAAATGGCTGCGAAGATGCAGCGAGCCGACGAAATCGCGCCACTGTCGCCGCGTCGGTTGCCTTCCCTCCGTTTGATACAGGGCGACGGCGCTGCGCAGGATGCTTTGGTAGTCCCTAATCCGTTCGACGATGCGCGCCTTGATCCCTTCCATTTCCGACTGGAAATGATCGGTGGCGCGTCGTTGTACCGCTTGCGCGGAGAGTTGCCAGGCGGCGACGGTCAGCAGCAGCATCACCGTGAGCACCAGCCACGCGGCGAGGCCGCGGCGTACGAACTGCGACAGCGGGTGGCGGTCGGTTGAGAGCATCGGTTCCGGCCTCGGCCGTCTTGTTGAGCATCCTGCGGCTTCGGGCATCTGCGCCACGGCTGTTGCGTCACTCGTGCAGACGCTCAGCCGTCTATGGAATTCGGGACGATACCGCATATCGGGTATCCGGTATAGCAGCAGAGGGTTGGAATATGCGATTTGTCAGCTAACGCGCAGCTGCGTAGAATTTCCGGGCGATTATCGACCGTTGCTCTGTCCGTGTACCGGTGCGGTACCGGTCATTGGCGAGCGCGCGAGTACGCCGTTGTTGTTGCCGAAGAGCGTCCCGGCGTTCAGAATTCGCCATAAGCAGACGTTCGTCCATTGACCATACCCGAGGTGAAAAATGCAGCGTGGAATTACGCTAGATGACGACAGAATCGCGGAGCTGAGGCTGTTGGCGCTGTTCACCGCGGAATCGATGCACGCCGGGATCAAGGTGCACCACGACGCCGGCGAAGAGGCGGTGGCCGCGGCGCAGCGCCTGCACGCCAAGGGGCTGGTGACCCAGACCGACGGCGGCTATCTCACCGACGAAGGGGTGGAGGCGGTGGAGCACCTGCAGATGGTGCTGGGGATCCTGTAACAAAGCGAAGATATGAGCCACGGAGGGGAGGGAGAACACGGAGGAAGATGACTTCCGGGCGACGTTGGTCCGGCGAGCATCGGTGTTTAATCCCTCCGTGTTCTCCGTGTTCTCCGTGGTTGAG
>CAYQWR010000214.1:0-4823 GCA_964421235.1 uncultured Thiohalomonas sp. | reverse complement strand
GACGCGGCTGTCGAAGGTGCCGACGGTCTTGTTGAAGTGGCTGACGCTGCTCTCCAGACTCTTGCCCAAGCGCGCCAGATGTTCGGTGAATACCGCGACACGGCCGTACAACTCCTCGCCCAGTTGGCGGATCTGTTCGGCATTCTGCGCCAGCGCCTGTTGCCGCCAGCCGTAGGCGACGGCGCGCAGCAGGGCGACGAAGCTGGTGGGGGTGGCCAGGATCACCTTGTCGGCCAGTGCGTCCTCCAGCAGTTTGCGGTCCAGTTCCAGTGCAGCGGAGAGGAACTGCTCTCCGGGGATGAACAGCACGACGAAATCGGGGGCGTTCTTGAACTGCTGCCAGTAGGCCTTGCCGGCCAGTTCGCGCACCCGCTCCCGTACCTTGCGCGCGTGCCGCTCCAGCTCCTTGCGCCGGGTCTCGTCGTCGCCCGCCTCGATGGCGCTGAGGTAGGCGTCGAGGGGCGTTTTGGCGTCGACCACGATGTCGCGCTGGTCGGGCATGCGCACCACCATGTCCGGGCGCAGGCTGCCCTCGTCGGTACGAACCTGTTCCTGTTCGTAGAAGTCGCAGTGTTCCACCATGCCGGCGAGTTCGGCCAGGCGCTTGAGGGTCATTTCACCCCATTGCCCGCGCACCTCGGGGCGGCGCAGCGCCTGCACCAGATTGCGTGTCTCGCCCTGCAGGGTGCGGTGGGCCTCGGCCAGGGATTCCAGGTGTTTGCTGAGCGAGCCGTAGGATTCGGCGCGGCTCTTTTCCATCTCGTGGATCTGCTTCTCGGTCTTCTCCAGCGCCTCGCGGATCGGCTTGACCATGCTCTCCACCGCTTTTTCGCGCTGCACCAGTTCGCCCGTGGCCTGGACCTGGAACTGTTTGAGATTCTCCTGTGCCAGCCGCAGGAACTCGCCGCTGTTGTGTTTGAGCGCCTCGCTGGCCAGGGAGCTGAAGGTGCCGGCGAGGTTGTTCCGCGCCTCTTCCAGTGCCGTTGCCTTGTCGATGGAGGCGCGGCGTTCGGCATCCAGCTCGGCCCGCAGTTTGGCGTTCTCTTCACGCAGCTGCACGATGCGGTTGTGGGCGAGGGCGTAGGTGAGGGCGGCGCTGAGCACGGCCGCGAGCAGTATCGCCAGCACGAGCAGCAGCAGATAGGTTCCCGTCATAGGGCTGTTCCGGCAGATGGAGGTGTTGCGCCTAGTCTAACATGCGGCGCGGGGCGTTCAGGCGTTGTCGCGGTCGAGCCAGTCCAGGAGTTCGAGCGGGTGTTCGATCATGCCGTCGGCCTGCCAGCCAGCGGGATGATCGTCCGCCCCGAGGTAGCCGAACAGGGCGACCAGCGTGCGCATCCCGGCGTTGCGTCCGGCGGCGATATCGCGTTCGGCGTCACCGAGATAGAGGCATTGCGCGCCTTGGCTGCCCGCCTGGCGGCAGGCCAGCAGCATCGGGGCCGGGTCCGGTTTGCGTTGCGGCAGGGTGTCGCCGCTGACGATGGCGGCGGCGCGGGCGGTGAGGCCGAGGCCGGCCATCAGCGGGTCGGTCAACCAGGCGGGCTTGTTGGTCACCACGCCCCAGTTGAGACCGCGCGCCTCGATGGCATCGAGCAGTTCCCCCATGCCGGGGAACAGGGTGGTCGCGCGGGTGATATGGGTCAGGTAGGTGTTGAGAAAAAAGTCGCGCAGGCGATCGAATTCGGGCGCCGGGAGAGCGTTGCCGAAACCGAGCTGGAGCAGCGCGTTACCGCCGTGGGAGACTACCGGGCGGATCGTCTCATAGTCCAAGGGCTCGCGGCCGGTCGTGCGCAGCGTTTCATTGAGCGCAAAGGCCAGGTCGGGGGCGGTATCGGCCAGGGTGCCGTCGAGGTCGAAGAGAACGGTACGGATCATGATGAAGCCAGGTACAAGGGACAAGGGACAAGATACAGGGGAATGAATTCGCTTCGCGAATGGTCATTGCAAAAAGAATGTGCGCGCAGCGCACTCATGCCCTTGTCCCTCGTATCTAGTCCCGCGTCTCCGGGTTCTTCGTTGCGTAGCCCATGTAGTTCACGCTCAGGTCCTGCCCCAGCGAGTAGCCGCGGGTAAGCGGGTTGTAGCTCATGCCGGTCAGATCCCTGAGTTCCAGTCCGGCGTGGCGTGTCCAGTTTTCCAGTTCCGAGGGGCGGATGAACTTGGCGTAGTTGTGCGTTCCCTTGGGCAGCAGCCGCAGCAGGTATTCGGCGCCGATCACCGCGAACAGGTAGGACTTGGGATTGCGGTTGATGGTGGAGAAGAAGACGTGGCCGCCCGGTTTCACCAGCTGTGTGCAGGCGGCGATCACCGATGCCGGGTCGGGCACGTGCTCCAGCATCTCCATGCAGGTGACGATGTCGAAACTCTCCGGCATCTGCGCCGCCAGCTGTTCGGCGGTGGTGCGCTGGTAGTCGACCTCGACGCCGGATTCGAGTTTGTGCAGCTGCGCCACCATCAGCGGCTGTTCGCCCATGTCGATGCCGGTCACCACGGCGCCGCGTTGGGCCATGCTTTCGGACAGAATGCCGCCGCCGCAGCCGACGTCGAGTACCCGCTTGCCGGCCAGGCCGGCGTGCCGGTCGATATAGTCCAGGCGCAACGGGTTGATGTCGTGCAGCGGTTTGAACTCGCTGTCGGTATCCCACCAGCGGGAGGCCAGCTCCTCGAATTTGTTGACCTCGGCGGGATCGACGTTATGACCGTGCGCGCTCATGGCTAATCGTTTACCTCTTCGTCGGATTGCTGAATCTTGCGCTGCCACTCGGCCGCCTTGGCCAGCAGCGCGGCCTCGTCGAGGGTGGTCAGGCGCCGCTGCTTGAGCAGGTGGCGGCCGGCGACCCAGACGTCGCTCACCTTGTCGCGGCCGGTGGCATACACCAGTTGCGAGATGGGATGGTACAGGGGTTGAGTCTCCACCGCGCCCATATCCACTGCAACGATATCCGCGGCCTTGCCCGGCTGCAACGAGCCGATGCTCTCCTCCAGACCGAGCGCCCGGGCGCCGCCAAGGGTGGCCATGTGCAGCGCCTGCGCGGCCGGCACGGCGCTGGCGTCGCCCGCGACGCCTTTGGCCAGCAGGGCGGCGGTGCGCATCTCGCCGAACAGGTCGAGGTCGTTGTTGCTGGCCGCGCCGTCGGTGCCGAGGGCGACGTTGATGCCGGCATCGAGCAGCCGCTGCACCGGGCAGAAGCCGCTGGCCAGTTTGAGATTGGATTCGGGACAGTGCACCACGTGGGCGCCGGCGGCCGCGAAGGCGGCGATCTCGGCGTCGTTGAGCTGGGTCATGTGCACCGCGACTAGCCGCGGCGAGGCAACGCCGAGCTCGCCCAGGCGCTGTAGCGGCCGTTTGCCGCCGGCGGCGAGCGCCTGATTCACCTCATCGGCGGTCTCGTGGACGTGCATGTGGATCGGTACGTCCATCTCCTCGGCGTACATCACCACCTTCTCCAGCGGGCCGTCGGAGACAGTGTAGGGGGCATGGGGGGCGAAGGCGGTGGTGATCAACGGGTCGGCGTGAAACTGGTCGTGGACCTTGATCCCCTTGTGCAGGTAGTCCTCGCCGTTCTGCGCCCAGGCGGTGGGGAAGTCGATAATGATCATGCCCACCACCGCGCGCATGCCGGCGTGGCTGGCGGCCCGCGCCGCAGCGTCGGGATAGAAGTACATGTCGTTGAAGCAGGTGGTGCCGCCGCGCAGCATCTCGGCAATGGCCAGCTGCGTGCCGTCGTGCACGAACTCTTCGCTGACCCAGCGTGCCTCCGCCGGCCAGATGTGCTGATTGAGCCACTCCATCAGCGGCAGATCGTCGGCCAGGCCGCGCATCATCGCCATGGCGGCATGGGTGTGGGCGTTGATGAGACCGGGGATCAGGGTGTGGGTCGGTAACTCGACTTCGGCCTCCGCCGTATACTCGCGGCGCGCATCGGCGCTCGGCAGCAGCGCCACGATACGGCCGTCGGCAATGGCGACGGAGTGATGCTCCAGTGCCACATCATGCGGTTCGACCGGGATGACCCAGCGGGCATGGAGAAGCGTGTCAACGCGTTTCATGGGGCGAAAGATACAGGGCGCCGCAGGGGGTTACAAGTCGCCGGCGACGGGGACGGTGTGAGCGGAATGGGGTAGGATACGGCGCTGTTGTTCCAACCGGTGTAGATCGCAATGACGACCAAGCATGACACGATCCGCGCCGTCCTGTGGCGGGACGGCAAGCTGCAGTTGCTGGATCAGCGCATCCTGCCGCAACGGCACGAATACCTGGATTTTACCGATCCCTCCGCGGTGGCGCAGGCCATCACCGACATGGTGGTACGGGGTGCGCCGGCCATCGGGGTGACCGCCGCCTATGCGGTGGTGCTGGCTGCGCGGCTGCGTTATCGCGCCGCGGGCGCCGACTGGCGCGCCGCCATCAAGGCGGACCTGACGCGGCTGGCTGCCTCGCGGCCCACCGCGGTCAACCTGTTCTGGGCGCTGGCGCGGATGGAGCGGTGCATCGCGGCGCTGCCCGACGGCGATCCGGAACCGGCCCTGCTGGCCGAGGCGACGGCGATCCATGAGGAGGACATCGCCGCCAACCGCCGCATGGGCGAGCTGGGGGCGGCGCTGATCGAGGGGAGCGGCGGCGCGGTGTTGACCCACTGCAACACCGGTTCGCTCGCTACCGGCGGATACGGCACCGCCCTGGGGGTGATTCGCAGCGCCTACGCCGCCGGGCGCATCGCGCGGGTCTACGCCGACGAGACGCGGCCCTGGTTGCAGGGGGCGCGCCTCACCGCCTGGGAACTGGTGCAGGACCATATTCCGGTGACGCTGCTGATCGACGG
>CAYQWR010000213.1:2305-4862 GCA_964421235.1 uncultured Thiohalomonas sp. | reverse complement strand
TGCATGTGCTGACCCATACCCTGCACTACGGCATGGGCGTGTTCGAAGGTGTGCGGGCCTACAACACCGTGCAGGGTACGGCGATATTTCGCCTCCGGGAGCATACCGAGCGCCTGTTCAACTCCGCCCATATCCTGGGGATACGCATCCCCTATGACCGGGACGAGCTCACCGCGGTGCAGCGCCAGGTGGTGCGCGACAATAGCCTGGAGAGCGCCTATATCCGCCCCATGTGCTTCTATGGGGCCGAGGGCATGGGGCTGAGGGCCGATAATCTGCGCGTGCACTGCATGGTGGCGGCCTGGGATTGGGGGGCCTATCTGGGGCAGGAGAACATGACCCGCGGCATACGGGTGAAGACCTCCTCCTTCACCCGCCACCACGTCAACATCACCATGTGCAAGGCCAAGGCCAACGGCAACTACATGAACTCGATGCTGGCGCTGCGCGAGGCGATCAGCTGCGGCGTGGACGAGGCGATGTTGCTGGACAACGAAGGCTACGTGGCCGAGGGCTCCGGCGAGAACATCTTCATCGTCCGCGACGGCATCATCTACACGCCCGACCTCACCTCCGCGCTGGACGGCATCACCCGCAACACCATCTTCCAGCTGGCCGCCGAGATCGGCGTGCCGATCGTGGAGAAGCGCATCACCCGCGACGAGGTCTACATCGCCGACGAGGCCTTCTTCACCGGCACCGCCGCCGAGGTGACGCCGATCCGCGAGGTCGACGGCCGCGCCATCGGCATCGGCAGCCGCGGTCCCATCACCGAGCGGCTGCAGACCATGTACTTCGACCAGGTGCACGGTCGCCGCAGCGAACATCCCGAATGGCTGACCCGCGTGGGTTGAGCCGCGACACGAAGGGGAGAGGACTATGAGTGCCGATGCCGTCGCCAACAGGACATCGAATACGCAGCGTTACTACGAGGTGACGCGCGCCGATCTGCCGCTGCACTGTCCGATGGAGGGCAGCGACCTGTGGAACTCGCATCCCCGCGTGTTTCTTCCCATCGAGGCGAGCGGCGAGGTGATCTGCCCCTATTGCAGCGCGCGCTACGTGCTGAAAGAGACGAAGGGCAAGGGATGAGTCCCGTCCCGCGCGCCTTGTCCTTCGTATCTCCGTATATTCCGCGATGAAACTACGCATACCCGATTTCACCTCCGGCCACGTACTGGCGCTGGGCGACCTGATGCTGGATCGCTACTGGCATGGCGACACCTCGCGCATCTCGCCCGAGGCGCCGGTGCCGGTGGTCCACGTGGGCGAGGCGGAGGAGCGGCCCGGCGGCGCCGGCAACGTGGCGCTCAATGTCGCGGTGCTGGGCGGGCGCGTCTCGCTGCTCGGACTCACCGGACAGGACGAGGCCGGCGACGTGTTGCGGCGGCGCCTCGAAGCCGAGGGCGTCGAGTGCCATTTCCAGCGCCTTGAGGGTTACTCCACCATTACCAAGCTGCGCGTGATGAGCCGCCACCAGCAGCTGATCCGCTGCGATTTCGAGGACGGTTTCCAGGGCCACGACCCGGCGGAACTGCTGGCCGATTTCAATAGGCGCTTGGCCGCCGCCGATGCGGTGGTGCTCTCCGACTACGGCAAGGGAACGCTGCGCGCGGTGCAGGGACTGATCGCCGCGGCGCGCGCCGCCGGCAAGCCGGTGCTGGTCGACCCCAAGGGCACCGACTTTGCCCGTTACCGCGGCGCCACCCTGCTCACCCCGAACCTGAACGAATTCGAGGCGGTGGCGGGGCGCTGCCACGGCGAGGACGATCTGGTGGCCAGGGGCGAGGCGCTGCGTCGGGAATTGGAACTGGAGGCGCTGCTGATCACCCGCAGCGAGCGCGGCATGACCCTGTTGCGCGACGGTCACCCGCCGCTGCATCTGCCGACGCGGGCACGCGAGGTGTTCGACGTCACCGGTGCCGGCGATACGGTGATCTCCACCCTGGCGGCGGCCCTGGCGGCCGGCCAGGACCTGGCCGACGCGACCGCCCTGGCCAATGTGGCCGCGGGCGTGGCGGTGGGTAAGATCGGCACCGCCACCGTCACCGTGCAGGAACTGGGCAAGGCGCTGCGCGATCAGGACGAGGTGGCCCGCGGCATGGTCGACGAGGACCACCTGGAGGCGCTGGTGCTGGAGGCCAAGGCCCACGGCGAGACGGTGGTGATGACCAACGGCTGCTTCGACATCCTGCACGCCGGCCACGTCACCTACCTGCAGCAGGCGCGCAAGCTGGGCGATCGGCTGATCGTGGCGGTCAACGACGACGCGTCGGTGAAACGGCTCAAGGGCGAGGAGCGGCCGGTGAACACCATGGAGCGGCGTATGTTCGTGCTGGCGGCGCTCGGTTGTGTCGACTGGGTGGTGCCGTTCTACGAGGACACCCCGTCCCGGCTCATCTGCAAGGTCAAGCCGGACATCCTGGTCAAGGGCGGCGACAACGACCCGGCCAACATCCCCGGCGGCGACTGCGTGCGCGAGTCCGGCGGCCAGGTGCTGGTGATGGAGTACGTGGACAACTGTTCCACCACCGGCCTGATCAAGGCGATTCGCGCC
>CAYQWR010000213.1:0-2205 GCA_964421235.1 uncultured Thiohalomonas sp. | reverse complement strand
GATGGAGTACGTGGACAACTGTTCCACCACCGGCCTGATCAAGGCGATTCGCGCCACGGCCAAGAGTGATTGAGCGGCATGGGTGAGGGCGCACGCTACGACGCCGATGTGGTGATCTTCGGCGGCGGCGTCGCCGGCCTGTGGTTGCTGGCGCGGCTGCGCGCCGAGGGGTATCGCGCCCTGCTGCTGGAGTCGCAGGCGCTGGGGGCGGGACAGACCCGCTACGCCCAGGGCATCATCCACGGCGGCACCAAGTACGCGTTGACCGGTAACGTGAGCGGCGCCAGCGAGGCGATCGCGGCGATGCCCGGCCTGTGGCGCGACTGTATGGCGGGCAGCGGCGAAGTGGACCTGCGCCAGGTGCGGCTGATGTCGCCGCACCAATATCTCTGGTCGACCGCCAGCCTCACCTCGCGCATGGCCGGCTTCTTCGCCAGCAAGCTGATGAAGAGCCGGGTCGGCACCCTCGACCCGCAGAACTATCCGACGGTGTTCAGCGACCGCGGTTTTCGCGGCCAGGTCTATCAGCTCGAAGAGCCGGTGCTCGACACGCTGTCTCTCACCCAGGCGTTGGCGGAACCGCAGCGCGAGGCCATCTGTCGCGTCGCCGTCGACGCGCCCATCGCCACCCAGGGCGAATGCTATGTCATTCCGCTGCCGGACAACGTCGAGATCCATGCCCGCCGTCTGGTGCTGACCGCCGGTCGCGGCAATGCGGCGCTGCTGCATATGCTCGGTCACAGCGCCCCGGCGATGCAGACGCGGCCGTTGAAGATGGTGATGGTGCGCGGCGCGCTGCCCGAGGGCGTCTATGCCCACTGTCTCGGCGCCAGCACCAATCCGCGCGTCACCATCACCACCCATTACGATGCGCAGGGCCGGGTGGTGTGGTACCTGGGCGGCGACCTGGCGGAAGCGGGCGTGAAACGCAGTGATGCGGAGCAGATCGCCGCGGCGCGCACGGAACTGACTGCGCTGTTGCCGTGGATCGATTTCTCCCAATGCCGCTTCGCCGTGCTCGATATCGATCGCGCCGAACCGCTGATGAGCGGCGGTCGTCGCCCCGACGACGCCTATGTCCACAGCGCAGACGGCGTGCTGACCGCGTGGCCCACCAAGCTGGCCTTCGCGCCGCGGCTGGCGGCGCAGGTGCTGCAAATGCTGCAAGCGGAAAATATTCTGCCGGGCGGCGACGGCGGCGCGTTGCCGGGTTGCGCGTTTCCCGGTTATGCGCTGTTGCCGTGGCAGGAGGAAGAGCGATGGAGTTGAGGGCGCTCGGTTCGACCGGCATCCAGGTGAGTCCGCTGGGACTGGGCACCGTGAAGATCGGCCGCGACGCGCAGGTGAAGTATCCCACCGGTTTCAAGATCCCCGACGACCAGGCGGTGCGCGCGCTGTTGGCCCTAGCCTGGGAGCTGGGCATCAACACCCTCGATACCGCTCCCGCCTACGGTAATTCCGAGGAGCGTCTGGGACAGCTGCTGCCGCACAAGAACGATTGGGTCATCGTCGGCAAGGTGGGCGAGATCTTCGAGAACGGTCAATCCTCCTTCGATTTTTCCGCCGCCTATACGCGCAGCAGTGTGGAACGCTCCCTCAAACGCCTGGGCCGCGATTATATCGACGTGATGCTGGTGCACTCCCACGGCGACGACATGGCGATCATCGAGCGCGAAGAGGTGTGCGAGACGCTGCAACAGCTCAAGCGCGAGGGGCTGGTGCGCGCCGTCGGCATGTCGACCAAGACCGTCGCCGGCGGCCTGTGGTGCGTGGAGCACATGGACGTGGTGATGGCGACCTACAATCCCGGCTATACCGACGAGCTGCCGGTGCTGCAACGGGCGGCGGAACTGAACAAGGGCGTCATGATCAAGAAAGGCTTGCAGAGCGGTCACGCCGACAGCGCTGCCGGCGGCGGCGGCGTCGAGGCGGCGCTGCGCTTCGTCTTCGACCAGCCCGCAGTGCACAGCGTCATCGTCGGCACCATCAATCCACAGCACCTGCGCGCCAACGTCGAGTTGGTGCATCGCATCGGCGCCGGGTAAAGGCTGACTCACCGCAAAGGCGCAAAGAACGCAAAGTTAATAAACTCAACCACAGACACACGCGGGCTTATGCGATATTCGCAAATCATCGTCCTTTCTTTGCGAGCATTGCGCCTTTGCGGTGAATTCTTTCTTCTTCTGCCGTATCGAACAGATTGAT
>CAYQWR010000212.1:0-4887 GCA_964421235.1 uncultured Thiohalomonas sp. | reverse complement strand
TCCGCCTCGTGAATAATGTCTAGTGCATTGGCTGCCGCAATCTGTGAGTCGGAGTGGCCGAGCACGTCTCTAAGTTTGTCGTTCCAGCGAACAAACCGCCCGGTCGTGTCAAGCACATAGAATATGTCCGGCTGGTTGGCGATCAATGTATTTGAGAAATTCCTTTCGTCAATAGCCGTCTGTTCAGCCAGCCTGCGCTCGGTAATGTCCTGCAACGTTCCCAGCATGCTGACGGGCTTCCCGTCTTTCCCCCACACCACATCGGCTCCGCCATGAACATAACGCAGCGTACCGTCCGGTTGCAGGATACGGTGCTCTATATCGTATGTAAGCTGGCGTTCCAGCGCATCGTGCACGGCGTCAGTCACCAGCCGTCGGTCTTCTGGATGAACTGCGTTCAGGAATGCCTCGTAGCTTGCGTCGAACTGCTTTGGTACGAAGCCGAAGATGCGATACAGTTCGTCCGACCAGAACACCGTGTTATTGACGATATCCCACTCCCAGTTGCCGAGGTGGGCGATGCGCTGTACTTCCGTAAGGCTGGCGGTCCGCCGGGCCACCTCCTGTTCCAGATGCGCGCGGTGTTGTTGCAGTTCTGCCTGCGTTGCCAGCAGCTGTTGCACCTTTTCCGTCAGTGACCGGTTCAAATTCTGAACCATTTCTTCCGCCAACCTGCGCTCTGTGATGTCCCTGAAAACGGCCAACAGGAAATTATTTTCATTCACCCTCATTACCGAGGTAGTGATGTCCGCGTAAAAAACCGAGCCGTCCTTTCTTTTCATCGGAGTATTTGGTGCGATGCTGATTTCGCGCTTGATATTCTGCTCGATATCGCGATTGACCTTGTCCATCGATTCTTTGGGGTGAACGTCTTCCACGCTCAGTTGCAGAATCTCATCGGCGCTGTAGCCGAGCATGTGCTGAAAAGAAGGGTTGCTTATGCGAAACTTCCGTGTTTCAACGTCCATCAGGACAATTCCGTCCTGCACGGCGTCGAAGATGCTCTGGAACCGCGCTTCGGATTCCGCAAGCGCCTGCTGTGTCTGCTTGCGCTCCGTGATGTCGATGAAACTTTCAAGCAGGTGAGGCCGCCCGCCAAGCTGAATGGTGGTCACGGTCTTGATGATCTCGCGTCTTTCGCCGGCGGCCGTTATCAGCACGCGTTCCGAGTTGTCGATGGTCTGATTGAGATCGGTTGCCGGGCATTTGCCTCTTTCTGCCGGGCAGATGAATTTGTGGCATTCCGCGCCGATGATGTTCTCTTTCGGCGCACCAATCATGCGGGCGGCAAAGGAATTTACGTCGACTATCCTGTGTTGCTCGGGATCGATGATGACGATCCCCGCTTGCACTGCATCCTGGACCGTCCTCAGTCTGTTTTCGCTTTCCACCAACACCGCTTGCGCCTGTTTGCGATCGCTGATGTCTCGTGCTGTGGTTATCAGGAAAACCTGACCGTCCGCCTCCATGCGTGACATTAGCACCTCGGCGGCGAAGGTCTCGCCGTTGAGGCGTCGGTGTTCCCACTCGAACAGAAGCGAACCTTCGCGCAGGGCAGTCGCGATCAACTCCTGCGCCGCTTCTGCCGAGAGGCGGCCATCCGGTTGCCGTTCCGGCGAAACATCCCATGGCCCAAGCGCGGTGAACTCGTCCATGCCGGCGGCTCCGAACATCTGCAGCGCGGCTTGGTTGGCATCGGTGAAATGCCAGGACGGCGGCTTCACCACGAACAGGGCATCGCGCGAATCCTCGAACAGCTCCCGGTATTTTTTCTCGCTCGCGTTCAGCGTCTTCTTGGATGCATCCAGCGCGACCCGCGCACGCTGATTGATGATGCCGTAGGCGAGATCGTCGGCCAATTCCTCCAGCAGCTTGATTTCCGCATCGTCGAAGGAGGTCGTCCCGGACGAATAGATGCTCAGGGCGCCGAAGGGTTTTCCGCCGTTGCTCAGGGGCAGGGTGATGTTCGCGTTATAGCCGTGGGCCAGCGCGACGTCTTTCCACGGCGCGAAGTGCGGTTCGGCGGCGATGTCGTGACACACCTGCACCTCACCGCTGCGAACGGCCCGGCCCATCGGGATCTGGCCGGCATCGGTATCGGCCCAGGTGCGGTGCTGCGTCGGATGGAACTCTTCCCCTGTGCCGGCCGACGCCACGGCCATGAGCGTCTTCTCCGGATCGTCCGCTGCATAGCAGATTCTTGCCAGGCCGTAGCCGCCCTGGTCGACGATATTGCGCACCGAGCTCTGGACCAACTCCTCCTCGCTCTTTGCCCGCGCCAGCAAACGATTGCCGTTCGACAACACACGCAGAGCGCGATTGACGCGAGTCAGCGCATCTTCGGCCTGTTTGCGCTCGGTAATATCGCGAATGATGCCGATGGCGTGCCACTGGTTGCCGATGTTGACGGCGCTCAGCGATAACTCCATCGGGAACTCGATGCCGTTCTTGCGCCGGGCGAAAAGTTCCAGTGTTTTTCCTATGACCGGGCCTTCTCCAGTCTGTTGAAAATGCCCGAAGCCTTTGCGGTGCGCCTCAAGAAATCGTTCCGGCGCAATCAGTGCGTGTAGATTTTTTCCCACGGCTTCCCGATTCGAATAGCCAAGGATCTTTTCCGCAGCGGCATTCCAAAAGGATATATCGCCGGCGTTATCGATCATGACGAACGCGTCCTGCGCGGATGCGCTCATGGCCTGAAACTTCTCTTCGCTCTCCTGTAGCGCCGCGGTGCGCTTCTGCACTTGCGTGTCCAGGTTTTCGTTGATCAGGTTGAGTTCTGTCTGGATGGCCACCAGTTCCCGGCTCAGATTGAGCATGTTCTCGTACAGCGAGAGCATCAGGTTCAACACCTGTCTGCCGCCGGCGGCGATGGTGTAGTGTTTGTCGCCGTAGGACACCACTTCTTCGCGCCGCTCTTCCACCCGTTGTCGTTCTATCGGCGTATCGAGCAGGGAGCGGATGCGACCCAGCAGGTTGGTCTCGGCGAAGGGCTTGACGATGTAGGCGTCGGCGCCTGAATTGATCGCTTCGATGATGTCTTCCGGCTCCGCCAGCACCGTGAGCAGCATCAGCGGGACATTCCACAGCTCGGCATCGGTCTTGATGGCGCGGCACAACTGGTAGCCGTTCATCAGCGGCATGTTGATGTCGCTCATCACCAGCGCGGGCCGGTGCGCCTGCGCCGCTTGCAGACCTTCCTCGCCGTCGTGCGCGATGCTCACCGAGTAACCCGCCCGGACCAGTGTGCGGCGCAGCAACTCCGCTTCCACGGCGCTGTCCTCGACGATCAGGATTTCCACTGGTGGGTTACCATTCTCGGTCGTCATTTCGTACTCCGCGTTCAGCCCACCGATTCCGGCCGTTCCCGGCGCACCCGCTTCAGTGTCTCCAGTGCCTCGGGATAGAGAAAATGCTCGATGTGCTGTACCAATTCCACACCCAAGGGACCGAGCGCTGCCTTGAGCAGATCCGCGTGGGTTTCCATGAGCTGATCGGCCTGGGTGTTGTCGCTGGCGAGCAAGGGTTCCAGGTCGGTCAGAACTTGCCGCACTACCGACCAGTCCACCTCGTCGGCGGCAGGAGGCGCGACGCGCTCGGGCAGCGCCGCCAGGATCGCGGGCATCAACTGCTGCAGCGCTTGCTCCACGGCGCCGGTCAAACGCTCGATCTCGGCGACGTCGCGGTCTTCCCGGAGCGCCGCATCCAGCTCGGCGGACAGATGTTGCACGTTCGTCGCGCCCATGTTGCCCGAGTTCCCCTTGAGGGTGTGGGCCAGCCGTCGCGCCTCGTCCCTGCTGCCCTGGGTCATGCATTTGCGCAACCGGGTCATATCGTCGGCATGATTGACCGCGTAGAGACGCAGCAGGCGCAGATAGCTGCGCCGATGGCCGTTCATAACCATGAGACCTCGCCCGACGTCCAGGCCCGGAATCGCCGTGAGTGCGGCGGGAAGCGTCACGCCGTCGGCGTCGAGAACGGGAGACGATATGGAATTTTTCGGCAGCCAACGGAGCAGGGCGGTGAACAATTGCTCCGGATCGACCGGTTTGATGATGAAATCGTTCATGCCCGCCGTCATGCAGCGTTCGCGATCGTCATCGAAGACGTTGGCGGTCATCGCCAGAATGGGCAACGTCGCCAAGCCGGGCAGGGCGCGGATGGCGCGCGTTGCCTCCAGTCCGTCCATGCCTGGCATCTGCATATCCATCAGGATCAGATCGTAGTCGCATTGACGCGCCTTCTCCAACGCCTCGAAACCGTCGTTGGCAACGTCCACTACCAACCCGACTTCGGCCAGGAGCTCCTTCGCGACTTCCTGATTGATCTTGTTGTCCTCCGCCAGCAGGATACGTGCACCGGTAGGCATGGCTTGCAGGCTCTGTTCGGAAACGGCGGGGAACTCGGCCAGTTCTTCCATGCTTTTGTGGCTTATGCCCAAGCGGGCGGTGAACCAGAAAGTGCTGCCTCGGCCTGGCAGGCTATTCGCGCCGGCGTCTCCACCCATGATGCGCGCCAGTTGCCGGGTGATGGCAAGGCCCAGCCCCGTACCGCCGTAGCGGCGCGAGATGGTGGCGTCGACCTGCTCGAAGGCGGTGAACAGGCCGGATAACTTTTTCGGCTCGATGCCGATGCCGGTGTCCGTCACTTCGAAGCGCACCAGGAGATCGGTTGGCGTTTCCTCCGTTTGGGAGATGCGCAGGGTGATCTTGCCGCGCTCGGTGAACTTGACGGCGTTGGAGAGATAGTTCAGCAGGGCCTGCGCCAGCCGGGTGAAATCGCCCACCAGCACCGGCGGCAGAGTGTCACGCTCCACGACGAACTCCAAAGCCTTGTCGCGTATCCTCGGACCGATCATGGATACGACGTTGTCCAGCATGCGGTCGAAGG
>CAYQWR010000211.1:0-4902 GCA_964421235.1 uncultured Thiohalomonas sp. | reverse complement strand
CACAGAATTGGTGCGTTTATTGCACTCGTTTGCGGCAAATTTCGCAAGCGAGGAGTAGAAATGGCTCAGATTCATCATGCAAACGATGTCCTGTTCGTCCTTCTGGGCGCCATTATGGTGCTTGCAATGCATGCCGGTTTCGCCTTTTTGGAACTCGGCACCGTTCGCAAGAAGAATCAGGTCAATGCCCTGGTGAAGATCCTGTCGGACTTCGCCATCTCCACCATCGCCTATTTCTTCATCGGCTACGGCGTCGCCTATGGCATCAGCTTCATGCATGGTGCGGCTACGCTGACCGCGGAAAATGGCTATGGGTTGGTCAAGTTCTTCTTTTTGTTGACCTTTGCCGCGGCTATTCCTGCCATCGTGTCGGGCGGCATTGCCGAGCGTGCCAAGTTCCGCCCGCAAATGGCGGCGACTTTTGCATTGGTGGCGCTGGTCTATCCGTTCTTCGAGGGAATCGCCTGGAACGGCCACTTCGGCCTGCAGGCGTGGCTCGCGTCCACTTTTGGTGCAAGCTTCCATGATTTTGCCGGATCGGTGGTGGTGCACGCGGTCGGCGGCTGGATCGGCTTGGCTGCGGTGCTGCAGTTGGGGCATCGCAAGGGGCGTTACGGCAAGAATGGCGAGGTATTTGCCCATCCGCCCTCCAGTATTCCGTTCCTGGCCCTCGGCGCCTGGATTCTCACCGTGGGCTGGTTCGGTTTCAACGTCATGTCGGCCCAAAGTATCGCCGGCATTTCCGGCCTGGTCGCGGTCAATTCGCTGATGGCGGCCATGGGCGGGACGCTGGTGGCCCTGTTTATGGGAGAGAACGATCCGGGCTTCGTCCATAACGGTCCGTTGGCGGGACTGGTGGCCATCTGCGCCGGTTCCGACGTCATGCATCCGGTCGGTGCGCTGATCACCGGCGGCATCGCCGGCGCCCTGTTCGTCTGGACCTTCACCCTCGTGCAGAACCGCTGGAAGATCGACGACGTGCTCGGTGTCTGGCCGCTGCACGGCCTGTGCGGCGCCTGGGGCGGCATCGCAGCCGGTATCTTCGGCAAGGAGGCTCTGGGCGGCGTCGGCGGCGTGAGCTTCATGGCGCAGCTGATCGGTACCCTGCTGGGAATCACGATTGCTTTCGCCGGTGGTTTCGTGGTGTACGGTGTGTTGAAGAGAACGGTGGGTATTCGTCTGTCCGAGGAGGAAGAGTACCAGGGGGCTGACCTTTCCATTCATAAGATTATGGCCGAGCCGGAATACGAGCGTTAGCCGTCCGGCTGCGCTGGAACAACAGGGGGCCGCTATGCGGCCCTTTGTTTTTCTCCGCTGTCCGGTAACGGTGGCCGCCTATAGTCAATCCACCGGGCACGATTGCTTCTATCATTATTCTATGCCCGATAAACCGGATTTCTCGGCCAATGCCATTGTCGGTTCGCTGGGGCGTCGCTTGATTCAGGCGGCGCTCTATGTCGTCGACATCGTGGTGTTTGTTTTGCACGCCATCCGCGGCAGCGGCGGGCGACGCGGTCTGTTCAACAGGGCGACCTATCAGGCGGCCATCGCGCAGATCATATTCACCGGTATCGACGCTTTGCCGGCGATCACTATTCTCGGCCTGGCGGTGGGGGCGGCCGTCACTACGCAGCTGATTCGCGTGATGCAGGTGGTCGGCAACCAGAACGACCTGATCAACGTGCTGACCCAGGTGGTGGCGCTGGAGTTGGCGCCGCTGTTCAGCGCCATTATCGTCATCGGCCGTAGCGGTTCGGCCGTGACGGTGGATCTGGGCAACATGAGCCTGCACCGCGAGGTGGACGGACTGGCGTTGCTCGGGATCAACGTGCAGGATTTTTTCATTACGCCCCGGCTGGTGGGAATTGCGGTGTCGCAGCTGATCCTGGCCGTCTACTTCGCGGTGCTGGCGGTGGTGGGGGGGGTATGTTTCAGTGCATTGTTGTTGTCGTTCAGCTATTTCAAATATCTGGTGGAGATTCCGCTGGCGTTCGATCCGCTGGCATTGATCGGTTTTGTGTTAAAGAACGTGGTGTTCGGCCTGATCATTGGCGCCACCGCCTGCTATCACGGCCTGCGTGTGAATGCGTCGCCGACCGAAGTGCCGCAGGAGACGCAGCGCGCTATTGTTAACAGTATGGTGCTGATCTTTCTGCTGGACGGCCTGATAGCGGTGATATCGCAGTGACCCAGGAATCACTATTGATTGCACGTGATATACGCCCTGGCGATGGCGGGCAGGTACCATCGCTGAGTTTGGTGCTTGCTCCGGGGTTGGTGTGCGTGGTCGGGCCAGAGCAGCAACAGCTGACGGCCTATCTGAGCCTGTTGGCCGGGATCACGCCGTGCGCAACGGGCGAACTGCGCTTGCTGGGGCACCTCACCAACGGTCCCGGCGCGCGCGACTGGCGATTGTTGCGGCGTCGTGTCGGTTTCGTGACGCCGCAAGCGCCGCTGCTGTCGAGCATGAACGGCTTGCGCAACGTCATGCTGCCGGCGCTGTATCATCACGCGGCGCCGGAGCGCGAGGTGGAACAGCGTGCGCGGACGCTTATCGGTGAGTTCGGTCATGAGGTCGACCATGAATCGTTGCCGGCTTATCTGGACGATCTGCAACGCCGTCTGCTGTTGATCGCGCGCGCGCTGATTCTGGAGCCCCGTATCGTGCTGTTGGATCGGCCGTTTGTCGGCCTCGACACCGCAGCGCAGATTCTGTTGCGGGATTATATCGCTGGGGCGGTTCACCGCCGCGTACCGCTGGTGCTGGTCGCGGCCAACGATCGGCTATTGGCACAGCACGCGGACGCGGTGTTGTTCATTGGTTTGGGGGCGGCGCATCTGTTCGCCGGGTGGGATGCGGTACTCGCGGCCGACGACGCGGAAGTGCAGGCGTATCTGCGACTGGAGAGGCAGCTTTGCGCTGCATTCGAGTGACACCATGGCGCAACCAAATCAGCAACGGCGCATTCACTATATCCACGACCTGAACTACACGACTCAGGAGCGAGTGGTCGGTATCTTCGTATTGGCGGCAATGGCTGTCATCCTCGCCCTTATTTTGGTCAATGGGCGCACCCGCCACCTGTTCGAACGGCATGTTGTCTATCATGCAGTCCTGAAGAACGCACAAGGTGTCACGACCGAATCAGTGGTTAAAGTGTCGGGTATTGAAGTGGGGCGCGTGTCATCCATCGATATCTCCAATGACAACCGCGTGCGCCTCACTTTTTATGTATACAAGCGCTATCGCAAGCTGATTCGCACCGACTCCAAGGCCTCGTTAAGCAAGCTTTCGATATTGGGTAAGGCGTCGATCGATATCGAGCCCGGCTCATCTTCCGCGCCGCTGTTGCCGGATGGCGCGACGTTGACTATCGAGGAACCATTGTCTCTGGATGAACTGATGGCCGAGCTGACGCCGGTGATGGCAAACGTAAAGCAGATCGTCGAAGGCTTGTCCGTTTTGGTGCGGGCGGTGAATCCCGACGACATCAGGACCACCTCCCATGAATTGGCGCAGACGATGACGGGCATGCGTGCCATCAGCCAACAAATCGCGTCGGGCAAGGGCGCGGTGGGAAAGGCCGTGTTCGATGCCCAGGGGGGGAAAGACCTTGTCCAGTCGCTGACCAACCTGAATGCAATGCTGCGCAACGCCAACCAGCGCCTGGCGGAGATGAAACCGGTGATAGCAAACGCCACCGCCATCTCCGCCGACGGCCGCAATATGACCAAGCAGCTGAGCGCCCTGACGGCGGAGACCACGCAGTTGGTCGAGCAGATGAACACCGCCATGGGAACGGTGAACGTCGAATTGCGGCAGTTGCCGGAACTGATGAGCAGGATGAAGGCGCTGATGGATTCGACCGATCGCACGTTGCAGGGGATGCAACGCATTTGGCCGCTGTCGTCGGCACTTCCGCCGCAGCACCAGCAGACCGAAATCAAGGCGCGTCCGGCCAATGAATAGGATGACGCGGTGCTGGTGGATCTGGCTGACCGCGTTGTCGCTGACCGCCTGCGTCAGCGCGCCGCAGCAGCGCCCCGCGGCGCTGGTGCAGGGCGAGCGTTTCCTGGCGCTGGGGGTCACCGCCTACACGGCCGACGACTACGCCAATGCGGCAGCGCTGTTCGGAAAGGCGCTGGATTACTACCGGGGACTCGATGATCGCGCTCACATCGTGGAGAGCCGTATCGATCTGGCGGAGACGGCGCTGGCGGTCGGCAATCTCGCCGCCGCGGACGGGCAGTTGCAGGCGGCGCGGCTGATAGCGGACAGTGATGGTTTGGCGCAAGCGCAACAGCGTCTGCGGCTGTTGCAGTCCACGGTGGCGATCCGGCGCGGTCACTATGCGGCGGCGGCGCAACAACTGTCGCCGCTGCTGTCTGCCGCCGATACCGAGGCCGATATTCGCAGCAGCGCGTTGGCAAACCGCGTGGATATCGCGCTGCACCGGGCCGATGATCCCCCTGCGCCGTGGCTGGACCGGTTTGCCGCCGCCGTGCACGACAGCCGCGACCCGCTGCTCGCCGCGCGCTTGCTGCGGTTCCAGGCGGAGCTGAAGGCCCGCGCCGGAGACGATAGGGACGCCGCGACGCTGCTGCGCCAGGCACTCGGCCGTTACAAGAGTATTCCCAACCGCGCGGGCACCGCCGCTACGCTGGAGCAGTGGGGTGCGCTGCTGGCGGCGCAGCGGCAGTGGGCCGCCGCCGAGGATCGGTTGCAACGGGCCCTGGAGGTCCGCCTGTGGCTGTTGGATCGGGCCGACACGGTCGCGGACCTGCAGCGTCTGGCGGGCGTCAACGAGGCTGCCGGCCATGCCGCGCGGGCGGCGGCGCTGCGTCGCTGGGCCGAAGTCGTGGCCGGTCGCGGCGCGGTGGATTGGTCGGGCCTCAAGCAGG
>CAYQWR010000210.1:0-4914 GCA_964421235.1 uncultured Thiohalomonas sp. | reverse complement strand
TGAACGGCTTGAACAGCTCCAGCGCCATCTTCTTCGGCAGGCCGCACTGGTGCAGACGCAGGGTCGGGCCGACCACGATGACCGAACGGCCCGAGTAGTCGACGCGCTTGCCCAACAGGTTCTGACGGAAGCGGCCCTGCTTGCCCTTGATCATGTCGGCCAGGGACTTGAGCGGGCGCTTGTTGGAACCGGTGATGGCGCGGCCGCGGCGGCCGTTGTCCATCAGGGCGTCCACCGCCTCCTGCAGCATGCGCTTTTCGTTGCGCACGATGATGTCCGGCGCCGCCAGGTCCAGCAGGCGCTTCAGACGGTTGTTGCGGTTGATGACCCGGCGATACAGGTCGTTCAGGTCGGAGGTGGCGAAACGGCCACCCTCCAGCGGCACCAGCGGACGCAGCTCCGGCGGCAGCACCGGCAGCACGGTCATCACCATCCACTCCGGCTTGTTGCCGGACTCGAGGAAGGCCTCCATCAGCTTCAAGCGCTTGGTGAACTTCTTCAGCTTGGTTTCGGAGCTGGTGTTGGGCAGTTCCTCGCGGATACGCGCGGCCTCGGTCTGCAGGTCCATGGTACGCAGCAACTGGTAGATTGCCTCCGCCCCCATGCGCGCATCGAACTCGTCACCATACTCTTCGATGGCGTCCAGGTAGGCCTCGTCCGACAGCATCTGACCGCGTTCCAACTGGGTCATGCCCGGGTCGATCACCACGAAGCCTTCAAAGTAGAGCACGCGCTCGATGTCGCGCAGGGTCATGTCGAGCAACAGACCCATGCGCGAGGGCAGGCTCTTCAGGAACCAGATGTGGGCGGTCGGGCTGGCCAGCTCGATATGGGCCATGCGCTCGCGGCGCACCTTGGCCAGGGTCACCTCGACGCCGCACTTCTCGCAGATCACACCGCGGTGCTTGAGGCGCTTGTACTTACCGCACAGGCACTCATAGTCCTTCACCGGCCCGAAGATCTTGGCGCAGAACAGGCCGTCGCGCTCCGGTTTGAAGGTGCGGTAGTTGATGGTCTCCGGCTTTTTCACCTCGCCGAAGGACCAGGAACGAATCTTGTCCGGGGACGCCAGACCAATACGAATGGCGTCAAAGTCTTCAATCGGGCCCTGCTGCTTCAGAAGATTCAGAAGGTCTTTCACCGTTTGCTCTCCTCAGTTGTCCGTCGCTTGCCGTTCGCTCAAGGCGGCCGGGTGACCCGGCCGCCGCCTGCGACGGACTAGTCTTGTTCCAGCTCGATGTCGATGGCCAATGCCCGGATCTCCTTGATCAACACGTTGAAGGATTCGGGCATGCCGGCTTCCATCCGGTGATCGCCGTCCACGATGTTCTTGTACATCTTGGTACGGCCGTTCACGTCGTCGGACTTCACCGTCAACATCTCCTGCAGGGTGTAGGCGGCGCCATAGGCCTCCAGCGCCCACACCTCCATCTCACCGAAACGCTGGCCGCCGAACTGCGCCTTGCCGCCCAGCGGTTGCTGGGTAACCAGGCTGTACGGACCGGTGGAACGGGCGTGCATCTTGTCGTCCACCAGATGGTTCAGCTTCAGCATGTACATGTAACCCACGGTCACCTTGCGGTCGAAGGCATCGCCGGTACGACCGTCGTGCAAGGTGGTCTGGCCGCCCTCAGGCAGTTCGGCCAGACGCAGCATCGCGCGGATCTCGTCCTCGTGTATGCCGTCGAACACCGGGGTGGCCATCGGCACGCCCTTACGCAGGTTCTTGCTCAGCGCCAGGATCTCCTCATCGGTCAGGCTGGAGAGATCCTCCGGCTTGCCGCTGGTGTTGTAGATCTGGCCGAGGAACTTGCGCAGCTCCTCAACCTTGTTCTTGGCATCGAGCATGCGTCCGATCTTCAGACCGAGGCCCTTGGCGGCCCAGCCCAAATGGGTTTCGAGCACCTGACCGACATTCATACGGGAAGGTACGCCCAGCGGGTTCAGCACGATGTCGACCGGCGTACCGTCGGCGGCGTAGGGCATATCCTCGACCGGGACGATCATGGAAATGACACCCTTGTTACCGTGACGGCCGGCCATCTTGTCGCCAGGCTGGATGCGGCGCTTCACGGCCAGGTAGACCTTGACCATCTTCAACACGCCCGGAGCCAGGTCGTCGCCCTGGGTCAGCTTGCGCCTCTTGCTCTCGTACTGCTCCTCGAAGTCCTTGCGCAGCAGCTTGATCTGTTCGGCAACGACTTCCAACTGGCCATTCGCCTCGTCGCTCTTCAAACGGATCTCGAACCACTTCTCCTGCGACAGCTCGCCGAGGTAAGCCTTGGTAATCTTGTCACCGGCCTTCAGTTTATTGGGACCACCGGCCACCACCTTGCCAATCAGCATCTTTTCGATGCGCTGGAAGATGTCGTCCTCCATGATGCGGCGCTGATCCATCAGATCCTTGCGCACCTGAGCCAGGCCGGCCTCCTCGATGGCCTTGGCGCGGGAGTCCTTCTCCAGGCCGTCGCGGGTGAATACCTGCACGTCGATGACGGTGCCGCTCATACCGGAGGGCACGCGCAGCGAGGTATCCTTCACGTCCGAGGCCTTCTCGCCGAAGATGGCGCGCAACAGCTTCTCTTCCGGGGTCAACTGGGTCTCGCCCTTCGGCGTCACCTTACCGACCAGAATATCGCCGGAGGTCACCTCGGCGCCGATGTAGACGATACCGGCCTCGTCCAGACGAGCCAGCGCGCCTTCACCGACGTTGGGAATATCCGCCGTAATCTCCTCAGGGCCGAGCTTGGTATCGCGGGCAACACAGGTCAGCTCCTCGATATGAATGGTGGTGTAGCGGTCCTCCTCCACCACGCGCTCGGAGATGAGGATGGAGTCCTCGAAGTTGTAACCGTTCCACGGCATGAACGCGACCAGCATATTCTGGCCCAGCGCCAACTCGCCCATGTCGGTGGCGGAGCCGTCGGCCAACGCGTCGCCGCGCGCGATGATATCGCCGGGACCGACCAGCGGACGCTGATTGACGCAGGTGTTCTGGTTGGAGCGGGTGTACTTGGTCAGGTTGTAGATGTCCACACCGGACTCGCCCGCTTCCGTCTCGTCGTCGTTGACGCGCACCACGATGCGAGCCGCATCGACGGAATCGACCACGCCGCCACGACGCGCCACTACCGTGGTCCCCGAGTCGATGGCCACGGCACGTTCCATACCGGTACCGACCACCGGCTTCTCCGGACGCAAGGTCGGCACCGCCTGGCGCTGCATGTTCGAACCCATCAGCGCGCGGTTGGCGTCGTCGTGTTCCAGGAACGGGATCAGCGAAGCCGCCACCGAGACGATCTGCTTGGGCGAAATATCCATGTAGTTCACCTTGTCGCGCGGCGACAGGGTGAATTCATTCAGGTGACGGCAGGAGATCAAATCGTCGATCAGGTTGCCCTTATCGTCGACCACGGCATTGGCCTGTGCAATAACGTATTCGCCTTCATCAATCGCCGACAGGTATTCGTACTCGTCGGTCACGCGACCGTCGATGACCTTACGATACGGCGTCTCCAGGAAACCGTAATCGTTGGGACGCGAAAACACGGCCAGCGAGTTGATCAAACCGATGTTGGGACCTTCCGGCGTTTCGATCGGGCATAGGCGACCATAGTGGGTCGGGTGCACGTCGCGCACTTCGAAGCCGGCGCGTTCGCGGGTCAGGCCACCGGGGCCGAGTGCCGAGATACGACGCTTGTGGGTCACTTCCGACAGCGGGTTGTTCTGGTCCATGAACTGCGACAGCTGCGAGGAACCGAAAAACTCCTTGATTGCCGCGGATACCGGCTTGGCATTAATCAACTCCTGCGGCATCAAACCTTCGGACTCGGCCAGCGACAGACGCTCCTTGACGGCGCGCTCGACACGCACCAAGCCGATGCGGAACTGGTTCTCCGCCATTTCGCCCACGGAACGAATGCGGCGATTACCCAGGTGATCGATGTCGTCCACCACGCCATTGCCGTTGCGGATGTCGATCAGCACCTTGAGCACGTCGATGATGTCTTCCTTGGTCAACACACCGGAGCCGGTGACCTCTTTGCGGCCGACGCGGCGGTTGAACTTCATGCGGCCGACCGCCGACAGGTCGTAACGGTCCTCGCTGAAGAACAGTCCTGCGAACAGATTCTCGGCAGCTTCCTTGGTGGGCGGCTCGCCGGGACGCATCATGCGATAGATCTCAACCAGCGCCTCCAATTGGGTACGGGTCGGATCGATGCGCAGGGTAGTGGAGACGTAGGCGCCGTGATCCAGGTCGTTGGTGAAAAGGGTGTTGAACGTGGTGACACCGGCGTCCTGCATCTTGGTCAGCAGTTCGGCAGTAATCTCGTCATTGGCCTGGGCGATCACTTCGCCGCTGGTCGTATCGACCACGTCATGCGCCAGCGCCTTACCGATGGCGTACTCGTAGGGCACGTCCAGCGTGGCAAGTTCGGCCTTGCTCAGTTCACGGGTGTGGCGCGCAGTAATGCGGCGGCCGGACTCGACCAGAACCTTGCCCTTGACGACGACGTCGAAATTCACCGTCTCGCCGCGCAGCCGTTCGGGGATCAGGTTGAACGCCAGATTCTCCTTGCCGAAGCTGAAGGTGTCGGTTTCGAAGAACAGCGCGAGGACTTCCTCGGTATTGTAGCCGAGCGCACGCAGCAGAATCGTCGCCGGCAACTTGCGGCGGCGGTCGATACGCACAAAGACGTTGTCTTTCGGATCGAACTCAAAATCGAGCCACGAGCCACGGTAGGGGATCACTCGCGCCGAGAACAACAGCTTGCCGGAGGAGTGTGTCTTACCCTTGTCGTGCTCGAAGAATACGCCTGGCGAACGGTGCAGCTGCGAAACGATGACGCGCTCGGTACCGTTGATGATGAAGGTGCCGTTTTCGGTCATGAGCGGCAGTTCGCCCATGTAGAC
>CAYQWR010000209.1:0-4982 GCA_964421235.1 uncultured Thiohalomonas sp. | reverse complement strand
CGGCACTCCCGGGTAGCCGGTTTCGAGGATGTCGCGCACCGCCTTCTCCACCCCGCGCGGGGTGATGCCGTGTTCCTCGTTGAAGGCCACCTGCTTCTGGCGGCGCCGATCGGTCTCGTCCATCGCCCGCCGCATGGAGCCGGTCACCTTGTCGGCGTAAAGGATGGCGCGGCCGTTGATGTTGCGGGCGGCGCGGCCGATGGTCTGGATCAGTGAAGTCTCGGAACGCAGGAAACCCTCCTTGTCGGCATCGAGGATCGCCACCAACGACACCTCGGGCATGTCCAGACCTTCGCGCAGCAGGTTGATGCCGACCAGCACGTCGAACTCGCCCAGGCGCAGGTCGCGGATGATCTCCATGCGCTCCACGGTGTCGATATCCGAGTGCATGTAGCGGACGCGGACGTCGTGGTCCGCCAGGTAGTCGCTCAGATCCTCGGCCATCTTCTTGGTGAGCGTCGTTACCAACACCCGCTCTTTTACCGCCGTCCGCTTGCGGATCTCCGACAGCAGGTCGTCCACTTGGGTCAGCGCCGGCCGTATCTCCACCTCCGGGTCGACCAGCCCGGTGGGGCGCACCACCTGCTCGATCACCTCGCCGGAGTGCTCCAGTTCATATTTGGCCGGCGTCGCCGAGACGAAGATGGTCTGCGGCGCCAGCCGCTCCCACTCCTCGAATTTCAGCGGCCGGTTGTCCAGCGCCGACGGCAGGCGGAAGCCGTAGTTGACCAGATTCTCCTTGCGCGAGCGGTCGCCGCGGTACATGGCACCGATCTGCGACACGGTCACGTGGGACTCGTCGATCACCAGCAGCGCGTCCGGCGGCAGATAGTCGAACAGGGTCGGCGGCGGCTCGCCCGGCGCGCGTCCCGACAGCAGACGGGAGTAGTTCTCGATGCCCGAACAGTAGCCCAGCTCCAACATCATCTCGATATCGAAACGGACGCGCTGTTCCAATCGCTGCTCCTCCACCAGCTTGTCGGCGGCGTGCAGCTCCTCCAGCCGCTCCTTCAACTCCACCTTGGCGGCCTCGACCGCCGCCAGCACCCGCTCGCGCGGCGTCACGTAGTGGGTCTTGGGGTAGATGGTGACCCGCGGCACCTTGCGCAGCACCTCGCCGGTGAGCGGGTCGAACCAGCTCAGCGCCTCCACCTCCTCGTCGAACAGCTCCACCCGCACCGCCTCGCTCTCGGAGTCGGCCGGATAGATGTCGATGACCTCGCCCCGCACGCGGTAGGTGCCGCGCCGCAGCTCCACGTCGTTGCGCTTGTACTGCAATTCGGCCAGGCGGCGCAGGATCTGGCGCTGGTCGATGATGTCGCCGCGCACCAGGTGCAGCAGCATCTTCATATAGGAGTCCGGGTCGCCGAGGCCGTAGATGGCCGATACCGTGGCCACGATGATGGTGTCGTGCCGCTCCAGAAGCGCCTTGGTGGCCGACAGACGCATCTGCTCGATATGCTCGTTGATGGAGGCGTCCTTCTCGATGAAGGTGTCGGTCGACGGAACGTAGGCCTCGGGCTGGTAGTAGTCGTAATAGGAGACGAAATACTCCACCGCGTTATGGGGGAAAAATTCCTTCATTTCGCCGTAAAGCTGGGCCGCCAGGGTCTTGTTATGTGCCATGATCAGGGTCGGCCGCTGCAATTGCTGGATGACGTTGGCGACGGTATAGGTCTTGCCGGAGCCGGTCACCCCCAGCAGGGTCAGGCCGGCTTCGCCGGCCTGCAGCCCGTCGATCAGGCGACGGATCGCATCGGGCTGATCTCCGGCCGGGGCATAAGGGGCCTGTAACTGGAAATTTCGGCTCATAATTCGACGTTTGGGGGATTTAGGAACAGGCGCAGTTCAAGTATATTAGTGCGGTTTTGTTTTCGACTTCTCGTATTGAGGATACCGGTGGAGATCCAACTGTCTAAGCGCGTTCAAAGCATCAAGCCTTCCCCTACGCTGGCCGTCACCGCGCACGCCCAGGAGCTGAGAGCCCAAGGTAAGGACGTTATCGGTCTCGGGGCCGGCGAACCGGACTTCGACACCCCGGCGCACATAAAACAGGCAGCCATCGATGCCATCAACAGCGGCTTTACCAAGTATACCGCCGTCGATGGTACGCCGGGCCTGAAGAAGGCCATTATCGCCAAATTTGAACGCGACAACGGCCTTCATTACTCGCCCAAGCAGATCCTGGTCTCCTGCGGCGGCAAACAGAGCTTTTATAACCTGGCGCAGGCGCTGCTGAACGCCGGCGACGAGGTCATTATCGCGGCGCCGTACTGGGTTTCCTACCCGGATATGGTCCTGCTGGCGGAAGGCGTGCCCGTCATCATCGCCACCGGCCTGGAGCAGGGCTTCAAGGTCGCCCCGGCCCAGCTGGAGGCGGCGATTACCCCGCGCACCCGCTTGGTGGTATTGAACAGTCCTTCCAACCCGACCGGGGTCGCCTACACCAAGGCCGAACTGGCCGCGCTCGGCGAGGTGCTGCGCCGCCATCCGCAGGTGCTGATCGCCTCGGACGACATGTACGAGCACATCCTGTGGGCGGACGAGCCGTTCGCCAACATCGTCAATGCCTGTCCCGACCTCTACGACCGGACCATCGTCCTCAACGGCGTCTCCAAGGCCTACGCCATGACCGGCTGGCGCATCGGCTATGCCGCAGGCGCGGAATCGCTGATCGGGGCCATGAAGAACATCCAGTCGCAGAGCACCTCCAATCCTGCGTCGATTTCCCAAGTTGCCGCGGAAGCAGCGCTCAATGGCGACCAGAGCTGTATCCAGACGATGCTTGCGGCCTTCAAGGAACGCCACGATTTCGTAGTGGCAGGGCTCAATCGCATCCAGGGCGTGCACTGCCTGCCTTCCCAGGGTGCGTTTTACTCGTTCCCGGATATGCGCGACATCATTGCCGGTCGTGGTGATATGCACAACGACATCGAACTGGCCGAATACATCCTGGCTCAGACCGGCGTTGCCCTGGTGCCGGGCTCCGCGTTCGGCAATGACGGCTACATGCGCCTGTCGTTCGCCACTTCGATGGAAAATCTGCGGGACGCCTTGGATCGCCTGCGCACGCTGTTCGGTGAAAAATAGGAAATATCTTACAGCAAGACGCAGAAAGCACTGACAGGCCAGCTCTTCCCGACACTCGAACGATACCTTATCGTTATACCTACATGGATGTGGGTATGACATGGACGTCAACTTCTACCGTGCCCCCGCCAGCACTCTTGAGTCGGCGGGGGCCCCCCTTCAACGAGGCTTCACGCTGCTCGAATTGCTGATAACCCTTTCGGTCGTCAGCGCGTTGCTGGTCGTTGCCGTACCTTCGTTCGCCGAACTCGTCGCCGACACCCGCCTGGTGGCAGCCGTCAACAACATGACCGCAACACTGCAGCTGGCCCGCAGCGAGGCGATCAAACGGACAAAAGATGTCGTGATTTGCCAAGGCGAACCCGGCCTGGGGTGTGATAGCAGCAGGAACTGGCAGCAGGGCTGGATCGTATTTGTCGACGCGAACGCAGATCGGCAATGGAACTCCGCAACGGAGACGCTGGTGTGGACCCAGCGGACATTGCCCCCGGGCGACACCGTAACGTTGCACGCATTCCCTTCGGCGAACTATTTTACCTACCATCCCAGCGGCCTTGCCGGCAGTAACGGTACTTTCGTCTTTTGCGATGAGCGCGGTAGCGATGCGGCCCACGCATTGATCATCGCCAGGACCGGTCGCCCTCGCGCCTCCCGCACCGCAGCCGACGGCTCGTCGTTGAATTGCCCTGCGGGTGCTTGACCTCGGACGGCCCGATCAGTATTATGTGCGCCTCTATCGATTCCCCCGTAGATCAGTCGGTAGATCAGCGGACTGTTAATCCGTGTGTCGTTGGTTCGAGTCCAACCGGGGGAGCCAAATTCCCCGGCCTTATCTGTACCCCCACCCGCCTCGGCGTCAGCAGAAATTCTCCGTCAGATAACGTCTGAAATCGACGCTCAACTCCGGGTGCTTCAGCGCGTATTCGACGGTCGCCTTCAGATAACCGAATTTGCTGCCGCAATCATAACGTTTGCCCGCAAAACGATAGGCCAGCACCGCTTCCTGCTGCAGTAACGCTTCGATGGCGTCGGTCAACTGTATCTCGCCGCCGGTTCCCTGGCCGGTCGTCTCCAACAGTGCGAAAATGCGTGGAGTAAGGATATAGCGTCCAACCACCGCCAGGGTCGAGGGGGCGACCGCCGGCTCGGGTTTCTCGACGATGCACTCCACTTTCGATAAACGCTCGTCTATCGCCGTCGCCTTCACAATACCGTATTTATCGGTATCGGCGGCATCGACATCCTCGACACCCAGCAGACTACATTGATGTTTCACGAACAAATCGGCCATCTGATGCATGGCTCCCTTGTTCCCACCGTCGATCAAGTCGTCGGCCAAAATCACCGCAAACGGCTCGTTGCCCACCAGTGGTTTTGCACACAACACGGCATGCCCTAGTCCGAGCGCATCGGGCTGACGTACATAAGCGCAGGAAACACCGGCGGGAACGACACTGCGTACGACGTCCAGCAGTTTCTCCTTGCCTCTTTTCTCGAGTTCACACTCCAGTTCATAATTTTTGTCAAAATGATCTTCAATCGCGCGCTTGGCGCTACTGGTTACGAAAATCATCTCCCTTATGCCGGCCTCAATGGCTTCTTCCACCGCGTATTGAATCAGTGGTTTATCGACTATAGGCAACATTTCTTTCGGATTGGCTTTGGTTACCGGCAGGAATCGAGTCCCCATGCCGGCCACGGGAAACACAGCCTTATTGATCTTCACCTTGGTATCCTTTCGCTCGCGGAATGAAAGATTGTGCGCTGCCATTTTGAGCAATCCGCCAGAAAACCGCAAATCACAAAAAAAAACGGCTCCCCTTTATGGGCCCGTGGTGCGGCCATTCCGGCCGGGGCCCGTTTTTTGGTTACCACCCCCAAATTTTACCCGG
>CAYQWR010000208.1:0-5080 GCA_964421235.1 uncultured Thiohalomonas sp. | reverse complement strand
TGCGCTGAAGGCCACACTGGCCTGGGTATCGCCCGCCGTGGCGGTACCGATGGTAGGCGCGCCGGGGACGACGGTGGCATAGGTAAACGCGCCGGTACCGGTGGCCGTACCGCCGGCCGTAGTCACGACCACATCCGTGATACCCGCCGAACCCGATGGTGTGACGGCGGTAAGTGTCGTCGAGTTGGTCACCGAAACGCTGGTCGCGGCCGAGCCGCCGATGGTCACGGAGGTCGCGCCGGTCAGGTTGGTGCCGGTAATGGTGACCGCGGTACCGCCCGTCGTCGGGCCGGAAGTGGGGCTGATACTGGTAAACGTCGGGGCGGCTACGGGTGCAGCCGCATTGGCGATGGTGAAACTATCAAAATCGATCTCTGCGGGATCACTATAGCCAGCGTAGGAGCCGCTACAAATAGACTCGTACGGCCCGGAATAAGAGACCTCAAACCCGGTAATTCCAGTAAACTGAGAATAATCGCCCGTGGTAAAGGTCAGCCCCGCCCCGACAGCTTGGAAGGTTGTCTGGACGGTTCCGCCGCCGAGTTTGTATCCGGTGATGGTGAAATTGTAATCCCACCCTTCGCCGCTGCACATTTGATAATTTGCAAAACTGAGCCCGGTGAGATCGAAACTTCTTACAGTGCTACCATCCGCATTGACTCTAAAGTTCGTAATCTGTTGTGAGGAGCGAGTGGTATTGTCTGGATAGATTCCGCTTCCAGCGCCGGTGTCGCCCAGATACGGATAGTTGGATTCGTTGACGAACGAAAAACCCGACATCAACGTCACGGTGGTGCTTCCATCTGCCATGCCTGTGGTGATGGATTGCGTGCCGTTTGGCAACGCCAGCAGATGATCGTAACCCGACATTGCCCGCCCGCTGATGGCGCTCGCCACCGTGATGGCGCCGGTGCGCTTCTCCAGCCGCCAGTCGCCGCCCAGTGCCGGTGAACCGGTGGCGTCGGTTGAGGCGGCAACCGCCGCGCCGGTGAATTGCCCGATGCGATCAACGAAGCGGTCGCCCACCGCGCCCTGCGCGACGCTACAGCCATACAGCAGAATGGCACCGTGGGCATTGAGGGCGCGTCCCCACTCTCTCAATGCAGTGCGGTAACGTCCGAGATTTACATCACTCAGCACGGACGAACCCAGCAGCAACTTGCCCGGGGCACCATGGGAAATAATCTGTATGCTGTCGAGGCGATGGTAATTCTTCAGGGCAGCGGCGATCTGCTGCACACCATCGACATCACCGCGCAACCGGACCACGTCAACGCCGGGCGCCACACCGGAGAGCAGGGTTCGCGCGTCCTGCACACCCGCATCGATGAACAACACCGCGGAAGGCGAGACAGCGGAAAGTCTGTGGTAGCCGGAAGCAAGCGCGGGGGGCGATGAAGCCGCAAACAGCAGAAACAGGCTCGACAACAAGAGCCTTACAATATTTCTCGACGCCACCCAAACGCATTTCCGTTTGCTCATTTCCGTAGCATCCTCTGCCTGTCTGTGTAAATGATTTAGAAAATTGCCGGTGTCACAACCGTTATCTATGCTCTTCGCCGTCTTGACGGCACATCAACTGATAACCCTGCCAATGCTGTGTCCGGAAAATGCCTCAGCGTCGCTGACTAAAGCACTTAACATATGAGAACGGCACAGTTCCGATGCGCGCCCAAACGCCTGCCCCAAAAACAAAACGGTGGGACTGACCTCCGTTCGTCGGTGTTCTGCCGCCCCATACCCCGCATAACGTCGGCATCCAAAACTCACTCAATCGCAACGGCTTCAGCACCAAACCGTACAACCGGAACGGACATCAAAGATGGATGGTCGATACGATCAGAGCATAGCAACAGGCTACGGCTCGTCTGCTGGATATCGGACACTGCCCGCAACAATCCGTAGATTGGCGGGCTTCGTCCATGCTCCCTAGCCGCAGACGCTGACACTGTCGCAATGTTCTCGCACCCATGACCTTCTTCGTAGCGCCATATTCAATACCGCAAACCGGTTGAACGATACATCGTACCAACAGCAATAGACAAGCGTCATTGGGCGGCGGATACTCTTCGTCAGCTATGGCTGCGGAAGTTCAAGACATTCGCCTTCGTATCCCATATATGGCCGAAATGCTATCAGGGCGTTCCGTCAATGTATGTAGGTATTTTGTCGTCGTATCAGTAGGAATTCTCCTACATACCAAGACTCACTAGTGTTGTGGTTATACATCGAAAATCCAGCCACACAGCATTGTCCAGACGTCAAAAATTGATAGCCGCTTCAACTGTCATGCTCGCTAGAGATAACCGTAGACTTTACTTACTCAATCGTCATCCATGATGCGCGCTGCAATCATCTCATCATTCAAACTTGACGGCGCGTGGAAGGCGCCCCGAGTTGGCCACGCCGACGACCCGCACTTCAGTACCCATCGTTAGAGTTGCACTTACCCATTGCCGCCTTTCTTTTCCTACTCCATGCGATACAATCGGGCTGACGATCCCCGGCTACAGGCTTACACGCCTGAGTCCGTGGGTCGTCACCGGTAGCCTCGCAGGACGGGTGCTTCCGGACGGGATGACTCAACAAGAATGCAAAAGGGAGATATACCATGTCGGATCCATTTATTGGACAAATCAACATGTTCGGATTCAATTTCGCGCCCCAGAACTGGGCACTTTGCGACGGGCAACTGATGGCCATCTCGCAGAACCAGGCGCTGTTTTCCCTGCTCGGCACGTTCTACGGCGGTGACGGCCGAACCAGCTTCGGCCTGCCCGACCTGCGCGGTCGCGTGCCCATGGGCATGGGGAGCGGACCGGGGCTGACGACCAGGCCGATCGGTGAAAAGGCCGGCCTGGAATCGACCAGCCAGATACCGGCGCACAGCCACACCCTGGCGGCCAGCACCGCCACCACGGGCCTGACCCAGGTGCCAGCGGCAAATTGGACCCTGGGCGCGGCCACGTCCAACTCTGGCGGCAAAAGCGCGACCACCAACCCAGTGGATATGTACGGCACGGCAGAGGGTGCGGTGCCAAGCGCCCCCACCTCCACGACGGGAAGCCCGGGGAGCGTATCACTGATCAACCCGATGCAGGTGTTGAATTTCAGCATCGCGTTGCTGGGCTTGTTCCCATCGCGCAATTGACCGAATCGGCAGCGTGGCGGCGCGTGCAGCCGCCCCGTCGTCGGGATACCCTGAAGACTCCACGGAGCCAACATGCTGGAAGCATTGCGCAGCGGCGATTTCGCGCCGCACATCGGCAAGCCGTGCCGGCTCACCTGCGGCGATATTGTCATCGATACTGTCCTCGATGCAGTCGGCGACAACCCTCTCGCCCGCCATCCGCAAGCCAGCGCCGACAGCCGCACACCGTTTATGCTGGTGCTGCGCGGCGATGCCGACTGCCCTTGGGGCGACGGCACCTTCGTGCTGCATGTCGACGGCATGGAGAAGATTTCCGGCGTCTTCGTCAACCGTATCCTGAACACCGGCGCCGTCCCCGGCAGTCTGTTCCAGGCGGTTTTCAATTAGGAAACACGATGGCGGACTTTTCCTTACCCGCCAGCCTGGGCCTGCGCCCGCAGCGCGATTCGGATGCCGTCTTCGTCGCTACGCTCTACAATTCGACGCGCAACGATCTGCGCTTGGCCGATGCGGAAGACGATTTCATCGAAGAATTGATCGAGATGCAGTTCTGCGCGCAGCGCGACGGCTACGGGCAGCAGTTTCCCAATGCGATGTATTTCATCATTGAACTGCACCAACAACCGATTGGACGGGTGGCGGTGGATTTCGGTCCCAATGAAGTACGCATGATAGACCTCGCATTGATTCCTCCCGCGCGCAACAAAGGCTACGGTACCAATGTGATCCGGGCTCTGCAGATTGCAGCGAACCAGGTACGCACGCCGTTGACACTCACCGTGCTGATGAACAATCCGCGCGCCGCGCAGCTTTATGCCAACCTCGGGTTCCGGATCGAACAGCAGACACCGAGTCACGCATTGATGGCCTGGTATCCACAAACTGCATGAACGCCGCACCGAAAACCCGCTACCTGCGCCTGCCCTTCCTTTTCGATGTCCGGCGTCTGGAGTGCGACCTGGAAAATATCGACGAGGAAATGTGGATGGCCCATGTCAACACCACCGCCTATACAGGGGAGTGGCGTTGCGTGCCGTTGCGTTCCGTGGACGGCAGGTCGGACCACATCCTTTCGCTGTCCGGCATGCATTACGACGATACCGCCATCCTGGAACGCTGCACGTATTTCCGCGAGGTCATCGACAACTTCGAGTGCGAGAAATTGTCGGTGCGCCTGATGGCGATGGCGCCAGGCAGCCGTATCCTGATGCACAGGGATCACGGTACGTCGTTCGAGGATGGTGTGGTACGCCTGCATGTTCCGATCATTACCGCGCCCGAGGTGCTGTTCACCGTCGCGGACGAGGATGTGCATTTTGCCGCCGGCCATGCCTGGTACCTGAACGCCAACTGTCCGCACGGCGTAACAAACGAAAGCACCCGGCCGCGGATACATCTGATGCTGGACTGCATCGCCAATCCCTGGCTGGAGCGGGTTTTCATGGAGGCGGGTTTTGAGCCGGATGAAAAGCCGAAATACGGCGACCCGTCCATCACCGACGACAATGTGGCCGAAGTCATCGCCGGATTGCATGCACTCGGCACACCAGCGGGCAGGAAGCTCGCCGCACAGATGATCGCCGTCCGTGAGCCGCATGCGGACTCATGAGCAAGGATCTTTCCGTCGAAGAGCGCGCGCTGCTGCGCGGCGAACAAGTGCCGGAGCCGGAATCGCTGCGCGGCTGGTATCCGGTCGTGGCCCGGCAGGACGGCCTGTGGTGGCGCTTTTTCGGCAAAAAACAGTTTAGCGAGCCCTTCTTTCACAATACCGTGTTTGGCCTGGCCCAGGATAAACGATTCCGGACGTGGACTGCTTTCGATGCGCTGGACGAGTTCGACGACACCCTTGCACCGACCGCTTTCGTTTTCCATGTATCGCGCTGCGGCTCGACGCTGATTTCGACGACCTCGTCAAACGGGTAGTCGGTC
>CAYQWR010000207.1:0-5131 GCA_964421235.1 uncultured Thiohalomonas sp. | reverse complement strand
CGTTGATGATGAAGGTGCCGTTTTCGGTCATGAGCGGCAGTTCGCCCATGTAGACTTCCTGTTCCTTGATGTCCTTCACCGGTTTGGTCCCGGCCGGCGCATCCTTGTCGTAGATCACCAAGCGCACTTTTACCCGCAGCGGAGCGGCATAGGTCATCCCGCGCAGCTGGCACTCCTTGACATCAAAAACGGGAGTGCCGAGACGGTAGCTCACATATTCCAAGGCGGCGTTGCCGGAATAACTCACGATCGGGAAAACCGATTTGAACGCCGCATGCAACCCCTGCTCCCGCAGCTGGCCGTCAACACCGCCGGGTTGCAGGAAACTGCGATAAGATTCCAGCTGAATGGCCAGGAGATAGGGGACGTCCAGAATACTGGAGCGTTTGCCGAAATCCTTACGGATGCGTTTCTTCTCAGTGAAAGAGTAGGCCATCAGAGTTCCTCAGCTTCGCACATGTAATTCCAACAACCGCGCCGTGTGTCTTTCCTGACCAACCGACGCAGTCACCGGTGATAAATCGCTCCGCTGTGCCCAGCGGAAAAAGGCCGGTGGCAATCGCGCCACCAGCCGGCATGTCTTCCTCTAAAACAGCGCCATCCCTGGCGTCACGAATGAACCCATCAGGTTCTCCGCTCGATTCCCGATAATGTCAGGTAGTCCCCAACAGGCACCAACATAGGACGCGATGCTTATTTCAACTCAACCTGGGCGCCAGCTTCTTCCAGCTGTTTCTTGACACCCTCGGCCTCGTCCTTGCTAACGCCTTCCTTGATGGTCGACGGTACGCCTTCCACCATGTCCTTGGCCTCTTTCAGACCCAGACCGGTGATGGCACGAACTGCCTTGATGACGTTGACCTTGTTCTCGCCGAAGCTGGTCATTACGACGGTGAACTCGGTCTTCTCTTCGGCAGCGGCAGCACCGGCAGCGGCCGGGCCAGCGGCAACGGCAACGGCGGCGGTCACCCCAAACTTCTCTTCCATTGCCTCGATCAGATCCACGACCTCCATCACGGTCATGTTGGCAACGGCTTCCAGGATCTCTTCTTTAGTTACGGCCATGATACAAACCTCTATGTCTATTCGCGGCTACCTATCGGCAGCGTTCATTGTTGAGTACGGAACTGACGCCTTAGGCTGCAGCCGCTTCCTTCTGATCGCGCACGGCGGCCAGAGTTGCAGCCAGTTTGCCGACCGGAGCCTTCATCAGCGCCATCAACTGGCTGATGGACTGCGGCTTGGTCGGGATACGGGCCAGGCGTGCCAGTTCCGCGGCGGGCAACAACTTGCCGCCGATGGAAACAGCCTTGACGACCAGCTTCTCGTTAGCCTTGACGAACTCGCTGATTACACGACCAGCCGCGCCCGGATCTTCCTGCGAAAAGGCCATCATCAGGGGACCGGTGAGGGTCTCCTGCAGACAAGCGAATTCGGTGCCTTCGACGGCACGGCGAGCCAGCGTATTCTTGACCACTCGCACATAGACTCCATCCTTGCGCGCCTCGGCGCGCAGGGTAGTCATCTGAGCGGCGCTCAAGCCGGCATACTCGGCCACGACGGCGGAGTAGGCCTTGCCAGCGACTTCGGCGACTTCGGCTACGATGGTCTTCTTTTGCGCAATATTGAGAGCCACGCGAAATCACCTCTTTTCGTTGCATTACGGGTACCGCCCGAGAGCGATACACCACCCTTTACGGCGCGGCGAAAAACGACCGCCCCACCTCACGGTGCCCGTAACAGGTAAACCTGAATCGGGTGACACCGTCTACGTAGGCGTTCCGGAGAACATTGAGCCAACGGCACCTACGGTCTTCGACGTACACCGGCGCGAACGCCGGCGGTCAAAAGTTGGTAATTCGATCAGCCCCCGAGGGAGGCCTGATCGACGGCAATCCCCGGCCCCATGGTGGTGGAGACGGCGACTTTCCTCATATATACGCCCTTGGCGCTACTCGGCTTCAGCTTCTGCAGATCGGCCAGCAGAGCCGCCAGGTTTTCCCTGAGGGCATTGATCTCAAAATCGACCTTGCCGATGGAGCAGTGAATGATGCCGGCCTTGTCGGTACGGTAGCGCACCTGACCCGCCTTGGCGTTCTTCACCGCCTCAGCGACGTTCGGGGTCACGGTGCCGACCTTGGGGTTCGGCATCAGGCCGCGGGGACCGAGGATCTGGCCCAGCTGACCGACCACGCGCATCGCATCGGGAGAGGCGATAACGACATCGAAATTCATATTGCCGGCCTTGACCTCGGCGGCCAGGTCATCCATGCCGACGATATCCGCGCCGGCGGCGGTCGCCGCCTCGGCGTTGGCGCCGGAGGTGAACACTGCCACGCGCACGCTCTTACCGGTACCGTGCGGCAGCACGGTGGAACCGCGTACCACCTGATCGGACTTACGCGGATCGACACCCAGGTTCACCGCCACATCAATCGACTCGGTAAACTTCGCCTTGGGCATCGCCTTCAGCAGTTCAAAGGCATCGTCGAGCGGATAGGCCTTGCCCGGCTGCAACTTTTCACGAATCGCTTTAAAACGCTTGGAAATCTTGGCCATGACTTATACCCCTTCCGTCTCAATGCCCATGCTGCGCGCGGAACCGGCGATGGTACGCACGGCGGCGTCCATATCGGAAGCCGTGAGATCAGGCATCTTGGCCGTGGCGATCTCTTCCAGCTGGGCGCGGCTCACCTTGCCCACCTTGTCGCGATTGGGAACCTTGGAACCGGACTGAATACCGGCGGCCTTCTTCAACAGGATGGAGGCCGGCGGGGTCTTGGTAACGAAGGTGAAGCTGCGGTCGCTGTATACGGTGATTACCACCGGGATCGGCAGACCGGGCTCGACACCCTGGGTCTGGGCGTTGAACGCCTTGCAGAACTCCATGATGTTGACACCGCGCTGGCCCAGCGCCGGACCGACCGGCGGGCTGGGATTGGCCTGACCGGCCTTCACCTGCAGCTTGATATAAGCGTCGATTTTCTTAGCCATGATTACTCCTCAGTGGGTGCAAGCGCCTCGCGGCTCCCCGTTAAAAGCAGATACAAGGGCAAAGATACAAGGTAAAAAAACACTCCTTGGTATCTTGTACCTTGTATCTTTTCTCTTACTTAGCCCTTTTCGACCTGGCCGAACTCCAGATCGACGGGGGTGGAACGACCGAAGATCAGCACCGCCACGCGCAGGCGATTCTTCTCGTAGTCGACCTCTTCCACCACGCCGTTGAAATCGTTGAACGGACCCTCGGTGATACGCACCACCTCGCCCGGCTCGAACAGCACTTTCGGCCGCGGCTTCTCCGCGCCTTCCTGAACCCGATCCAGGATGGCCTGCGCCTCCTTCTCGGTAATCGGCGCAGGACGATCGGCGGTACCGCCGATGAAGCCCATGACGCGGGGCACATCCTTCACCAAGTGCCAGGTCTCATCGGACATTTCCATCTGTACCAGCACGTAACCAGGGAAGAACTTGCGATCGCTCTTGCGCTTCTGGCCGTCACGCATCTCAATCACTTCCTCGGTCGGCACCAGAATTTCACCAAACTGCTCGTCGAGGCCGCTACGTTTTACGCGTTCCTCCAGCGAGCGCTTGACCTGGTTCTCGAACCCGGAATAGGCGTGTACCACATACCAACGCAAAGCCATGCCTCTGTGCTCCCTTAACCCATCGTCAGCTTGCGCACCAGCACGGACAGAATGGCGTCGAAACCCCACATCAGCAGGCCCATCGCCATGACCATGGCAACGATGATCAACGTCGTCTGCACCGTCTCCTTGCGCGTCGGCCACACCACCTTGCGCACTTCGAGCATCGCCCCGCGCAGGTAACCCAGCCCGCTGCTGCCGATGGCCGTCTGTCCCATAATGGCGACAGAGATACCCAAGGCAACAAGCAACCCGATCACCCGGAACAGCAGCATGTAGTCCGCAAAATAATAGAAGGCCACGACGGCCCCAACCAGGACCACCGCTGCCAACAGCAACTTGATTTTGTCCGCCATTAACTGTCCACGCCGCTTCGAAGGCCGGCATTAAATAATGGCAGGCCAGGAGGGAATCGAACCCCCAACCTGCGGTTTTGGAGACCGCCGCTCTGCCAATTGAGCTACTGGCCTGTAACTCCGTAACAAGACGCGAGAGCGAAAAAGCGTGGAACCTGTTGCGGCCCCACGCCCTTCCGCTCCACGTCCCCGTGCAGTCTTACTCGATAACCTTGGCAACCACGCCGGCGCCGACGGTACGGCCACCTTCGCGGATTGCAAAACGCAGACCCTCTTCCATCGCGATGGGAGCGATCAGCGACACCTTCATGTTCACGTTGTCGCCAGGCATCACCATCTCCACGCCTTCCGGCAGGTCGCAGGCGCCGGTCACGTCCGTGGTACGGAAGTAGAACTGCGGACGATAACCGTTGAAGAACGGCGTGTGACGTCCGCCTTCGTCCTTGCCCAGCACGTACACTTCGGCGTCAAACTTGGTGTGCGGCTTGATGCTGCCCGGCTTGCACAGTACCTGGCCACGTTCGACGTCGTCACGCTTGGTGCCGCGCAGCAGCACGCCCACGTTGTCGCCCGCCTGACCCTGGTCCAGCAGCTTGCGGAACATCTCCACGCCCGTCACCGTGGTCTTCTGCGTATCGCGAATACCGACGATCTCCACTTCCTCGCCTACCTTCACGATGCCGCGCTCGATACGACCGGTCACCACCGTGCCGCGACCGGAAATCGAGAACACGTCCTCGATCGGCATCAGGAACGCGCCGTCTATCGCACGCTCCGGCTCCGGGATGTAGCTGTCCAGCGCCGCCACCAGCTTCTCGATCGACGGTACGCCGATGTCGGAGGTATCGCCTTCCAGCGCCTTCAGCGCCGAACCCACGATGATCGGGGTGTCGTCGCCGGGGAAATCGTAGCTCGACAGCAGGTCGCGAATTTCCATCTCGACCAGCTCCAGCAGCTCCGCGTCGTCGACCATGTCCGCCTTGTTCATGTACACCACGATGTACGGCACACCCACCTGACGCGCCAGCAGAATGTGCTCGCGGGTCTGCGGCATCGGGCCGTCGGCCGCCGATACCACCAGGATCGCGCCGTCCATCTGCGCCGCGCCCGTGATCATGTTCTTCACGT
>CAYQWR010000206.1:0-5189 GCA_964421235.1 uncultured Thiohalomonas sp. | reverse complement strand
AGCTGCTCGTCGGTGGCGCCGAGGCGGTCGAACAGGTCGAAGGTCTGGTCCAGCACCCAGTCCGGACGGGCGCCGGGGCGATCGATCTTGTTGATGACGACAATGGGCTTGAGGCCCTGGGCAAAGGCCTTCTGCGTCACGAAGCGGGTCTGCGGCATGGGACCGTCCATCGCGTCCACCAGCAACAACACGCAGTCAACCATGGAGAGCACGCGCTCCACTTCACCGCCGAAGTCGGCATGGCCCGGGGTGTCGACGATATTGATGTGGTAGCCGTTCCAGTCGATGGCGGTGTTTTTCGCCAGGATGGTGATGCCGCGTTCCTTTTCCAGATCGTTGGAATCCATGACGCGCTCACCCAGGTTGGCGCGCGCGTCCAGCGTACCGGACTGCTGCAGCAACTTGTCCACCAGGGTGGTCTTACCGTGGTCGACGTGGGCGATGATGGCGATATTGCGAAGCTTCTCAATCACAGGGGCATTACCGAAATAGGGGAAAAATGGCCGGGAATTTTACCCTGATGGGCGCACTATCACTAGCCTGAAAAGGGAAATGGCGGAAATAAACAGGAAAAACGCCCCTATCGGGGCGCTGCCGGCACTTGTCTAAGGCATTGCGGCGACTAGGACAGGCTGACACCCAGCAGATGACCGATCAGATAGGTGACCACACCGGCACCGCCGCCGATCAGCACCATCCGCAATCCCGACCAGAAAGCACCGCGTCCGGTAAACAGACTGAGCAACGCGCCCACGGTAAACAGTCCGACTGCCGCCAGCACACCGGCGATCGGCACCGCCATGGCCCCCAAATGGAGCAGAAACGGCAACAGCGGCAGGAGCGCACCGCCGGTAAATGCGGCGAACGACGCCAGTGCGGCGCCCAGCGGCGAGCCCAGGTCGTCGGGATTGAGTCCCAGTTCCTCCCGCGCCAGGGTATCGAGCGCATGCTCCGGATCCTGCATCAGCGCCGTCGCCAATTCGTGCGCCTGCGGCGTGGGCACCCCCCGCGCACGATAGATCAGGGCCAGCTCCTCCGCCTCCTCCGCCGGATATTCGCGCAACTCGTCACGCTCCAGCCCAATCTGATATTCGAACAACTCACGCTGCGAACGCATCGAGATATATTCGCCCGCCGCCATCGACAGCGCGCCGGCCAGCAGTCCGGCGACGCCGGATGTAAGGACGAAGCGGACATCGGAGGTGGCGCCCGCGATCCCCATGATGAGGCTGGTATTGGAAACCAGGCCGTCGTTGATACCGAACACCGCCGCACGCAGATTGCCGCCGCTGCCGGGACCGCGATGACGCCGACCCACCTCTTGCGCCGAGGTCGGCATCGGATGCACACCGGGGACCGTCGCGCTGCTGTAGACCGAGATACCGCGCACCTTCATCGCCGCCAGCGCCGGCTTGATCGCCCGCGGACCGATGGTCCGCAACATCCACGCCACCACCCTTGCGCGCAGCGACGGGGCGAACGCGGCCGGCGCCGTTTCGCCATCCGCCGCCATCTGCCGCACCCAGATAAGCGCCTGGTCCTCGGCGGCGTCGGCCAGGGCGGCAAACAGGGCGTTCTTGGCCGGATCGGGCTCCACCGCGGCCAGTACCCGATAGAGCCAGGCCGACTGTTTCTCTTCCCGCCAGCTGTCACGCAGACTCATGTCGCATCTCTCCCGCCAGGCGCCATCGCCAGGCGCCATCGATAGTCGCGCCAATTGTGGCATATACCGTCGGCAAAACGCTGCCGCAGCGCCGCGGTCGGCAGCGAAGAACCGGCTGCGCTAACATTGCCCCCACTATGCACAGACCCGACTACGACAACAGCATCGTCAACCTGATGGCCAGCATCAGCGGCGCCCTGGGCGGCGGCTCCACCGGCTACGCGCCCCTGGAGGCCCTGTCGCGTTACCGCTTTGCGGACCGCCCGGTCGTGCTGCTGCTGGTCGACGGTATGGGCGACGCCCTGCTGCGGCGCTTTCCCGACAGCCGCCTGCAGCGGCATCGTATCGGCACCCTGACCTCGGTATTCCCGTCGACCACGGCCAGCGCCATCACCAGCCTGCACACCGGCGTCGCGCCGCAGCAGCACGCCATCACCGGCTGGCACATGTGGCTGAAGGAGCTGGGCAGCGTCGCCGCCATCCTGCCGTTCGCACCGCGCCACGGCGGCGCCCCCTACAGCAGCGCCGGCTGGACGCCGAACACGCTCATCGGCGCGCCGCCGCTGACCGAACGGCTCGACGGCCCCTGTCACCAGCTGAGCCCGTCCCATATCGTCGACTCCGACTTCAGCCGCGCCGGCACCGGCCGCGCCCGCCGCAGCGGTTACTCCAACCTGGAGGAGTTCTTCGGCCGGCTGGTACAACTGGTGAGCGACGGCGCACCGCGCTATCTGTTCGCCTATTGGACCGAGCTGGATGCCCTTGCCCATACGTACGGTGCCGCAAGCACACAAGTAAGCGAGCACTTCCTGACCTTTGACCGTACCTGCGCTGCAGCGCTGGACGCCTTGCGCGGCAGCGGCGCCCTGGTGCTGATCACCGCCGATCACGGCCTGATCGACACCACGCCGCAGCATACGATACGGCTCGAACATCACCCCCGGCTGGCGCAAACCCTGGCACTGCCCCTGTGCGGCGAGCCGCGCGCCGCCTACGGCTATCTCCGTCCGGGCCGCGAACGGCAGTTTCTCGACTACATCGACGCCGAACTGCCCCACGCCTGTGAAGCGATACCCTCGGCCCGGCTGGTCGACGAAGGCTGGTTCGGTCGCGGCACCCCGCACCCGCAGTTGCAGGCGCGTATCGGAGATTATGTGGTAGTAATGAAAGAGAACTACGTGCTGCGCGACCGCCTGGCCAACGAACGCCCGTTCAGCCAAATCGGCGTCCATGGGGGCGTCAGCGACGCCGAAATGACCGTGCCGCTGGCGGTATGCGAACCCTAGCCGGCCTTCTGTGATTACAGACACGGAATTGGTTAACGGCGCCGGTAGACTCGGAACACCATGACCGAACGCCATACTCGCCGCAACCGACGGAGCGCCCGTGGCCAGGAGACTCACCGCACGCCTGCATCAGGTAGAAGGACGCCGCAGTGCCCGGCTGTTCGAGCTGTTCGATGATCGCTTTCTGCGCGTCCGCCGCCAGGCCGGCAAGGGCAGGCGCATCGAATACGCCATGGACATCGCCATCCTGGCGCCGGAGCAGCGGCGCACGCATGTCCGCCCCTGGCACTGGCTGATCACCGCAGGCGCCTGCGTCGCGCTGATGTCGGCGGCCACCCTCTACGCCCTATTCGGCACCGGCCACACGGTCGCGCTGTCGCTCCTGGCGGTCGCGCTGCTGGCCCTTACGGTCGCCGCAGCCATGCAATTCGTTCGCGACTCGCGCCACCTGCTGACGCTGTACAGCCGTCTGGCGGCCGTGCCGCTGGTCGAGATGCTGGCCGACCGGCCGGAGGCGCCGCAGGTCGCAGACTTTGCCGAGCGGCTGATACGCTGCATCAACGACACGGTCAGCGACAAGGCGCTATCGCCTGAAGATCTGCGTGCCGGCGAATTGCGCACGCTGCGCAAACTCGCCGAAAACCGCGCCATCGACCTCACCACCTACGAACAGGCCAAACAGCGGCTGCTGTCGCTCACCCTCTGAAGCGACGTCCTGCCGGGCTTGCCTTTGGCTACCGGATCGCACACTCTTTGTCCCTCCCGAACACGCGACGAATGGCGTTATGACTTTGGAATTCAAGGCACAAAACGACTTGGAACAGCACCTGCTCGCCGCCCAGCAGGGCGAGATGTCGGAGCAGGAGTTCATGCACGCCCTGCTCACCGCCCAGGTGTTCATGCCGATCCACGACAAGTACGGTATCGGCGGCCTGCAGGGTTCGGCCAGCGCCGTACCGCTATCGCTGCCGACGGAGGACGGCTTCGACGCCATCATTCTGTTCACCAGTCCCGAGCGTGCCAAACCGTTTCTGCGGGACTTTCCCGGTTATGAAGGGGGACTGCTGGCGGAGTTCACCTGGGTGCTGGAAAAGATGGGGGCAGGCCACGGCATCAGCCTCAACCCCGGGCTGGAGGCGGGTCTCGATATGGCGCCCGAAACCGTGGCCCAACTGGCCGCCGGGACCAAGGAATGAGCGCCGACAATCAGCGGCGCCATCCGCGCATCAAGCTCCAGATCGAGGTGGAGCTGAACCTGCCCGGCGAGGAGTCGCTTACCCTCACCAGCGGCAATTTGAGCGATTCCGGCATCTACCTGCAAGCCGATGGCGATTCCCTGCCCTTGGTGGGAAACGAAGTCTATCTGCGCCTCAAACAGGCGCTGGGCGACGGCGAGGCGCCGTTGGTCAAGGCGCGTGTGGTGCGGGTCGACCGCGGAGGGCTGGGGCTGAAGTTCGAAACCGACGCGGACGACTGATCCCGCCCCGCCGGCCCCGCAGCACCGCTGCGGCGGTTACCGCAGCGCCTGTTGCAACAGCTCGGCATCCACCGGGAGCGGCAGCGCGGTAAACTGCGCGAAGCGCGTGCGCAACCTGTCCAGATGATCCTGTTCGTCGGTGCGGTAGAAAACGACGGCGCGGGTCTGCGGCGTATGCTGCAACGTCGCCAGCACCGATTCCAGCCAACTGGTGCGATCACGAAACTCATGCTGAAAGTTGAATTCGGCCACCACCGCGGCCGGATGGTGCTGTTTCAGGTAGCTGATCGCCTTGCGTCCCGACGTCACCACCTCCACGCTGTAACCCAATTCACGGTACAACGGCGAGAAATCGGGATAGCCGCCCAACTCCACGATCATCAGCAGTCTCTTATCTTCTTCACTCATCGCTTGGCCCCATATGCAGCGCTACAGTATATCCGCTACCGACACCGACACCGCTAACACCTGTAAAGCGTAGGTGTAAAACATGAATGGATTGAAACCTGCGCGGCGTCATTGGACAATGGGCGCGGTCGGCAATGCCGACCGTTGACTGCCAGGGCGCCAACCGACACCTCAGATCACAACAAGGCGCCCGGCATAATCCCCCAGGTTGCATCAAACGGTTCTCCGGGACGGTGATGCCGTTGCACCTGCGTCTCAGCTACCAATTACAATAAGGTGATCCACGCTATGAAAGTACGCTTCCCCGCCCCCGACACCTTCGGCGCCGCCCTGATCCTGGCAGCGGAAGGTGTCG
>CAYQWR010000205.1:0-5202 GCA_964421235.1 uncultured Thiohalomonas sp. | reverse complement strand
TCCTTCCAGCCGGAACCGACGATGTAGCCGCGCACGATGGCCTCCACCGGCAGCGGCTTGAGTTTGCGCACCACCACCGCACGACCCGCCACCTGGGCGGCCTCGTCCGCGGCAACCACGCTCGCCGGATCGATGCCGGTCAGGTGGTTGCCGACAATCTGTTGGGTGCGTTCGAACCAGAAGTTGGACATCCCGGTCAGCACCTTGCCCTTGCCGGGGATCGGGGTGGGCAGCACCACGTCGAAGGCGGAGAGGCGATCGCTGGCCAGGAACAGCATGCGCTCGTCGTCGAGCGCATAGATGTCGCGCACCTTGCCGCGCTGGATGAGCTTGAGACTCTTGAGTTCGGAATTGAAAATAACCTCAGACATGGTGTTGTTCTCGTTCAAATAGCAAAAACCGCCGCGCACCCGCCGCGAAGGCGTACATAATGCGGATTTGGTTCGGGACTGTCGATAACCCGCCGCGTAAAAAGGCGGTGCATTCTCCGGCGGCATGCGGCATCGGCACCCGATGGGGCAATTTATTGCCCGCCCTAACAGGACGACGCGTTTACGCTTCGCCTGCGCCGGAAAACTAGTGTAGACTTTCTCGTATAAATCAAATTAAATAATATTTATTTCAACGATAAACAATAGCTTATGAATATCACGCTGCGCCAACTTCGTGTATTCGCCGCCGTCGCCAAGCATCATAGCTTCACCCGCGCGGCCGAGGAGCTGTGCCTGACCCAGCCGGCGGTATCGATGCAGGTGAAACAGCTGGAGAGCCAGCTTGAGGTGTCGTTGTTCGAACACCTGGGCAAGAAGATCTATCTCACCGACATGGGGCGCGAGGTCTATCACTACAGCCGCGAGGTGCTGCAACAGCTGGACGAACTCCAGTCGGTGTTGAACAGCATGAAGGGGCTCGGCAAAGGCAAGCTGAAGATCTCCGTCGCCTCCACCGCCAATTACTTCATCCCGTCGCTGCTCGCCACCTTTTGCAAACGCTTCCCGGGTATCACCGTCAGTCTCGACGTGACCAACCGCGAAACCCTGCTCACCCAGTTGGTGGACAACGAGGTGGATCTGGTGGTGATGGGCCAGCCGCCGTCCGACGTGGACCTGGGCGCCGAGGCCTTCATGGAAAATCCGCTGGTCATCGTCGCGCCGCCGGAGCACCCGCTGGCCAAGGAGAAGCGCATTGATCTGAAACGCCTGGAGAATGAGGTGTTTCTGGTGCGCGAACCCGGTTCCGGTACCCGCATCGCGATGGAGCGCTTCTTTGCCCAGCACGACGTGCGCTTCACCACCGGCATGGAGGTGGGCAGCAACGAGGCGATCAAGCAGAGCGTGCAGGCGGGGCTCGGACTCGGCCTGCTATCGCGCGATACGGTCGACATGGAACTGACACTCGATCGCCTGGTGGTGCTCGACGTGGTGGGCTTCCCCATCATGCGCTACTGGTACGTGGTGCACCGTCAGGGCAAACGGCTGTCGGTGGTGGCGCAGACCTTCAAGGATTTCATGATCGACGAAGCGGCAACGCTGCTGGACAAAGGCGCTCAAAAGCTGCCGGGCAGGAAGGCGCTCAAGAAGGCAGCCGGCTGATCTGGATGCCCAGTTTCTTGACCCGGTGCCAGAGGCTGCGCTCACTGATCCCCAGCCGCTTTGCCGCCTCCACCTGAACGCCGCCGCACTCGCGCAAGGCGACTATGATCGCCTCGCGCTCCATTTCCGCCAACCACTGATCCAGCTCATGCGGCGCGCCGTGTTGCGACATCGCCGGTCGAGCGCCGGCGTCGCCCGCCTCAATGATTGCGTTGGGGAGATCTTCCGACTGTATGTCATGGCGGCGCGCGGTGAGCACCGCGCGCTCCATGGCATTGCGCAGCTCACGCACATTGCCCGGCCAGCCGTAGCGGAGCAGGGCGCCCTGCGCCTCGGTACCGATGCCTTCGATCGGTTTGTCCATTTCCGCGGCGAACTCCTGTACAAATGTGTGCGCCAGCAGCGCGATGTCCTCGGTGCGCTCACGCAACGGCGGTACGGTGATGCTGTAGACGTCCAGTCGGTACAACAGGTCTTCGCGGAACGCGCCCTCGCGTACCCGCGCCTTGAGATCGCGATTGGTGGCGGCGATAAAGCGCACGTCCAGCGCCCGCACCTGCGTGCTGCCGAGCGGCGAATACTCCTTCTCCTGCAGCACGCGCAACAACTTGGCCTGTAGCGCCAGATCGAGTTCGCCAATCTCATCAAGGAACAAGGTGCCGCCCTGCGCCTGTTCCAGCCGTCCGGTCCGGTTCTGGCTGGCGCCGGTAAAGGCGCCGCGCACGTAGCCGAACAGCTCGGCCTCCATCAGGTCGTGCGGTATCGCCGCGCAGTTGATCGCCACCCAGGGGCCGCTGCTGCGCGGCCCTGATTCGTGGATGCTGCGCGCCACCAACTCCTTGCCGGTGCCGCTTTCGCCGACGATCAGTACGTTGGTCTTGTAGGGTGCGACGCGCTCAATCTCCTCCTTCAGCCGTTGCGCCGCCGTGCTGCGTCCGATCAGACGGTGCCCCGGCTGGTCGCTGCTGAAACTGGCGCGCAGGCGCTGATTTTCGCGCAACACGTCATTGAGGCGCAGGGCGTTGTGTACCGCGATCTCCAGCTCCTCCGGTTGAAACGGTTTGGTCAGATAGTTGCTCGCGCCCTGATGGATGCAATCGACCGCCGACTGGATGGTGCCGTGGGCGGTAATGACGATCACCGGCACCTCCGGCCGTTCCTTGCGACAGGTGCCGACGAACTCCTCACCGGACATCCGCGGCAGGCGCAGGTCGGTCAGCACCACGTCGACGTTGGGATTCTTCAAATGTTCCAGCCCCTCTTCCGCCGAGCGCGCCGTCAGCACCCGGAAGCCGGCGTCCTCCAACAGCATCGACACCAGCGAACGGATATTTTTCTCGTCGTCGACGACCAATACGGTACGCTTCATTCGCTACCTCTTTCCGCCAGTGGAAAACGCATGGCCAGGCAGGCGCCGCCACCGTCCGACGGGATCACCTCAAGACGTCCATGATTGGCCTCCACCAGCGAATAGGCAATCGACAGGCCCAGGCCGGTACCGCGCTCCTTGGTGGTATAGAACGGTTCGAACAGTCGCGGCAATACCTCGGGCGCGATGCCCGGTCCGCTGTCCTGCAATGACACCATTACACTGCTCCCGCTCCGATAAACCTTCATCTTCAAGGTGCCGCCCTCATCGCCCATGGCCTGCAGCGCATTATGAATGATGTTGCCCCAGGCCTGACGCAGCAGCCCGGTATCGGCGTCAATGGTGCAGGGCGCGCCGACGCTGTTGTCCATCACCTGCACGTCGGCGCGTCCTGCCAGCTGCGCTTCCAACGCCTGACGCAACGGCAACGCCGCGTCGATCAACTGCCGTTGCGGCGTGCGGTGACGCGACAGTTGCAGGAACTCGCCGACCAGTTCGCTGATACGCTGGCTCTCGCTTTGCACCATCGCCAGCAGTTGCTGGCGACGCTCCTCGTCGTCGCTGCGCTGCAACATCGCGGCGGCGGTGTTGATCACGCCGATGGGATTGCGGATCTCGTGCGCCAGCGACGCCGACAGTTCGCCCAGCGCCGCCAGTTTGTCCGTCTGGAAATGCAATTGATCCTCGTCGCGCGCCTGGCGGATCGACGCAGCCATGGCATTGAATGCCTGCGCCAGGTCGCCCAGCTCATCGTCGCTGTGTACCGATACCGCGACTTCGTAATTCTTGCCGGCCACCTGCAACACGCCGTCGCGCAGCAGAGTGATCGGGCGAATCAGATAGCGTCCGAGCAGCCAACCGGTCAACGTTCCGATCACCAGGCCCAGAAAGAGGATCACTGCGAACATCAACGCGCTGTTGGTCAGCAGTTCCTGCGATCCGAAACGGGCGATACCGCCGAACAGGATCGCCTCCACGTGTCCCTGCGAGTCGGCAATGGGGAGATAGAGGCCGCGGTAATGGCCGCGTTCCGCGTGGGTGCTGTAGAACGGTTGCTGCCGATCCACCAATTGCCGCAGCTCGTCGGGCGAATTGAGCTGTAGGCGGATCGGCGTCCCGCTGGTGTTGAAGATGTCGACGAAACGATTCTGTTCGCGGTAATAGAGCCGGGTCTTGAGGCCGGTCAGGTTGGAGAGATCGGAGATGAAGGAGTCGTCGAGCAGGCTGCCAAGCACCAGGTAGAAACGCGGCTTGGCGGCGTTGGGAACGGGCACGATACCCACCGCCGCCAACTGGCTTTGGGTGTTACCGACGCGGAACACCGCCTGCGTCTGGCCCGGCTCCCAATGGGCGTCCATCGTCATGTCGGTGGCGCTGTAGAGCAGCCGCTGCTCGGCGGAATAGACGCGCACCACGGAGATCCCCAACTCGTTGGCGATCTTCTGCACGTTGCCGGGGATCGCGGGGCGCCGCGGGTCGCGCCCCAGCGAGGCGACGAAGCGCGGGTCGTCGGCCAGGATGCGCCCCAGCAACAGCGCATCGTTCTGGTTCGCCTCCAGCCACTGCTGACCGGAACGCACCGCCTCGGACACCCAGGCCTGAATGCGCTGCTCGAAATTGGAAGAAACCCAGGCCGCGGTAAAGCCGCCCGCCACCAGCATGGGCACCACCACGATGGTCAGGATGATCACGACGATCTTTTTCTGGAGGCGGCCGACCTTCATCATCATCCCCGCGTTCTGTAGCGAGCTACAAATTTTGTTGCTGCAACCGGCGCCGGCGGCCCGGTGAAAACCGCTGCAACTATATAACAAATTGAAATAGAGGAAATTATTTTGTGGCCGCCGCTATGGCACGGGGATTGCTGCTGGATGGACGCGTACGGAGATGCGACAGCACCGTCGAAATTTTGGATTTAATAATTCATTCAATGTGAGGAATTCGTTATGAAGAAGACCATCATCAGCCTGAGCGCGCTCGCCCTGCTGGCCTCCATGGCCGCTGCCCCGGTCATGGCCCAAGACGCCGCCCCGGCCGCCAAGCCCGCCGCTACCGAGCACAAGGCTCCGGTCAAGCGCCACGTGCGCAAGACCCACAAGCGCGTTGTGCACAAGAAGAAGATGGAGCACAAGAAGGTAGAGAAGAAGGCAATGAAGAAAGAAGTGAAGAAGTAAGCCAAAGCCCTTCTTTACTCTTCAAGGGAAAGGGCGGCTGGTGCCGCCCTTTCTTTTTGGGTATCAC
>CAYQWR010000204.1:0-5273 GCA_964421235.1 uncultured Thiohalomonas sp. | reverse complement strand
CGGCGGCACCGTCGGCGACATCGAGTCGCTGCCGTTCCTCGAGGCCATCCGCCAGATGGGCGTGGAGCTGGGCCACGACAATGTGCTCTACATCCATCTCACGCTGTTGCCCTACATCCCCACCGCCGGCGAATTGAAGACCAAGCCGACGCAGCATTCGGTGAAGGAGCTGCGCTCCATCGGTATCCAGCCCGACGTGCTCATCTGCCGTGCCGACCGCGAGATCCCCGAGGACGAGCGGCGCAAGATTGCGCTGTTCACCAACGTCGAAGCGCGCGCCGTCATCGCCTCGCTGGACGTCAGCAGCATCTACAAGATTCCGGGTCTGCTCCATGCCCAGGGGTTGGACGACATCGTGGTCGACAAGCTGCGTCTCGACGTCAAGCCAGCCGACCTGGTGGAATGGAACGGTGTGGTCGATGCGCTGGAGCATCCCACCGGTGAGGTGACCATCGCCATGGTCGGCAAGTACGTCGACCTGACCGAATCCTACAAGTCGCTGTCCGAGGCGCTGATCCACGCCGGCATCAAGACCCGCACCAAGGTGCGCATCGTCTACATCGACTCCGAGGAGATCGAGAAGACGGGAATCGAATGCCTCAAGGGCAAGGACGCCATCCTGGTGCCCGGCGGCTTCGGCGAGCGCGGCGTGGAGGGCAAGATTCAGGCGGTGCGCTACGCCCGCGAGAACAAGATTCCCTATCTCGGCATCTGCCTCGGCATGCAGGTGGCGGTGATCGAATTTGCCCGCGACGTGGCCGGGTTCGAGGGCGCACACAGCACCGAGTTCCGCCCCAACTGTGCTCACCCGGTGATCGCGCTGATCACCGAGTGGACCAACGCCGACGGCAAGGTGGAGAAGCGCAGCGCCGACTCCGACCTGGGCGGCACCATGCGCCTCGGTGGCCAGCAGTGCCGCCTCGTGGCCGGCAGCAAGGTACGCGAACTGTACGGCAAGGAGGTGATCGTCGAACGCCACCGCCACCGTTACGAATTCAACAACGGCTACCGCGAGGCGCTGGTCAAGGCCGGTCTCAGCATCGTCGGCACCTCTCTCGACGAGAGTCTGGTGGAGGTGATCGAATTGCCGGACCATCCCTGGTTCATCGCCTGCCAGTTCCATCCCGAGTTCACCTCCACGCCGCGTGACGGCCATCCGCTGTTTGCCGGATTCGTCAGCGCCGCGCGTGCGCAACACGAAAAGAGTCAGGCAGCCAAGCAATGAAACTGTGTGGTGTCGAGGTCGGGCTGGAACATCCCCTGTTCCTGATTGCCGGCCCTTGCGTGATCGAGAGCGAACAGATGGTGCTGGAGATCGCCGGTACCATGAAAGAGATCTGCGGCCGGTTGGGCGTGCCGTACATCTTCAAGGCCTCCTTCGACAAGGCCAATCGCACCTCCACCAACAGTTTTCGCGGTCCCGGACTGGAGCAGGGGCTGCGTATCCTCGCACAGGTCAAACAGCAGCTCGGCCTGCCGGTGCTGACCGACGTGCACGAGGAGACCCCGCTGGACGAGGTCGCCGCCGTGGTCGACGTATTGCAGACGCCGGCCTTCCTCTGCCGCCAGACCAATTTCATTCAGAACGTCGCCCGTCGGGGCAAACCGGTCAATATCAAGAAGGGGCAGTTCCTGGCGCCGTGGGACATGGCCAACGTGGTGGCCAAGGCGCGCGAGGTGGGCAACGAGCAGATCATGGTGTGCGAGCGCGGCGTCTCGTTCGGCTACAATACCCTCATTTCCGACATGCGCGGTCTGGCAATCATGCGCGACACCGGTTGCCCGGTGGTGTTCGACGCCACCCATTCGGTGCAGCAGCCCGGCGGCCTCGGCGGCAAGTCGGGCGGCCAGCGCCAATACGTGCCGGTACTGGCGCGCGCGGCGGTGGCCAGCGGCATCGCCGGCCTGTTCATGGAGACCCATCCGCAACCGGACCAGGCGCTCTCCGACGGCCCCAACATGTGGCCGCTGTCGCGCATGGAAGAGCTGCTGGAAGGTCTGCTCGCCATCGACGCGCAAGTGAAGCAGCGGCGCTGGCTGGAAGAGGAAAAGATTTGATTCACCGCAAAGGCGCAAAGAGCGCGAAGGAAAGACGATTTCACGAATGTTTAGATGCGCGTGACAATGCGGCGACGTAATCAGCGTGGATGAAGTGATGTCTTGTTCGATTCGATTTCTTTGCGCCCTTAGCGCCTTTGCGGTGAAGAATTTTTCTATTTAAGACTAAGCGATACTTTGGAGCACTAATGGCTGAGTTCAAGACGCAGATTCATGACATTCGAGCACGCGAGATCATCGACTCCCGCGGCAACCCGACCGTCGAGGCGGACGTGATCCTCGCCTCCGGCCACATGGGCCGTGCGGCGGTGCCGTCCGGCGCCTCTACCGGTTCGCGCGAGGCGATCGAACTGCGCGACGGCGACAAGAAGCGTTTCGGCGGCAAGGGTGTGATGAAGGCGATTGCCAACATCCACGGCGAGATCCGGCAGAAGCTGGTGGGCATGGACGCGGCGGATCAGGCGGGAATCGACCAGGCGATGATCGAGCTGGACGGTACCCCGAACAAGGCACGTCTCGGCGCCAACGCCATCCTGGCCGTTTCCCTGGCCGCGGCCAAGGCTGTGGCCGCGGTGTTGGAGCTGCCGTTCTACCGCCAGCTGGCGATGGCGCTGGGCAACCGCGAGCTGCTGCTGCCGACGCCGATGATGAACATCATCAACGGCGGCGCCCACGCCGACAACAGCGTCGACCTGCAGGAGTTCATGATCGTGCCGGTCGGCGCGCCGAGCATGTCCGATGCGATCCGTTACGGCGCCGAGGTGTTCCACGCGCTGAAGGGTGTGCTGCACAGCAAGGGGCTGAACACCTCCGTGGGCGACGAGGGCGGCTTCGCACCGGATCTGCCGTCCAACGAAGCGGCCATCGAAGTGATCCTCGAAGCGATTGAGAAGGCCGGCTACAAGGCGGGCGCGGACATCATGATCGCCATCGACGCCGCGGCCTCCGAATTCTACAAGGACGGCAAGTACGAACTGGCCTCCGAAGGCAAGAGCCTTACCTCGGCCGAATTCGCCGACTACCTGGCCGCCTGGGTCGACAAGTATCCCATCATCTCCATCGAGGACGGCATGGACGAGAGCGACTGGGACGGCTGGAAGCTGCTCACCGAAAAGCTCGGCAACAAGATCCAGCTGGTGGGCGACGACCTGTTCGTCACCAACACCGATATCCTGGCCGAAGGCATCGACAAGGCGGTCGCCAACTCGATCCTGATCAAGCTGAACCAGATCGGCACCCTGACCGAGACCCTGGCGGCGATCAGCATGGCGCAGGCCAACGGCTACAACGCCGTCATCTCCCACCGCTCCGGCGAGACCGAGGACACCACCATCGCCGACCTGGCCGTGGCGACCAGCGCCGGCCAGATCAAGACCGGCTCCATGTCCCGCTCCGACCGTATCGCCAAGTACAACCGGCTGCTGCGCATCGAGGAATCCCTCGGCGGCAAGGCGCGTTATGCAGGGCGCAGTGCGTTTCCCGATCGCACCGGCGGCTGACGCCGGCCGCGCTTGTCCCGGCCGCCATCGTGCGGCCGGGATGATTGCTCCCGCCCCATGAAGCGGCTCAGTGTCGCCATCCTGTTGTTGTTGCTGCTGCTGTTGCAGTATCGCCTGTGGTTCGCCGAAGGCGGGCTGCTCACCGTGTGGCATCTGTCGGCGGCCGTTGCGGCGCAGAAGAAGCAGAACGATCAACTCACTGAACGTAATCGCGCATTGGAAGGTGAGGTACGCGACCTGAAGACCGGACTCGCCGCCATCGAGGAGCGTGCCCGTACCGAACTGGGCATGGTGAAAAAGGACGAAACCTTCTTCGAGGTGATCCCGGAGGCCAAGAAGCCGCCGTCGCCGCAACCGTCACGGCCCGCAGCGCCTAGGGGCAAGTAATGGAAAAGACTAATTCACCGCAAAGGCGCAAAGGACGCGAAGTGGATATGGGGGCTTGGGGCAATATTGCATACCATACAGCCTATCTTTCCCATGCTGTTCATCATTTGAATATGTGTTTCCTTGGCGTTCTTTGCGCCTTTGCGGTGAATACATCTTTATGAACCACTGGGTCGTTATTCCCGCCGCCGGTGTCGGTGCGCGGATGCAGGCGGACCGGCCCAAGCAGTACCTGCAGCTGCACGGCAAAACCGTCATCGAACACACCCTGGCCTGTTTCACCCACCATCCCGCCATCGCCGGCATCGTCGTCGCCATCTCCGAAGGCGATCCCTATTGGGGCCGGCTGCACATCGACAGCGACGTGCCGCTGCATGTCGCCCGCGGCGGCGTCGAACGCTGTCATTCGGTGTTGAATGCGCTGCACACCCTGGGCGCCCTGGCCGACGACAACGACTGGGTGCTGGTGCACGACGCCGCGCGTCCCTGTCTGTCGCGCCACGACATCGATGCGATGCTCACCGTGCTTGACGCCGATCCCGTTGGCGGCATCCTCGCCGTGCCGGTGCGCGACACCATGAAGCGTGCCGACGCGCAGCAGCGCATCGAACGCACCGAGGATCGCGCCAATCTCTGGCATGCGTTGACGCCGCAGATGTTTCGTCTCGGCCTGTTGCGGCAGTCACTGGAGCGGGCGTTGGCCGACGGCTTCGTCGTCACCGACGAGGCATCGGCGATCGAACATGCCGGTCAGCGGCCGAAGCTGGTGGAGGGGAGCGGGAGCAACATCAAGGTGACGCGGCCGGAGGATTTGGCGTTGGCGGAATTTTTTCTTTCCCATCAGAAGTAGGAGCGGCTCCGCCGCGATTGTTTTCGGATATGTACGCTCCACGCTAACCGCATTTCGAATGCGGGGGCTGCCCCGCACGCAGGTCACTTTTCTTTGCTCGGCCAAAGAAAAGTAACCAAAAGAAAGGCCGCCCCAATGTCTCGCCGCTTCGCGGTTCCCTGCGCTACTCACCCAAGGCGGGTTCTCCCGACGGCACGTCCCTGTGCCGGCGTGAGAATGCGCGCCGTCCATGGCGCGCACCCTTCGGGCTAATTCCACCTTGGGCTCCGTTGCTCGGCGAGACATAGGGGATTCCAAACGGCTCGCCTTGCGGCATCGCTGTTGAATGGGAAACATGTTGTGTTCCAAGTCAAATTAAGGGCAGAACGAGCCTACTCCGATGAATTCATTTCTCTGAGCAATCAATCGCTCCCTGACTTTGAGCAGTTTCATTTGTCCCGAGGATGGAACGTAGGCAAAATCTGGTCCTTGTATTAGGT
>CAYQWR010000203.1:0-5289 GCA_964421235.1 uncultured Thiohalomonas sp. | reverse complement strand
CCGATACCCCGATACCCCCGTGCACCCCGTGTTCCCCGTGGTTAAGATCCATTGACCCGAATTTTGAGATGAGCCGTAGTCTTACAGAGAGACGGCCACCGTTTCGGAATGCCCGTTTGGTACGACGTCTAATACGATGCCTTATGGTATCCGGTCGGTATTTCAAATGTGCGCGATGGCAGCGCTGCGGTGCTTATCTTCACCAGTTCCGTTGTTGAGCTGAAAATCGTCTGCATGCCTCCGGCCGCCGGTTTGGCGTTACTTTTGTCCTGATGTAATACGCTACTGAACAGCCCGCCGAGATTTCCGGCCACATGCGCAAGAGCCGCTTCACTATTGTTGTTTTGGTTGTCGCCGGATTCGCTGTTTTTGGCATCGGACTGCCACTTGACCGAGGTGGAGATCGGGTAACCGTGAATCTTGCTCATGGCTCGCTTGAGGTCATGCTGGCTGCGGTTCGACATCAGTCCGAGCAGGCTCAGCCCGAACTGCTGCTGTTGCTGCGGGCTCATCTCAAGGCCAAGGCGTTTCAGATAGGCGCGGTTGTAGGCCAGTTCATCGGCCTGGAGCGTGCGCAGCTCACGGGTTTTCGGCGTAGCCCATATATCCGACGTCATCACGCTCTTGCTGCGCTGTTTTGTGCGGGTGTCTTCGGTCACGACCAGCCAGGTCATCACATATTCCTTGCAGCGGTAGCCGTTGATGGTGTTGCGCTTGCCCGTGGCCTTTACGGTCAATTCATTGCGAACGACCCGGGTGTGGCTTTGGTCCTGGTGCGAATTGTCGCCTTGTTGTTGAGCGTTGCTTCCTTCGCTACCCTGTGTGCCGGATGCCGCGTGTAGGTGTGGCGTGCGGTATTCAGCGTGATGATACGGTTCTTGTCGACACGATAGATGGTGACGGAAGTATGCGTGCCGCCGAACTTGCTGAGGATGCTGCCGGTGAACTTCATGGTACGGTCATCGCGCTTTTCGTCGCCCTTGATGTATTCAACGGACGTACTCTTGCTGGCGCCCATTCCCATGATGCCGCCGAAGTTGGTTGTGCGTGTGACTGTCACGTCTGCCATGGCGGTAGTCGGCAACATCAACGCAGTTGAGAACCCCAATGCGATGGTGACGGTTATGGCTCGATACGGTTTCTTCATTGTCTGTTCTCCTTTCGGTCCGCCAGAGAGTATGTCGCCTCGCTCATTGTACAAGCCTGGCGAAATGGCTGAGCGTGAATGTGTTCGTGTTCTGTAAGATGCATATGGCGTTGAATTCGGTGCCTGTGAAATCCATGTCGGCTGATCCGGTTGGTGACCCGCGCCCCTTCCTGTGGCGGAATGGAGCTACCGTTTGTGTCCGGCGGTTTTCAGGCGCTTTTCGCATGCTTGGTAATTGCGATGCGCCTGGAGCATGGCGTTGTACTTGCTCCGACACTGTCTGCGGCGAACCCAATATTCCGCGACAGCGCTGGTTTCATATTGCGGTGGCGGGTTGACCTCGCCGTGCATGCAGGAAAACCAGGCCGTCAAACTGGCGTGATCGACTGCGTCTTCGCGGGCGCATGATTGCAGATGGGGGGTGATGTTGCGCCCTTGTTGCGATATCTGGCGCGCCGTGGCGATGCTTGGCGTGGCCATTCCCAGGGCCAGCAGTACGACGGCAATCCCGGCGTGGCGCGTATTATGAAAACGAATATTCACGGTTATTTCTCCGAATGATTGGAGCCTGTCTCAAAAATACAAGGCCAAGCGCGAACCGAGAGGGACACAGGGGACGCGGGGAATTTCCCGCCAAAATGGCTACCCCGATAATCCCCGTGCACCCCGTGTTCCCCGTGGTTAAGATTTATTGATCCGAATTTTGAGATGGGCTTTAGGGAATATCTATTGCTTGTGCGGCCGATAGTAGATACGCATCGAGGTTCGGTATGCCGCCGGTGCCTCAAGCAGACCACCGCAGCCGCCGTACCGGCCACTCTGGAAAGTGACGTCGACGTCAGCGGGATGGTGTCGGTACTGCGCCTGGTCGACCGTCAGATAGTTGATTCCCGGTCCGGCGGTCTCGAATATGCGTTTTGCCTTCAAGTGGGGGTAATGGTGCTTGTACCAGGCGATGACCTTGTTCAGCGGATCCTTCGTCACCAGTTCTACCATGGGGACGTCCTCAGAGTCGGATACCGAGCCCCCACCCCGCGCCCAATTGATAGCAAGGCTGCCCGGGTAGGCTTTAACGCCTACCGTTGCCGCTGACGGGAAATTGCAGCTTGTTTTCAAACTGCCCTCTTTGGTCATGTGTTGATGGAATAGCTTGCTCCACGTCGCCACCATCTTGTCGGCCTGGGGCGACCAAGGTGCTGTTGGCGCAATGGGCGCGGCTACGACTCTCAGCGAGACCAGATAGAGGCAAGTGGACAATGCCAGGAGCAGAGTCTTATTTAGTGGATTCATCATGTACTCCGTTAGGTTGTCGACGTTGTTCCAAACGTGTATCGAACGCGTGCCGTTGCCGAAGTCGCCGGGCTTGTCGGACTTGGGCGTATGTCTGCCGCGGCGACGGCCAATTCCGGCTGTAGCGCTGCCGAAAATCGCCTTTGGCTGAACGCGCTACGACCGTAGTTCAAATAATTCCCTTGCTGCATGCCGGTTGCCTCCTTGGGTGTCTACTCAGGGATGCTTGCGCCAGTTGGGGATCCGGGGGAGTACCGCCGAGTGCCAGATAGGATTCGCCGGACGAGGTGCCGTGTTTGATCCCGTTGGACGACCCACCGGTGAACGTACCGGTGCGGCGTTTCCCTGAAACCGTTTCATCGTGTAACGGCCCTCGAAGGTCACTCGCCCGCCGTTGTGGCCGTAGTACTCACCTTCGGCCGTGTCGCACTGGTTGTTCGTGAATGCTCCAGTAAAGGTGGCGAAGGTCTCTGGTTGATTGGGGTCGTGGAGAGTGACGATCAGACGGTACTGCCTTCCGATCAGTCGTACGAAGGCGTGACCCTCGACACGGGAAGCGTTGGGCGTTGCGCGATAAACGCTCACCGTTGCCTTGCCGTCGGGCGCAAACGGTATCGGCTGACGCTGCGAGCCCCCGGCCATCCAGACGGGCCACGAACCGGAAAAGTTGCACTGTGCGCTGTTCGAAGCGCCGTTCCCGTTGACCGGATGTCCCCGCGGTGGAGGAGGGTTGACCGGCTCGCCGCGCACGGGACCGAGACAACGCACCTCGGCTGTGAACTGGCGGTGTTGGTCCTTCAAGTCGTCGTTGACGTCGTCGATTCCCCATCCGGAGTTGTCGCTGAAGTCTACGCCGTACGGGTGGCTAATTCGTTTGGTCACGGGGCCCTTTACGTCCTGGCAAATCGCGCGGTACCCGTCGTCGGAGATGGGTGTGGCGGTTAGTTTGCGGGAGAACGTACACAAGGGGGGATCCATGGTCAGGTATCCGACACCTGCATTCTTGTCGGTGACCGTGTTGCCGACGGCTGTCTTAAAGAGATAGGAGTCCACGAATAGTTTGACGTTCTCTATTTTGTGACAGCTCCCGAGAACGCCTGTAGGCTTTTCTGTGCGTGAGACCTTGAACACTACGATGCGATTGCCAACAACGCTGCCGGCGTGACCGACCGTGACGCGCAGCGTTGGCGGCGTGACCGGCGTGACGCTTATAGTCGCCTTGGCATGAGCGGCACCTGTGGCCAGCAGGAACATAAAGGTTGCGCCTGTGATGCGAAGAGCGCGTGGGATGAATGCGTGCCAGCGAAACTGCGGCGATGCGGTGAATATGTTTGGAGAGATGACCATGTCGGACTCCTTGGCGATTCTGTCGATTGAGTGACGCCGCCGGCCTCAATGCCGGACGAAATTCTCCTGAACCTTGCGTGTGGTAAAGTCCGAGTAGTGTTCTACTAGGCTGATATGATGGCAGTCGGGGCTCACCGTTCCTTCGGCATAGCCCATAATGTTGGTGGTCTTGGCGTGACTGAATATCAGTACGGTGTGCATTTTTGCGTCATAAGTCAGAAGTTCGTAGAGGTTGCCGCGCCAGCCTGATTCATCGATTTTGTATTCGAACAAGGTCGATTTCGGGGTATACAGCAGCGTCATGCGCTTTTCCCCCGTGGCGTAGGTATAAGGGCTCTCCTTCCAAACGCCGGCGAGGTTGCACGCTCCGCTTTTAGGGACACTCTTGGGCTTGGCTCCGGGTTGTACACCGTGGCCGATCGGATCGTTGTAACAGCACTCTCCGTGGAACTGTGTCTTGCCGGATTGGGGAGGGGTGCCCCAATGAGGTGTGCCGCTGCTGCGTGCTGCGGCCATTGCAGGTAATCCCAGAAGCAGGGCGCATAACAGGTATGGCAGGCGCGTATTCATTTCGATTCCCCCTCGGTTTATCGGCGTATCCGGTTGGATACCGGACGCAAATTCTCAGGGCAACCACCGTGCCAGGATCACCGTCCTGACTCGTTCAGTAATAATATCAACGAGTTGGAGAAATATTTGCAGAACATCTCTGACAAGAAAAGAGTTCAGATTCGAAATAATTTCAATTTCGCAATGTCGCGGGCGCAGTTTGAATATCGGCTCGACCAGTCAAACGGCGTGCTAGGTGTGCTGAGTGCTCTCCGCGCGTCGAATGATCAGCCGCAATTGCGGCCTTTCCTCGTTATTCAAGTCGATAAGAAACAGCCTGCTGTTGAATTGGCTGCCGTCTTGCGCCACTGCGTAGAATTGCTGCCCGATGCGGCAGAGGAATTTCAACTGCGGATTTGGGTGCCCGTCTTGCAGCCATTCGGTCCGGGATAGTTGCGGCAATAATAACGAGATGTGGTGAGTGATGAGTTCGCCCGGCTGAAAGCCGAACAACGCTTCGGCGCTTTTGTTGCAATCACAGATCACACCGCTTCGATCCAACGTCAGGGCGGCGGGCTCTCCTACCGTTGCGCTGTGCGCGCCTGGGTTCCCGGGGTCGAGAATCGTTGTGTCATGCCGTATGGACATGGTTGTCGTGCGCCTCCCCGATATCTGTGCCTGTCCGCCGCGGGCAGGTGGCTTCGACCCCTGCCGAAGCGTGCTGTCCGGATAGTGCGGCCGACAATTGTGTCCCGATTCATTTCGTCCTTGTTGTCGCAAATATAAAAGTGATTTTTGTCATTGTTGATGCCATTGTTCCGCGGTCGATCTTTGTGCCGCCAGGGTCAATGCCAGGAGATATTCCGTTGCTGTATGCCGACCTCGTCGGCGTAGCGGTTGGAATCGGGGTCGTTGGTGCGGGGTCGAAAATTGGCATGGTGTCCATCACGACCTCT
>CAYQWR010000202.1:0-5342 GCA_964421235.1 uncultured Thiohalomonas sp. | reverse complement strand
TTCGCCGTATGCTAATCAGCCGTTTCATAAATCTTCTCCCATTCTCAATTCCGCCAAGCTGGATTTTTTGGCGCGCGAAGCAAAGGCGATGCCGCACAGCGCCAACGCCCATACCACCACCGCGCCCGACGGCAGATCGAAGATCGCGGAACATGCCAGTCCCAGGGCATAACCCAATACGCCGGTGACATAACCGACGGTCAACTGGCGTTGCGACCCATAGAAGCGGCTTGCCAACGCGGGGATGATCAGGCTGGCGAACACCAGATATACGCCCACCAGTTGCACGGATGCCGTCACGACGATCGCAAACATCGCATAGAAGCCGATCGGACCTAACTTGGAGCGTACGGTGAACCACAGCGCCAAGATAAAACCGTACAGCAACGCAATGGGAATGAGCTGCTTATAGCTCACCCACAGGATCTGCCCTACAAGCAGATCCTTCAACTGTTCCCCGCCGTGGGGATTGTTGGCCAACAACAATAGACCGGCGCAGGCGGCCAATACGAACAACACACCGATCAAGGCCTCTTGCATATCCGGCCATCGCCGTTCGGTAAAGGTCAGCAGCCCCGCGCCCACCAGAGCCGCACTGACCGCAGCCACCTGTACCGCATAACCTTGCGGCTCCCAACCCAGGGCGTCAGCCGCGATCACCCCCAAACCGGCGATCTGGGCGATGGCGAGATCGATGAACACGATGCCGCGGGCCAGCACCTGCCGGCCCATGGGGACATGGGTGGACAACACCAGCAGGCCCGCGCAGAACGCGGGCCCGAGGATGCCGATATCCAATCCTTCCATGTTCATTGCAATGCACTCAAGAGACGCTGCACGATATCATCGTATAAGCCGAATAAATCCTTGGCCTTTTCGGAACCGCCCACCGTATCCGGGATTACAATCGCCGGTATCTTGGCGCGCTCGCTGAGCCATTCGGAGGCCCGCTCGCTGTTATAGGGCGTGCGCAGAATCATCTTTGCCGGTTGGTGCTTCAACTGATCCAATACCTCGGCAAGATGGGCGCTGGTGGGCTCCACGCCGGGCTTGGGCTCCAGTTGTGCCACTTCCTTCAGGCCCAACCAGTTCTCGAGATAGGCGAAAGCCTTGTGGTGCACCACGATGGGCGTACCGCGCAGCGGCGCCGCTTCCTTCTCCCAACGCTGGATGGCCGCCTCAAAACGCGTATCGAAATCCTGATAGCGCGATCGGTAGTAATCGGCGTTGCCCGGATCGATCTCGGCGAGGCGCTTCGTCAGGACGCCGGCGACGATGGCGATATTGCGCGGATCGGTCTGGATATGGGGATTGCCGCCCGGATGGATATCGCCGGCGGAACGGTCGAGCACCGTCGGCACCTCCAACTTCTTTATGTAGTCCGCCGCCTCGAAATAGCCGGGCTTGCCGGGCTGCACCGCGTCGTTGCCCGACTGCCGCAGCACCACCGGCAGCCAGCCGATCTCCAGCTCCGAACCGGTGCACACCACCAGCTGCGCGCCGCGCGCCTTGGCCAGCAGGCTGGGCCGGGCCTGGATGTGATGGGGATCCTGGAAGGCATTGGTCGCCACATAGACCGATACGCGATCGCCGCCCAGTTCCCGGGTCAGCGCCCCCCATTCCGGTTCGCAGGCGAAGACATTCAGGGCCGAGGCATAGGGACTCAGCAATGTGCCCGCCGCCATGGACAAGGCCAATAATAATTTTTTCATGATCAGGCTCCTTGCAATCAATATTGATGGGCACCGTGAGCACCGAGGCTCATCAGGTACTGGACGAAGATCTGTTTATCGGTGACGCCCTGATAGGCCTTGTCGCGGGCGTACTGCAGGCGGATACGGCTGAACTCGCTGAGGGAATAATCCACCATGACGGTATTACGCGACGGGTTGTAGTCCGGAGCCGCCAGATTGGCGTTGTTAGCGCCGTAGTCCACCGAACCGGGATCCAGACGTTCCGTGCGCAGACCCACCCGCCAATACGGCATGAATTGATAAACGCCCTGCAAGTACCAGCCTGACTGTTTCGCGTCGTAGGCCCCCGAGTTGGTGGCGCCGAGCGCGCCGTCCGCGTCATAGGTCACGTCCCCGTCCTCGTGACGCCGCATGTACTCCGCCTGCAGCTTGAAGTTGGTATAGACCGGATCGCCGTTGGGGGCATACTTCCACACCGCATCCACTACATATGTGCGGCTGTGGCCGCTGAAGGTGTTGAAGGCGTCGTTGCCGGCCAGGTCCGTCTCCGTGAAGTCGCGGTCCCGCGGCGAGGTGTTGAGCAGCGACACGCCCACACGCCAATTGTTGCTGAAGCCGATGTCACCGCCGGCATGGGCGAACAGGGTGGCGGCGCCCACGCCGTTCATATCGCGGTCGCTGCCGGGATAGCCCCGGCCGCGCCCCGCCTCCGCGCCGAGCTCGATAAAGGTGTCGGTGGGCGCCAGCCACTTGACCTGCACCGCGTCATCGCCGAACTGGCCGCCGAGGAAGGCCTGGTAAACCAGCGGCGCGTCCACGAAGTCCCACACATGGGAATGCTGGGAATTGAGATAGCCGATGCTTGAGAAGAACCGCCCGGCCTTGATGGTGAAGCCGTGGTTCAAGGCCAGGGTCTGGATATAGGCCTCCTCCACCGAGGCGGTATCGTCGGGGTGCAGTGAATAAATCAAGGCGCCGTAGAAATAGGGATCGATGTTGGCGTATACCGCCAACTCGCTCTCCGCCAGGCTGAAGCCGCGGTCGCCGGGACCAAACTCCGCATCGGACGGCAGGGGAAAACCGCTGATGTGATAGTTGGCGGGATCCTCGGAGAGACCGGCATAGATGCCGGACAGGATCACCGAAACGGCGGGATTGAAACTGCCGATGGACGACGGCGGATTGCTCGCCGGCGAATTCTCGAGTCGGTCGAGCCGCTGTTCCAGCTTGTCCAAGCGTTGATCGGCAGCGCCGGCGGCCGGCTCGGCGGCCATGACCGGAGCGGCGAGTGCGGCCGCAGCCGCGACGCACAGTAGATGACGTAACATGTATCTTCCTCCGCTAAATGAGTGATCCGGAATTCATGTCCCGGACGATCGAGTCACGGCCCCCATGGAGCCATGCCCAAACACCGCCCTGCCGAACGGGCAGAGCGGTGCGCAACAAATCAAGAGGGAACTAAACGAAGGAAGAGAAGGGAGGTGCGCGGGCGTGATAGATGACGCCGTCAACAGTCGGCGCGAGCAAATCGCGGGAATAAAACTCGGCGCGAACCACCACCACCGGCACGGCCAGGGCGACGGTGCCCGTCATGGCGTGGCTTAAGGGGGTAGCGTGAAGGCAGGTAACGCAGGTATCACCGGACTTATGGGCGGCAAAATCATACTCATGTTCGAGCAAGGCCATTTGCCCAAACAATATCGCCGCCGCCAGAAACATTCCAAACCAGCGATTCATGGTTATTTTCAGTAACTCCAGGTTACCCGTGTAATCGAGAGCTTAAAGCCTCAGTGGAGGCTATGCAAGTGACTACAATAGTCATTGACATATTCGAGGTGGTATTAGTTAATTTCTATATGCTCAACCAACAACTGGGCGCTACGCTGGCCGCGATACTCGTTGACATCCAACCGGTAGGCTACCCGTATTTGTGGAGTATCGCGCGGCACGCCGCGTTCACCGTAATTAAAGGCGATGGCGTCGAACAACCTGTCATTCCCCGCCGCCTTCAGCACCATCTTGAGGTGGCGCTCACCGACGATGCGCTGGTCGATGATCTCAAAGGCGCCGTCGAACACCGGCTCGGGGAAGGTTTGACCCCAAGGTCCTGCGCTGCGCAAGGTCTCGGCGAAGTCCAGGTTCAATTCTTCGGCGGCGAGTTCGCCGTCGCTGAGGACCACGCCGCGCAAATCCTCCGGCGCGAGATAACACCGCACTTCCTCGTCGAAGGCGGCGCTGAAGGCCGCGAGGTTTTGCCTGGGCAGGGTCAGACCCGCCGCCATGGCATGCCCGCCGAATTTGCTGACCAGCCCGGGGTGGTGCGCCGCCACGGCATCGAGTACGTCGCGGATATGTACGCCGCTCACCGAGCGCGCTGAGCCTTTCAGTTCATTTTCGCCGGCTTGGGCGAAGGCGATCACCGGGCGATGCAGGCGGTCCTTGATGCGCGAAGCGAGGATGCCGATCACGCCCTGATGCCACTGCTCCTGAAATAAACACACCCCCACCGGCAAGGCGGGGTCGTCTTCGCTGACCCGTAATGCGGCGATCGCCGCCAGGGCCTCTTTCTGCATCTGCGCCTCGATACCGCGGCGCTCCTTATTCAGTTGATCCAGGCGCGTCGCCATCCCGCGCGCCTGCGCGGCATCATCGCTGAGCAGACACGCGATGCCCAGCGACATGTCCTCCAACCGTCCCGCGGCGTTCAAGCGCGGCGCCACCGCAAAACCCAGATCCGCGGCCACCAGTTGCCGCGGATTGCGCCCCGCCACGTCGAGCAGCGCCCGCACCCCCTCGCAACAGCGCCCGGCGCGAATGCGCGCCAGGCCCTGGCTTACCAGGATGCGGTTGTTGTGGTCCAGCGGCACCACGTCGGCCACCGTGCCCAGCGCCACCAGGTCCAGCAATTGCGCCAGATTGGGTTCACACCCCCGGAAGGGGCTTGGGTGTTCGGCGATGCCGGCACTAGCGAACCAGCCTTCTTCGCGCAGCCGGGCGCGCAACGCCAGCAGCACATAGAAAATCACGCCGACGCCCGCCAGGCTCTTGCTGGGGAAGGTATCGCCGGGCTGATTGGGATTGACGATGGCATCGGCCTCGGGCAAGTCGTCTCCCGGCAGGTGGTGATCGGTGATCAGCACCTGAATCCCTCGCTCTCGCGCCGCCGCGACGCCGTCGATGCTGGAGATGCCGTTGTCCACGGTGATGATCAGATCGGGCTGCTGCTCCGCCGCCACGGCGACGATCTCCGGCGTCAGGCCGTAACCGTATTCGAAACGATTGGGCACCACGAAGCGCACGTCGCTGGCACCCAGCAGTCGCAGGCCGCGCACCGCCACGGCGCAGCTGGTGGCGCCGTCGGCATCGAAATCGGCGACGATGAGGATGCGCTTTTTCCCTTTCAGCGCCTCCACGAGCAAGGCGACGGCGTCAGCGATACCTTTCAAGTCCGTATAGGAATGCAAACCGTCGAGGGAATATTCCAATTCACGGGCGTCCCGCAGGCGCCGCGACAAATAAATGCGCCGCAGCACGGGATGGAGATGACCGGGCAAGGTGTCCCCGGTCTCGACGTTGTCGCGTCTGACGATAATTTTTTTCATGATCGCTTCAGTTTCTTATTAACCCGGCAATGAAACACCTCTGTAG
>CAYQWR010000201.1:0-5374 GCA_964421235.1 uncultured Thiohalomonas sp. | reverse complement strand
TGATCGCCTTCGTGGTGGTGGCGCTGTTCACCATCGGCGGCAACCTGATCTTCCGCCTGTTCGGCATCTCGCTCCCGGCCTTTCGCATCGCCGGCGGCGTGCTGGTGTTCCTGGTCGGCTATCAGCTGCTGCACGGCCGCACCTCATCCATCCACCATCTCGGTCCCGAAGAGGCCGACGCGGACGGCGCCGCCACCACCATCGCCACTACGCCGCTGGCCATCCCGATCCTGGCGGGCCCCGGCACCATCTCCACGGCGCTGAACTTCGCCGGAGAGCACTCGGACCGCCTCTATATCGCCATCGTGCTGTTGGTATTCGCCGCGATCTGCCTCCTTACCTACATCGCCTTCCGCTTCAGCGAGCAACTGACCGCCGTGGTGCGGCCGTCGATCATCGCCGTGGTGACCCGGCTGATGGGGGTCATCATCACCGTCATCGCCGCCCAGATGGTGATCGAGGGCATCGCCGGGGCGGTGCGGCAGTTTCACGCCTGAGGTTTGCAGATACCGATACGCCCATCGGCGCGAGCCGTCTGACGTCCGCTTGACGCGGCATCGGCCTTCATATATTTGTTGCTCACTTGGCTGGAGAGCGGGATGCGTTGAATGACGGTGTCGGGATTTGACCGTGAGGCGGCCATGGAACTGGCCGTGCAGCACCATCAGGCGGAACGTCTGCGCGAAGCGGAAGCCGCCTACCGTGCGGTGCTGGCCGCGGAACCGACATGCGCCGACGCAATCCACGGACTGGCGATCCTCCACTGGCAGCTGGGCCGGCTTGATGAAGCGCAGCGCTTGGTACTTCAGGCAATCAACATCGATCCCACTATCTGGCGCTACCATCTGACGCACGGCTTGCTCGCAAGCGCCGCCGCCGCGACCGCCGAAGCCGCCGCCGCATTCCAAACAGCCTGCGACCTGCGTCCGGAATCGGTCGAGGCGTGGACCGGTCTGGCCGCCGCGCTTCAGGCGCTGGGTCAATTCGCCGCAGCGGCGACGGCCTACCGCGAGGCGCATGCACTGGCACCGCGGGATATCGCGATACGCAACAGCCTCGGCGTGGCGCTGGATGCCGCCGGCGACGCCGTCGCAGCCGTCGACGTGTTGCGCGAGGGGCTGCAACAGCAACCCGATTATCTGCCCCTATATAACAATCTCGGTAATGCACTGACCCGGCTGCGCCTGTTCGACGACGCCGTGGAGATTTTGCAATTGGGACTGCAACGGGCGCCGGAGTCGGCCGTGCTCTGGTTCAACTGCGGCAATGCCTTGGCCGCGCGCGGGTCCGACGCGGAGGCCGTCGACGCCTACGACCACGCGCTGCAAATCGAGCCCGACAATTGCCCCGCCCTGGTGAATCTGGGCAACAGCCTGCGTGCGCTGGGCAATTTGACCGCCGCCATCGACCATTACCGGCGCGCGATCGCCTGCGCTCCCGACAACCCCGATGCCTACAACAACATGGCCGTTGCGTTGCAGGCGCGAGGACAGGCCGATGAGGCCGCCCGCGTCCTGCGCGAGGCCATCGCATTGAATCCCGACTCTTCCGTGGCGCACAACAATCTCGGCAATGCGCTGAAGGATATCGGCCAACTGGACGATGCCATTGCCGCCTACCGGCGGGCGATGGCACTGGCGCCCGACGATCCGGAGCCCCACGGCAATCTGCTCTATTTGCTTTCATTTCACCCCGGCTATGACGAACAGGCGCTCCTGCACGAAGCGCAGCGCTGGGGGCAACGTCATGCGGCACTGCCGCAGGCGGCGCACGCCGACCACGACGCCGCGCCGGAGCGGCGGCTGCGCATCGGCTACGTGTCGCCCGATTTCCGCGACCATTGCCAGGCGTTCTTCATCACGCCGCTGTTCGCCCATCACGACCGTCAAGCGGTGGAGATCTATTGCTATGCCGACGTTGCGGCGCCGGATGCCATCACCGAACGCATCGCCGCCTACGCCGACGTCTGGCGTTCGATCCACGGACTGAGCGACGCAGAAGCCGCGGCGCTGATATATCGCGACGGCATCGACATCCTGATCGACCTCACCATGCACATGGCGCGCGGCCGGCCGCTGCTGTTTGCGCGCAAGCCGGCCCCGCTGCAGATCGCCTGGCTGGCCTATCCCGGCACCACCGGCCAGCCGGCCATCGATTACCGCCTCACCGACCCCTGGCTGGACCCACCGGAGCTGGGCGACGACCGCTACACCGAGCAGTCCATTTGGCTACCCGATACTTTCTGGTGCTACGACCCGTTGACGGACGGGCCGCCGGTCAATCCGCTACCGGCCGCCGCCAACAGTGCGATCACCTTCGGCTGCCTCAACAACTTCTGCAAGGTGACCGACCAGAGCCTGGAGCTGTGGGCGCAGGTGCTGGCGGCCCTGCCGGCTTCCCGGCTGATCGTGATGTCGCCGGAGGGCGCGCATCGGGCGCGCGTCCGCGACCGGCTCGGCGTCGCGCCGGAGCGGCTGGAATTCGTGTCGTTCCGTCCGCGCCGCCAGTATCTGGAAACCTACCGGCGCATCGACATCTGCCTCGACACGCTGCCCTATAACGGCCACACCACCAGCCTCGACGCCTACTGGATGGGGGTGCCGGTCGTGACCCGCGTGGGCCACACCGTCGTCGGTCGGGCGGGCTGGAGCCAACTGAATAATTTGGGTCTCACCGAGTTGGCGGCTTTCGACGATGCAGGATTTGTGCGGACAGCCGTTGCGCTCGCCGCCGATCTCGCGGCACTGGATCAGCTGCGCCATACGCTGCGTCTGCGCATGCAAGAGAGTCCGCTGATGGACGGGCGAAAATTTGCTGCGGCAATGGAGGCGATCTACCGCGATGTCTGGCGCGACTGGTGCGCGGCGACGCACGGCCCGGACCGAGACATAGGGTCCACGAATGAGCGCGAGTAGAGACAAATGACAGGTTGAACGGCCCGTGCCGACCTGCTGCAGTCGGCCGAGCGTGGGCTGTTGTTTCGGCGGCGTACCGGACGGAAGACGTTGGCGTTTATTGCGCCCAAGGATTTGGAGAAGAAGATAGCGCGGTTACAGAGATGACGCGTTAGCAGGCGACAAGTGACCTGTTCCTATTCAGCCATCGGTTCTTGCCCAGAGCGTGATGGGTATCTGTTTTACCGTTTCTCCGGCCAACCCTATATCTCAATCAAGCCGTCGGAGAGCTCGTTCACATCGTCCGCTTCCCGCGGATAATGCTCGGCCATGGCGGTGCCGCAGGCGCCGATGGCGACCACGAAACCTTCCGCTACCTCGCCCTTTTGCATATGCGTGACGAATAGCTGAACAATCTCCTGCCAGCGGGCCTCGCCGATTTTTTCGTGAATGCCCCTGTCGGCCACTATTTCCACGTAGCGCTCTGCCAGCGAGACGAAGAACAGCACGCCCGAGTGATGCTTGGTCATGTGTACGCCCTGCTGATAGAACTGGGCCTTTGCGAGGCGGCTCGCGCGTGAATGCTTTACCCGCCGGGGAACAAGCAGCAAGTGCAGTTCGGGAACGAACAGGAACAGCGCCGTCAGCGCTATAAAGACCGCCAGTTGAATCTGATACGTGTGGACCCAGGAGAGCGGAACGGAGAACAGCATGAATATCCCGGGCAGCAGCAACGCGATCATGGCACCCCACAGCAAGGGAAGGAATATATAGTGGTCGCTGTAACGCGCCACCACCGTCACGAATTCACCGCTGGTCTTTTCTTCGGCGGCGCAAATCGCCGCTGTGATCCGGGCCTTGTCCTGCTCCGAGAATTTAATCATGTGTCACCAACCTCCAGAGGCACCGCCGCCGCCAAACGATCCGCCGCCGCCGGAAAATCCACCGAAGCCGCCGCCGCCACCAAATCCTCCACCGCCCCCAAATCCGCCGCCACGACCTCCGCCGCCCAACATCCCCAGCAGCAACCAGGCCAGCCATCCGCTGCTCCCCGTGCGACCTCCACGGCCCAGGATCGACCCGAACAGCGGCAACACGAAGAAGATGAAGATGATCAGCATGAGAAACCCGGTCCCGCCGTGTGCACGCGCCGACTGCTGCGGCACGGCGCCCGGCTTGCCGCCCAGCACGGCGAGAATCCCTTCGGTACCGGCGACGATGCCGTCGGCGAAATCGCCCCGCTTGAAGCGCGGCACGATGATGTTGTGGATGATGTTGAAGCTCTGGGCGTCGGTAAGCGTACCCTCCAGGCCGTAACCCACCTCGATACGCACCTTCTTCTCGCCTAAGTCCACGATCAGCAGCGCGCCATTATTCTTGTCCTTCTGGCCGATGCCCCAGTGGCGCCCCAACTGGTAACCATATTCTTCGATGGGATAGCCGTTCAGCGTCGGAAGGGTTACGACGACCAGTTGCGTGCCATTGGCCTTGGCGTAGCCCGCGAGCTTCTGCGACAGGCTGTCGAATACTGCGGTCGGCAGCATGTGCGCCTGATCCACCACAGGACCGGTCAGCGCCGGAAACGCCGGCATGCCGGCGTCCTTGGAATTGCCGGCGGCAAAGACCGGCGCGGCCGCTACCAGTCCGAACAGTAGTCCCAGCGCGATGACGCGCCGCGCGAACATCCGCAGCACGCCGAATTTAGTCTCCATTTCAGTCAACGTCACGGCCTCAGAACTTAATCTTGGGCGCCTGTTGCGCCTGTTCCGAGATGGTGAAGTTCTGGATCATCTTGTAGTTGGAGTACAGCAGCGAGTGATACCAGCGCCCCGGGTAGGTGGTGAGTTCCGTATCGTACTGCTGCACCGCCAGGATGTAGTCGCGGCGCGCCACGGCGATGCGATTTTCGGTCCCTTCCAGTTGCGATTGCAGGGCCAGGAAATTCTGGTTGGCTTTCAGGTTCGGGTAATTCTCCGTCACCATCATGAGCCGAGACAGCGCCCCGCCCAGCGTCGCCTGATTCTGCTCGAACTGATGAAACGCCTTGGGGTTGGTGAGGATATCGGCGGGAATCTTGGTCTGCGTCACCTTGGCGCGAGCGTTCGTCACGGCTTCCAGTACGTCCGCCTCGTGAGTGGCATACCCCTTTACCGTGGCGACAAGATTCGGGATCAGATCCGTACGTCGCTGATACTCGTTCATCACCTGACTCCAGCTGGCATCCACCTTCTGTTTGTCGGCGGGAATGTTATTGATGCCACAGCCGGATAGCGTCAGCACGATCCCCAGCATGACGATAAAACCTGCACCTCTTGTTATGGCATGCAACTTGGACATCACGGTAATCCTCTGGATATATGCGGGTGTTACGAATGCCCTATGATAGCAGCGAATGGCTATTGGCTCCATGGCGCAACACTTCGAGAGCCGTTTCAAGAGTTGGGCGGACGCTGCCTATACGCTGAAGTCCGCGCGCACCA
>CAYQWR010000200.1:0-5386 GCA_964421235.1 uncultured Thiohalomonas sp. | reverse complement strand
CTGCATGGCATCGTTGAGCTTATTTATCAGATCAATAAGCTTCTTGTGCTGATTATCCTGTTCCGCGATACCTGTGGAAAGCATATTGGACCACGTTATAAGAGCCATCACGACCTCCTTCTTTGCAAATAGACTGGTTATACTGTTGCCGCTTCAGATACGTCTTCCGCAACATCATCATTGCTGCCGGTCCTGGAACCGGTCAGCATGGATTCATGCAACAACTCCATGGCGGTATTGGACAAATTAACCGAGGCCTGCAACGTCCGCTCCGCCACCGTATCGGTATTGGCCGTCATATCCAATATTTGGGTAACGCTATCCACCACATTGGCCACCATGCCGGACTGCTCATCCATCTCCGAGGCCAGCTGACTGATCTTCTCCAGGGTGTACTGCGACTCTTCACGGATACTCTTCAGAACCTCGGCCGCACGACCAGCCTTGTCCACGCCATCCTGCACCAACGGCATGGCCTGACCGATCCCCTGGGTGGCCTCCTTCGTTTTATCCTGCATGAGTTTGATGGTGCCGGTGATTTCCCGTGTGGACTGCGCGGTCCGTTCGGCCAGCTTCTTGACCTCGTCGGCTACCACCGCAAAACCGCGCCCCTGTTCTCCGGCCCGCGCCGCCTCGATCGCCGCGTTCAGGGCCAGCAGGTTGGTCTGTTCTGCTATATCGCGAATGGTCACCGCGATTTTGTCGATATCATGCGCATGCTCGGTCAGATCGTGGATCTCCTGCGCAGCCGCCGTCATGGCACCATAGATTTCTTTCATCACTCGAACCGCGTCCAACACCACCGATTCCCCGTCTGCCGACAGGCTATTCTCCTTATGGGAAATGTCCTCGGTATCGCGCGCCAATTCGGATACCGCCTGGATGCGCTGTGCCATGTCGTACATCACCTGCTTCGTATCGTTTATCGACGCCGCCTGCATCTGCGAAATAAACAGGATCTCGTTACTACCGGCCGACAGCTGTTCGACTTCGGAATTAATCTTGGTGACATTGGCATTGACGCGATCCGAGATCTTTTCGATTTGCGCTGCCAGCATCGCCAGGGTTTCGGCGACGGTGCCCACATGACTGACTTCCAGCGTAAGATTCCTTTCGCCGCTGGCGACGGAACGCGCGTAACGAGTCATGCGCCCGATATCGGAGCCGAGCAGCCGCGACAGAAAACGACGACCAAACAGGTAGGTCACTAACGGGGTAAGAATTAGAATAAGCAGAAAGACGACGACTTCGACACCGGTGTTTGAGGCTGACAATCGCTGTGCCGAATACAAAAGTATTCCCAGTATCAGTGTCATCAGTGTAGGCGCCACCGCCAGTATCCCGGCTTCGGGAGATACATGCCTCACTGACCGCATAGCTATGCCTCCGACATACACTGCTATGATTTAATTTGTGCACGTTTATTATGGCACCAAAATTCGCGTCGTAAACGTTTATATAGTGAATATTGATAAAACACCGAAAGTGAATTGAATGATTCAATCAGCTGCTGATATATGTCAAAAACACGTCAACATTGATTGCTATCCGGTTGCCGACAGCAGGGAAAGTGGCCAGGTGATTTATGGCCCGACAAATACAATGGAATGACTTGCCCCATCCGGCACAGCGCACGGACGATAATATGTTTAACGCAGTTTCGATGTACTCAGCGATGACGCAACCTGGCCAGCAGTAACCCCATACTTTTGCGCGGGATTCCGTGCGTCGGAATCAGGCGCGCGGCGGCAATATACTACCGGCTCCTGCTATTTCACCCCGATCTTGCCCAATTCCAATCCCATTTCCCTGTCGGACTTCATGATATGTCCAGTCACCCACATGCGCAGGAAGTTAATGATTTGGACTGAGATGACTGCACTGCCGGATTCCAGTTTTCTTTGAAATTCATCGACAGCCTCAATAAAGTTCTCATGTTCAGACTTATGTGCTGGAGTATTGAGATAGTTATGCTGATCCATCAGCTTCTCTTCATATCCGAAATGGTAAATCGTGTAATCCACCAACGCCTCTAGCACTGTTTCCAGTATTTCAGCGCTTTTACCTACCTGAATCGCATTGTTGAGTTGATTTATGAGTTCAATCAGTTTTTTATGCTGATTATCCTGTTCAGCGATACCAGTCGATAGCGAATCGGACCAGCTTATAAGAGCCATAGGTACCTCCTTTCGAGCAAGTCGACTTGCCATATTTCTGGTATCGCATATATAGCTTCTCCATGCACATTATTGCAACCGACTTTGGGAATGCAATGTGTCCACAAAAACCATACCGTGATCAGCAGTATTCGGATCCGTTACACCGACGCGTAACAAAATTCGCGAACGCACCGTCCCACAGAGACGGCGACCAAAGGCTTATGACGGCTTACACGCCATTACCTGCATTGCGATTACGCCGGACGTTTGGCGCCGAAGAACGACGGCCTGATTTCATGAACAGAACACTATCGTTTCAAGCGATGTTCGGACCGATTCAAAGATCCTGAGCCTATATATAATTCATCGTAACATTGCCCGATGTGGTCACCCTACAGGGTGGTAAATATTTCGTCCGCGGGCAGACGCGATTTGGGCAGGGCGGCGTTGAAGTCGTCGGCGCTGTGGTAACCGAGCGCAGCAAGCACCACCGAGGTCAGGCCGCGCTCATGCAGGCCGAGCTCCCGGTCGAGGACGGCGCGATCGAAACCTTCAATAGGCGTGGCGTCTATCTCCAGCGCGGCTGCGCCGAGCAGCAGGGTTCCGAGGGCGAGATAGACCTGCTTCTCCATCCAGTGTTGTGTGTCGAGCAGGTCCTCACGATGCATGTTGGCGTAGAAGAGCCGGCCCTTGCGCGTTGCCTCCCTGGCTTCCGGCGTCTTGAACCGCCCGTCATGCTCTTCTTGATCCAGTATGCGTTGCAGATGGACATCTTCCAATTCCGTGCGGGCGCACAGCACGACCACGTGCGAGCAGTTCTTCACCTTCGCCTCGTTGGCGCCGTAGGGACCGGTGGTGGCCTTCGCGATACGCGCTTTGCCCTCGTCGCTGGCGACGATGACGAAATGCCACGGCTGAGAATTGGTGGACGACGGACTGAAGCGCAGCAGAGTCTGTATCTCTTCCATCAGCGCGGTACCGATGTGCTTGTGCGGATCGAAGGCCTTGGTGGTGTAACGAGTGGTGGCAATGCGGCCAATATTCATGTCCAGACTCCTGTGGAAATGCGTTCGTTAGCAACGCTTCAGGCAATCGCGGGACATGCGCCGGAAATTGATAACCGGTTCTACGGCCCGCGTGCTTAATGGATGTCCCAGTATAATTTGTCGCCGGTGATGCGGATAGAAGTTCGGCTCGGCAGCAGAAGCTATGGGGCATTTCGCTCACGGGGACCGCCAACCGCGTGATACCCGGAACAATCAGTCGCGGCCGGGCACCTTTAGGAGCTTTCCGGCGCTACTTTTTTGCGCGTGCCAAGACGCTAACGAATGGCGACGGCGCTTCGCAGATAGTACCCAGCGAGCCTTCTCCGCCGCTCGTACATCGCAATCGGCCGATTCGTTCGATCCCGGAAGCAACATGAGCGCCCCAAGTTTAATGCTTGATTTTTCTCTATTTATGCCGTGGGATACGGGATTTTGGCGTATTATGTGTTTCGACCCTGAATAACGTACACCCCTATCGCCATGAAAATTCCCAAACGAATCCAGCCCCTGGTCGACGACGGCTTGGTGGATGAAGTAATCCGCCCGTTGATGAGCGGCAAGGAAGCCGCCGTCTACGTGGTGCGCTGCGGCTCCGAGATCCGCTGCGCCAAGGTCTACAAGGAATCCGACCAGCGCAGCTTCAAGCAAGCGGTCCAGTACCAGGAAGGCCGCAAGGTGCGTAACGGCCGCCGCGCCCGCGCCATGGAAAAAGGTTCCAAATACGGCCGCGACCAGCAGGACGAGGCTTGGCAAACCGCCGAAGTGGATGCGCTCTACCGTCTGGCCGATGCCGGCGTGCGCGTCCCGCGGGCCTACGGCTGCTTCGACGGCGTGTTACTGATGGAGTTGATTACCGACGGCCAGGGCCAAGTGGCGCCGCGCCTGAACGACGTAGCCATGACCGCGGAACAAGCGCTGGCAGACCACGGCGTCCTGATGCAATACGTGATGCGCATGCTCTGTGCCGGGCTGGTGCATGGCGACCTGTCGGAGTTCAATGTGTTGGTCGACGAACATGGTCCCGTCATCATCGACCTGCCTCAAGCGGTGGACGCCGCCGCGAACAACCACGCCGAGTGGATGCTGGAACGCGACGTCGGCAGCATTACCGCCTACTACGCCCAGTACGCCCCCGAACTGCTCGACAGCAAATACGCCAAGGAAATCTGGGCGCTGTACAAAAACGGCAGCTTACACCCGGACGCCGAACTGACCGGCCGTTTCGAGGAGAGCGTGCAAGAGACCGATGTGGAGTTGGTGTTGCAGGTAATCGAAGCGGCCGCAGCCGAAGAACAGGCCCGCCAACGACGCCTGCTCAACGCCGAGGAGCTGGGTTAGCCCGAATTTCGGGGCAGGCTCATAAGGAAAATTCGACGCTAGCCCCAGCTGGTGCGCCATCTGCGCGGCGCCGATGCGCTTGTGCTGATCGACAGCCTTGGTGGTGTGGCGGATGGTGGCGATGTCCGCGTCGGCAATCACCCACATACGGGTACGACCCGTCGCATAAATGAGTCTCGCTGCGCTCTACCCATCCCCCACCTGCAACATTTGCCACTACCGCCGGGCGAACGACGTCGTCGGGTGATTCAGGGCATCCCGAGTCCACCTCATCGATTCGGAGAGGCGATTCAATCATTCAGACGAAAATGGCCGATCTTGGCCTCCAGATGATGCGCGGATTGCGTGAGTTCCTCGGACGATCTGGCTGTCGCATTCGCGGTGTCGGCGATTTGATTGACGGAGTTGGCGATGTCGGTGATGTTGCGGCTGATATCCTCCGCGACCGTGGACTGCTCTTCCGCGGCGCCGGCAATGCTGGCATTCATGTCCGAGATACGACTCACGGCGACCCGGATCTCCTCCAGCGCATCCGTCGCATGCGACGCGCGCTCCAACGTCTCCTTCGAGCGCCGCTGACCCGCTTCAATAGCGGCGGTCGCCGCCGATGAGCTGGATCCCAGGGAATCGATGATGGTTCTGATTTCCTGGGTCGACTCCTGGGTGCGCGACGCCAACGCCCGCACCTCGTCAGCCACTACGGCAAAACCGCGCCCCTGCTCGCCGGCGCGAGCGGCCTCGATGGCCGCGTTCAAGGCCAGCAAATTGGTCTGTTCGGCGACGTTTTGAATGACCTCCAGAACGGTGGCGATATTCGCGCTGCCAAGGGCCAGCGCCTGGACG
>CAYQWR010000199.1:0-5422 GCA_964421235.1 uncultured Thiohalomonas sp. | reverse complement strand
TGTGGGGCCTTCCGCACGTGTTCGCCATTTTCCTTATCATCGCCGCATCGGGTGCGCTGAACATCGCCTCTATCGGCACCGTCTTCAACAAGCGGGTATACCAACCGCTGGGCCGCCTCTCCGGGCTGTTGGCGGCCACCCTGCTGATGGGCGGCCTGACCGTTCTGGTGTGCGACCTGGGTCGTCCGGATCGCCTCATCGTGGCGATGACCCACTACAATTTCCGCTCGATATTCGCCTGGAACATCTTCCTCTACACCGGCTTCCTCGGCCTGGTTGCCATCTACCTGTGGACGATGCTCGATCCGAATCCGGCGGTGAAGCGTTTTTATAAGGCGTTCGGTTTCGCCTCCTTCCTGTGGCGTCTGATCCTCACCACCGGTACCGGTTCCATCTTCGGTTTCCTGGTGGCGCGCGAGGCCTATGACACTGCGGTACTGGCGCCGATGTTCATCATCATGTCGTTCTCCTTCGGCTTGGCGATCTTCATGCTGGTGTTGATGACCATCTACAAATGCGATGACCGCGAATTGGGCGATGTGGTGGTCAACCGTCTGAAGAACCTGCTTGGCGTGTTCATCGCGGCGGTGCTCTACTTCGTGTTCGCCTACCACCTGACCAACATCTACATGGCCAAGCATCGGGCCTTCGAGTCGTGGATCCTGCTGCACGGCGGCATCTATACCTCGCTGTTCTGGTTGGGCCAGATCGTGATGGGCAGCCTGGTTCCGCTGGCACTGTTGTTCCATCCGAAGACGGGCAAGTCCCGTGGCTGGATCGGCATCGCCGCGGCGCTGGTGATCATCGGTGGCCTCATCCAGGTCTACGTCATCGTCATCGGCGGACAGGCCTTCCCGATGGAGATCTTCCCCGGCTACGCGGTGCACAGCACCTTCTTCGACGGCGTCGTCAACAGCTACACGCCCAGCTTGCCCGAGCTTGGTTTGGGTCTGGGCGGTGTCGCGCTGACGCTGGCCCTGACCACCGTCGCCATCAGGGTGTTGCGCTTTGTGCCGGCCAGTCTGGCCGACGAGGTGATCGATCCGCACCACGGCAGCCAAGCCGCCTAGGCGGTATCCGGCACGAGGGTTACTTCCGATGCCCCTGTAGAGGGGCATCGGCGTTTTGGGGTATCGGACAACGGCCTGGGTAAACGCTGCTAACCTTTATTTTCCATGCCGCAGTCCCCATAACGCCCCTATTACGCGCCGGATCGCAGCCTGTTTGCCCTCCGGAACGACAGTGACCAACCGATACTCCGAGGAGCCGTGCATGACCCAGGAACATCCGTTTGCACAGTACGTCCGTATCCTCGGCAAGGGGCGCAACGGTTCCCGCGCCCTGTCGCCGGACGAGGCCTTCGAGGCCTTCCGCATGATCATGGCGGATCAGGTGGAGCCGGTGCAGCTCGGCGCCTTCCTGATGCTGATGCGCGTCAAGGAGGAGAGTCCCGAGGAGGTGGCGGCGGCCGTGCGCGCCATTCGCGCCACGTTGCAGCTTCCCGCCGACCTGCCGCAGGTCGACCTCGACTGGTCCTCCTATGCCGGCAAGAAGCGCCAGTTGCCCTGGTACCTGCTGGCCACCCTGCTGCTGGCAGACAACGGCGTGCGCATCTTCATGCATGGCGCCAGCGGCCATACTGCCGGCCGCATCTACACCAAGGAAGTGCTACCCGCGCTCGGCATACCGGTCGCCAAGAGCTTCGAAGAGGCATGTCGCCAGTTGGAGAACGACAATTTTTCCTATCTGGACCTGGAGTTCATGCATCCCAAGCTGCACCAAATCATCGAGATGCGCCCCCTGCTCGGCCTGCGCTCACCGGTCCATACCATCGCCCGCATGTTGAATCCGTTTGATGCCCCGAACATGATGCAGGGTATCTTCCATCCCGGTTACCGCGACGTCCATCAGGAGGCCGGCAAACTGTTGGGGCAACCGCGTATGGCCGTGATCAAGGGTGAAGGCGGTGAAATCGAGCGCAATCCCGATATTGCCTGTCTGGTACGTCTGGTCCGTGACGGTGAAACGAGTGAGGAAGAGTGGCCGCCGATGTTCGAACGGCGCCATATCCGTTCCGATGAACTTGATCTCAGCCACCTGATGCAGGTGTGGGACGGCAGCCGCGAAGACGATTACGGTGTCGGCGCGGTGATCGGCACCGTGGCCGTGACCCTGTACATGATGGGACGCGCTGCCACCCGTGAAGAGGCGGAAAACCAGGCCGCGGCCATGTGGCAGGCCCGCAACAAGGGGCGCTTCCGCGCCGCCGCCTGAGTCGCCGATGGCCCATCTCCTCGTCGCCGCCGCCCACAAATCCTCGGGTAAGACCACCGTCACCCTGGGGCTATGTGCGGCGCTCGCGCGGCGTGGCATGACGGTGCAGCCGTTCAAGAAGGGTCCGGACTATATCGACCCCATGTGGCTCAGCCGCGCCGCCGGCCGCGAGTGCCACAACCTCGATTTCCAGGTGATGAGCGACGGTGAGATCCGTTCCACCTTCGCCCGCCACGCCGGCGACATCAGCATCGTCGAAGGCAACATGGGGCTGTTCGACAGCATCGACGTCGAGGGCGAGTACAGCAACGCCGCGATGGCTGCCCTGCTACAGGCCCCGGTGATCCTGGTGGTCAATGTCCTCGGCATGACACGCAGCGCCGCGCCGCTGGTACTCGGTTTCCTGCAATTCGACCCCAGCATCCGCATCGCCGGGGTCATCCTCAACAACGTCGCGGGGAAACGCCACGAGGAGCGCCTGCGGCAGGTGTTCGAGCGTTATGTGGATATCCCCCTGCTCGGCTGCATCCATCGCGATGCAGAGCTGGCCATCTCCGAGCGCCACCTGGGTCTGATCCCCAGCAACGAAGCGGGCGAAGTGGAGCGCAAGCTCGACTACATCGCCGCCACCGTCGGGCGCCAGCTCGACCTGGACCGGGTCGTCGCCATCGCGGAAACGGCCGCGGCGGTCATTGCCCCCCCCGCCGTTGCCGAGGTACCGGTGACCGGCCCGACGGTGCGCATCGGTATCGCCCGTGACGCCGCCTTCGGCTTCTATTACGCCGGCGACCTGGAGCGGCTGCGCCAGGCGGGTGCCGAACTGGTGGAGTTCGATACCCTGAATGACAACCACCTGCCGGTGGTCGACGGCCTGTTCATCGGCGGCGGCTTTCCCGAGACGCATCTGGCCGCCCTGGAGCGCAACAGCGCCATGCGTCACGAAATCCGCGCCGCCATCGAGGCCGGCATGCCGGCCTACGCGGAGTGCGGCGGCCTGATGTATCTGGCCCGTTCCATCCGCTGGGGCGACCAGCGCCATGAAATGGTGGGAGTCATCCCCGGCGACGTGGCCATGTACGAGAGGCCGCAGGGCCGCGGCTACGTGCGCCTGCGCGAACTGGGGGCTCATCCGTGGCCGAAGGAACAGGTGCCGGGTGAGTTCAGCGCCCACGAATTTCACTACTCCATGCTTGAAAATCTGCCGCCGGGACTCACCTTTGCCTATGAGATGGTACGGGGCACCGGTGTGGACGGACGCCATGACGGCATCGTCTACAAAAACCTGGTGGCCAATTACGTGCACCTGCGCGATGTCGAGGGCTACCGCTGGGCCCGCCGTTTCGTGGACTTCGTGCGGGAGCGACGCGCCCAGGCCGGCGCGGCCTGATCCTCCTCCATAGCAGTACAACCGATAAGGGCCCGATTATGATCACAGTGACAGCTGAAGCCGCCAAGCAGATCCGCCTCGCCGCCGAACAGAGCGACATGAACGCACTGGCGTTGCGCCTGGCAGCCCGCCCCACCGAATCAGGTGGCCTGGAATACGGCATGGGATTCGACGAACCGCATGACGACGACCTGAGCATCACCACCGAGGGCATCGAAGTGGTGTTGGAGCCGCAATATGGCCCCTTGCTCACGGGAACCGTGATTGATTTCGTGGAGATCGAGCCCGGCCAGTTCCACTTCATCTTCATGAATCCCAACGATCCGAACTATGCCCCTGCCGGTGGCGGCTGCGGCAGCAGCAACGAGGGCGGCTGCGGCTGCGGATCCGGCGGCTGCTCCAGCTGAGCCGCGCTGGCCGGACCCGTCGGGCGACATGACCACCCGCCCCGTCAGGGGCGGTATTGTGGTAATATGCGCCGGTTATGACACGATAAATTTCTGTTAAGAGAGGCGTATTTCCGAGCATTATCCGATGATGCGCAAAGCCCACGAACTACAGGAAAGTGAACGCCTGCAGGGAGTTGCAACATGGATGCTGCCTCCTGCACCGGACTGGCGCCGTAAGCTGACGGCGTTCAAACGCCATCACCTATGGATCCCCGTTCTCGGCCTGCTGTGCTGCCTGGCGTTGTTGGGTGTCGTCGGTTTCGTCTCCTGGCGTGACCGTCACTGGTCGCCCCTGCTCTTCTCCCTGCAACTGTTCACCATCCTCGGCACACTGGGCTTCGGCGTCGCCCTGGTACTGGGCGTGCAGCGCCAACTGCTCGAACCGTTCACCGTGTTGCGCGATTGGGCGACACGGGTGCGGAGCGGCAATCTCAGTGTGCGTTTGCCGGTCCAGCCGGGGGACGAGTTCGGTGAATTGTCGGAAGACCTCAACAACCTCGGCAACTCGCTGCAGTCCTTGTCGCAGAATCTCGACGCGGAAGTGCGGCGCCAGACGGAACACATCGCCCAGAAGACCCACTCGCTACAGGTGTTGTACGACGTCGCCGCCAGCCTCAATGCATCGCGCGATCTCAAGGATCTGCTCACACGCTTCCTTTACACGATGCGCGACATCGTCAACGCCAAGGCCGGCACGGTACGGCTGCTCACCGACAGCGATCAGATGGAACTGGTGGCCAGCATCGGACTGGACGACGAGGTAGTGACCAACGAGCGCATGGTCCCGGTCAAACGCTGCCTGTGCGGCAACGCGCTGGACGAAGGCGAGGTGCTGTTTCAACAGGACCTGCTGCCCTGCCAGCAATTCGTCGGACGTCCTCTGTTGAACAATGACAACCTCGGCATGATCGCGGTGCCGTTGCAGTATCGCGGCAAAAACCTCGGCGTCTACAACCTGTTTATCGACAAATCGGAGTTCGAGGCCCGCGACGAGGTCAAGGCGCTGTTTACCAGCATCGGACGCCATCTGGGCATGGCGATCGAGAAGGCGCGTCTGGACAGCGAATCCAAGCGTCTCTCCATCATGCAGGAGCGTAATGCCCTGGCCCACGAGCTGCACGATTCGCTGGCCCAAACACTGGCTTCACTGCGGTTCCAGGTCAGTATGCTCAATACCACCCTGAGCGAAGATGGCGGGGCGGCGGCACAACGCGAGATCGATCAGCTGAAAAACGGTCTCGACGAGGCCTATACCGAGTTGCGCGAACTGCTGGCGCACTTCCGCGCCCCCATCGACGCCCGCGGCCTGCTG